>NZ_JBVHMU010000003.1:244613-644378 GCF_055558275.1 Streptomyces sp. NPDC025806 | reverse complement strand
GGGCACGACCAACTCCGCTGAGAATGAAGCAGACGGCACTGACGATCACGAGACACTCCTGAACGACTTCCTCGAGTCGCACGGAGCGTGGGAGAAATGGCGGACCTGGTCGGACGACACCACGCATGCCGTCCACGAATCCCTCGTCCTGCGCGCCGAGTTCGTCCACGAAGCTGACCCCGGCGATACCCAGTGGAAGGTCGCGGCGTACGAGAGCCCGGTCGGCGAGCGCCTGTGGCACGCCACCGCGACCGCCACCACCCCTGTCGAGATCGTACGTACGCTCCTCAACTCCCTCGACGCCACGGATACAGCCGAGATCGCCGAGGGCAACAACATCTCGGAAGCTACTGTCTGGGAGGCCACTCGCCCGTTGTTCGACGCCGGATGGCAGCACACCACCGACGGCCGCGTCATCCGGTGGGAGACACAAAGTGATCACCCCGCAGGCGCCCAGTTCGATGCCTTCGCCACAAATTTCCAGCAATCTGACCAGCCCACCTGGTCCTTCTGGGGCGGCGGAAACGCCGACAACCCCGGATGGGCGCTGCACTTCTCGACGCGCGCCACGGCCCCATTGATTCACGACGTGGCCTTCGAAATGGCCCGCGGGCTCGCTCAGAAGCCAACATCCTGCCGTCCCAAAGGGCCGAACACCCTGAGCCGCACCAGCACCAGCATCCGCGCGGCGCAAGCCCCGAACGCCGACGGTACTCGGCCACGGTAACGTCAGGCGGCGGCACCACTGCTCGCACCGCACAACAAGCACCATGCAGACCTGCCGGCCATGCGACGACGAGCGTGCGGTCAAGGCCCGGGTTTGAAGAGTTCGGCAATCGGGAGGTACCGGTGCCAGCGCCGCCCGAACAGAATCAGCAGGACCAGTATCGCCACCGCGACGCTCACAGCCGCTGAAGCCACGTCGGGCAAATCCAGCAGGGAGACTGCAACAGCACCCCCAGCAATCAACACGACAGTGACGCCCACGAGTATCGGCTCACGATCACGCACGGGCTCCAAGCCCGCTACTGACGCGACTGGCAGCAGAGTACCGATCTTGTTATCGGTGTACTGCTCTGCGATCGTTGCGGCCAACCCCGCTAACTCCTCCAACGCCTGCTGCGGATGATCGCCATGCAACTTGGCCTCAACAGTGCGGAGCTTGGCCACCACCCGCCCCGCGTGGCGCCGCAGTTCCGCGTTTGGAGGCGAGAAGGACGACACCGAACCGGCCCTGCGATACGCCGTCAGCACCTCGCCCTCCAGCCTCCGGAGGGCCGTTGACGCCTCGTTCATGGCCTCTCGTCGACGCTCTCCACCTCGCCTGTGAGCTTCAGCGCACCTCTCGATCACACCGGCACAGAGCCAGACCAGGCGATTGCGTCGTGTCGCTCGCGCTGAGCGCATGGTCAAGCCGGCGACAGCCGCCAGAACCATAGATCCTGCATAGAAGGCCAAGATGGCTGGGCCCTGGAGCAGCTCCTCCTTCCAGTTAGCCATCGCCTCATAGCTCAGGAACAGGCACGCGAGAAGCACGAAAGCTTCCAGGTTGATGAACCAGCCCCAGCCGGCGGCATCGTGCCTTCGTAGGGCCACGCGGAATGCAAGGGGTATCGGCCACCAGTCATATCCGAGGCGATCGAGCGCCGCACGCAGGTCCGCAACTTGCCTGTCCATCCGTCGCCTGGCGCGAGCACCGCGCACTCGACGGATCCTGTTGACCACGATCATGGCAGGTGAGGATGCCACACGACTCTGACAGCCAGCGGACGTCAAACCCCTTCCGACACCTACCAATTGGCCCGCCCCCCCGGCGGCGATCCGGGTGGCCTTTCTGGCAGTTGGGGTGCCGCAGCAGGCGTGGGGGCTACGTGGTGTCAGAGTTTGAACCGGCTGAACATGTCCGGGATGAACTGGAGCAGAAGTCTCTTGGCGTCCTCGGGCCGTTTCAGTTCGTCGTGGCCGAAGCGGAAGACCTCATACCCCCTGAGCTTGAGATCCCGGTCGGCGGCGACCATGTCCGCGTATCTGGCCGTGTCGGGAGTGCGGCCGTCGTCGCGCGTGTAGTGCTGCACTCCGTCGACCTCCAGGACGACACGCTGCCCGAACGGCAGCAACAGCAGAAAGTCCATGCGGGAGCGCAGCAACGCTTCGGGGCCGCGTTCCTTGACGGTCTTGGGATCCCAGTGCAGCCATACCTCGGGTAGGAGAGCAAGGTCATCCGCGCAGAATGGTCGAGCCGTGCGGTAAGCCGTGAAGAGATTCCTCTGACCGGCCGAGTTGCCCGGCAGGCTCCTGAGGAGCCGCTGGTAGAGATCTTCACCGGCGTCGCTCTCGCTGCTGTACTTGTGGGTGTCCTGCCACCAGCTGTGCAGGTCGCGCCAGCGCAGACCTTCGGCAGGGATCTCCCGGTCATAGACAAGGGTGGCGCCCGGTCGCCCGCCGACGATCTCGATGTCGTTGTCCACCGAGGATCGGAAACGAATATCGGGCTTTCCCAGGGAGGCAAAGATGATGTTCTTTGGCTTCCGGCTGCTGTGCAGGCGCGTCGAGACCAGGGTGAACAGCGGATAGCCGCCATCGCTGCCTGTCTGCCGCAACTCGATCCCATGAGCGCGGATGTGATCGTTGATCGTGCTGACTGTCTTCTCCTGCAGGTGCTCGTCCAGGAGAACGTCCGCCGAGACAAGTCCTTCCAGGAAGTGGGCAAACCTGGCGTTCCCTGCCTCGAACGCGCCAAGGCTCTCGAAGAGCTGCTCAGCCGACCAGTCCTCCTTGTTGCGGAAGACGTGCTTCTCGATGAGGTCCTTCAGCGTCACCGGCCGCGTCCCGTTCAGCAGCAGCGCGCTGAGCTCGTTGAAGGAGAGGTCCGGCCCCTCGATCACCCAGAGGCGATCGAGTAGCTGCAGGAAGCGGTCACGGTGCTGGGTGAGCTCCGGGAGATGCAGAGCGCGCGCCAGTTCACGGCGGGCCTTCTTGGGTATGTCGGGTGGTGCGGCCTCTTCCCACAGCAGATCTTCAAGCCGATGTCGGAGCGGTGGGCGCACAGGGAAGGGGAAGTCTTGCTGCTGTAGGACGCGTTGAGCCAGTCGCGGCAGTTCAGCGTCGGGTACCTGCTGGAGGCTCTGTTCAACCCGCTGCCGCTTGCTGCCGGCGTCCTCAGGAATCGCTGGCATGCCCAGTTGCTCGATGGTCTGGCTCAGCACCCTGTGTGTCAGGTCGCTGAGGGGCGCGACGGCGGTGTCGAGCAGAGCGCGAAGCGCTGAACGATTTCTGCTGCCAACCATGGGCAGATGGTGGCAGAGAACGGGGGAATCCGGCAGTGGCCCGCAATGCGAACGAGCCTGGCTTTTTCGGTGCTGGCGGAGAAGGTCACGCTGCTCACGAGCCCTCCAGAACTGCCCCTGACCCGGCGGTGGAACTGAGAGAGTCCGTCGTTGAGCACTGGGAGAGGGAGGGAGCCGATGGTGTCCGGTGAGGGGCAACACGTCAGGGCGGGAGGGCCGTCGCTGCTCGCAGAGTTCCATCGGCTGGGATCGCTGTCGTCCGCGCACAGGCGGGGCTATCAGTTGGAGGTGCTGTTGGAGGAGTTGTTCCGGCGGGCGCACTTCCGGGTTGACCGCAATGCATCGATCGCGAAACCGCGGCAGACGGACCTGGTGGCCCGCTACGGGGACGTGTGGTACTTGATCGAGGCCAAATGGCACAGCGGGCCGACCGACGCCGACGTATTCGATTCTGTCCGGTCACGGTTGGACCGGGCCGCCTCCTCTTCTGTCCTTGGCGTCATCATCAGCGTGAACGGCTTCACCGAATCGGCGATCGAAGATCTGCGAGTGCGCCGGGACCGGGGGCCCATCCTGCTGTTCGGCGAAGAGGAGCTGACCCAAGTCCTGCGCACACCAAGGTCGCTGGTCAACCACCTGCAGGTGAAGCGGGAGGAACTCATCACCCACGGCCGCGTGCACCTCGCCGCTGCACCGAAGCCCCGGCGTCGGCGCCGTCCGGCCAGAGACCTGCCGAGCGCTGAGGCGCGGCTGCTCGGCATCGACCTGCAGCCGCTGCCCTACGTCACGTCCGGGGGCGGCTTCGGGGAATTCGTCTTCGTACAGGAGCTACCCGACGTGGACTGGGCGTTCGGGATCGGCAGCGGTGTCTCCCTCGACGCGCAAGTCAGCGTGTTCAACGAAGACGGCCTTGTGGAGCTGCTGTGCGGGCTGGATTCCATGGGGTGGAACAGCGGCGAGCCGCGATGGAACATCCAGCAGTCCGGAGTGAACTGGCACGGCGCCGGCACCCGGGAGTTCGTTGAGGCGCTGCGTGCGTGGAGGAAGCGCGAAGAGAGCCTGGACAAGGCACACCACACCGAACAGATCGTCTACTTCGATACCTGCCAAGGCGGAGGCTTCTACACCCTCACCGCCAGCATCGCGAACCACCCCTCCCGGTCGATCTGCCACTGCCACTTGTCGTTCCAGCTGCCGGGAATCCCCGTGGCCCTCCAGCCGATCCGGCATTTGTTCGAGCAGTTCGACGCCGCGGAGTTCAGCTACTTCCGTCCGCTGACCAGCCCGGCCCTCATTCGGCATCGCCTTGTTCAGAAGGTGCCGCTGGAGGTCGTCAGTTACCTCGTTTCGCACAGCGACGAATCCTGGGAAGGGGCGGGATCCGGCGGTGCACCTTCCGGGTGGGTCACCGGTCTGGTGGTGAGAAATCCAAACCGCCGACAGGACGGTGCGCCGGCCCCGGAGGAGTGGCCGGGCAGGGTCGAAGAAAGCGAGCTGCCCGTCTGTGCGCTGCGGTCGCATCACCAGCTTGATGAGCCCAAGGCGACATACCACCTGTACTCGTGGGAGTACGCGCGCACCTCGGACGCCGTGGTCCTGCGGGCCGTGGCCGACTGGTAGCGGCACGAAGCGCGCAGCACCTTCTCATGATTAGTCGAGCGGCACCGTGCTCTCCTGTACCTAGTTGGGCGACGGCCTGGTGATCGCGGGCAGATGTAACCAGCCCGCGATCACCGCCGGACTCCCTCAGGTGAATCGCTGACATCTCGCCGGCCGCTACATCAGGGGTGTCGGTTGAGCTCGCGCTCGGTTGGGTATTCGGTCACGGCAGCCCGCACCTTGGCAGCGGCCTCGAACCACACCTCGCGGTGCGCCGCGCGCTCCTCGGCGTCCAGGTGCCCCAGTGAGCGACCCACGTCATCGGCCGCGCGTTGCAACTCGATCAACCTGTCAGGGTATCTAGACACGCGCCCTAGACTGACGTCGGACGCGCTGCCGCGGCTGCCTTCTCGGCCTGCCGCACGACGCTCGGGGCAGCCTTCTCCGGATCCGCCGGCTGGAAGCTGGCCATGTCACGCAGCTGATCAGCAGCCAGTCGGCCCCACTCGGCCTCGACTGACGTCTGCCGAACAGCCGCCATCTCCTGGCACAGCTGCTCCGCGATGCTCGACAGGACGATCACTGCGTCCCGCCGGTCCGGGAGCGACTGCCAGACGCAGTCCCAGCGGTCGCCGTACGCAGTCATGAGCTGCACGGCACCGTAGATCGACGTGGCGCGTACCAGCTCGTTTTGAATCACCGGGCCGCAGACGGTACACACTGCGCTGGCATGGTCGTGCGCCGCTTCCTTCGTATCGCCATCGCCGACCGCTTGAGTGCGGTCGGCCGACTCTGTTGCGGGCGGCACAACGGGTTCCGCGATGGGGTCAGAGGTGATCTTCCTGGTGGTCATGGCGGGACCGTACGAGGGCGTAGCCCAGGGGCAACCAGGACGCCACGAGCTACGCGCCGACGTCACCCAGTGAGGCTAACCCGTCTCCTTGCAGGCCCGGTTCCTCTCCCTGAGTACCCCGCCTCGACGTCCACCGTCTGCAGCGACAGCGCGAGCCCGCTCTCGAACCTCCGGTACGGCACCCTCGTCTCGAGCACGACCGCGCGTCAGTCCTCGGCGGGCGCGCCGAAGGCGTCTGCAGCCGCGGTCGGGCGAGGGCCCGCGCAGCACCGGGCGGCACACGCAGAACGTGGCGTCGTGCTCCGCCCGCGGGCGCGAGGTTGTTTAGCTGTCACTGGTGCGCTGGCCCGGCGATCTCCTCGGTCTGCCTGGCGACAGGGTGCGATACACGAGCCCCACGCCCTGGCGTGCAGGGCGAGAGCGGTGAGGGCAGCAAGGTGCATGCCCCGGTTCGGCTGGGTCGCGGTGGCGTCCGGCCAAGCCGGTGGCCACAGCAACCACGCCTGCGCCACGATGCTGAGATGCACGATGAACAGGAGCCGCTGGAGGACTGGGCACGCCGCCGCGAGGAACGTCGACACACCTCGAAGGGCAAGCGCCGCGCGGTGCCGTTGACCGAAGGTCCGCACCGCGGGCAACACGTCGACCCCGACGCACCACGCGCGATCCAGGAGTGGAACGGAACCGAGTGGGAGACGGTCGCCCTGGTCAGCAATCTCACCGAGGCCAAGACCCTTCTGTACCCAATGCAGCCGGCCGAACCAAAGCCCACCGAATGGGATCGTCCCGCGCTGGGGAAAGGCCGGGGCCGGCACCGGAAGCCGACGCCAGCAGAGGGCCGAGAGGAATAGCAGTCCATTCAGAACCATGCGAGAAGGCGGCGGCAATATAGCGACGGGTCCCCGGCTACCGAAACCGGGGATCCGCCGAATACTTGTAGCTCCACCGCCACTTCCTGACCGCCCGTCGAAAGGCAGCACTGCGACGATCCATGACGTCACCGCCACGCGAGACGCAATGCCCGGCCCTGCTCCATCACGCCGCGGCGTAGCTCAACCGGAACAGGTCCTGGGCTCGCTCCAGGTCCCGCTCGTTGCGCAGCTGGACCTCCAGGTCTCCTGTGCCATGGTGTCCGAGCCCGGTCACGTCCCGGGTAAAACCGGGCACCAGGCCCACGGCCGTCGGATCCGCTTTCAGGTAGACCAGCACCTTGGTTTGCTGGGGCGGGATGAGGCACGCGAAGTTCCGCAGCCGCTGATAGGCGCGGTACTGCTTGCGCTGCACCCGAGTGACGCCGTCGCCCAGACCGACGAGGACCTCGTCGACCGCTGCCGCCAGCTCGCCCATCGCTCCGCCCTGCTGCCGAACCTGAAGACCTGGCGTGCGGCGGCGTACCCGCTTGGCCTCAGCCGAGTGCCCGGTGACCGAGGACACGGTCTCAAGGCCGAAGTGGTCGCTGCCGAAGTACCGGTAGCGGACCAGGTCGATCGAGCGCCGGTGCTCGCGGACGGCGTGCGCGTCGTAGCGGGTGAAGTCGCCGGCCACGCAGATCAGCCGCGGTGCGCTCCACAGAATCCGGGACGCGGCCGTCACCCCGAGCCGGTCGCGGACCAGACTCCGGAAGGCGTCCTTGTGGCTCATCAGCCAGGCCATATAGAAGAGGCCCTGGTTGACAACACCCGCGTCCGTGCCCCGCTTGTACTCCACGATCACGGGCGCGCCGTTTTCGTCGAGCCCCAGCGAATCGATACGACCGCCGTCGACGCAGTCGATCACGTACTCGCTCGCGAGAAACGTGACCCCCAGCATCGCCTCCATGTTCGCCTCGACGAGATCCTGAACATCCGCCTCGACAGCCGACAAACGCGGCGTGACCTCAGTCACGCCGCTATTCGTCGTGTGGAACAGCCTCAGCCCCGACACCTTCCCCTCCTCGCTCTGGAGATCACCAACGCCGAACCGGGTCAGGGTTGTTTCCACGAGGGGCTTCGGGAGTGTGAAGATGGTGTGAGAGGCTACGTCCGGGCCACCGAGAGACACCCGTGTCCCACGGTTCCCAGGGATCTCCAGATCCCACATACGTCCCACAAGATCGCGGGACGAGCGCATGGAGGACTGCGTTTACGCAGGTAACCCCCGTAGCTCAGTGGATAGAGCACGCGCCTTCTAAGCGCCTGCTCTGTCCCTGGCCATGGCCCGAGGAGCTTTTCGCGCCACGTGTCGGCGGCGGATCAAGAGGTCCTAACAGAGGCGTTGCACGTTCCGGTGAGTGATGAGGCAGGCGGCGAGGCCGGGGAAGACGTCGCGGATGCCGTCGCGTCGTTTCCAGCGGATGCGCAAACGCCGGAAGCCGTGCATTCAGGCGCTTGTGCACTCGACGACGTACCGGAAGATACCCAGTCCGGTGATGGGGATTGGGGCTGCCGCCTGGTTCACTGGGCTGCAGCCTTTTGCTCGACTGCACCCCCGGTCGCCATGGCTCTGTGTCCGCATGGAATGCAGGTCGTCGCCGTCATGGTGGCCCTGCAGCAGGTGCGAACCGGACGATCAACTCGACGGCGCCCTACCGGCCAACGTGTACGTCTGTTGAGTGGCCGGTTATCGGCGCTGGCGCACCTTCTTGCGGCGGGCCGCCGATCGGGGGGCGGCGCGGTCAATCATCTTGGTGGTGGCTGTGGGGGACACGTAGGTGGCTGCGCCGTCTCCGTAGATTGCGGCGTCTGTGGTCTCGTTGGTCTTGTAGGCGAGGCGGTGCGATACGCCGAGGCGGCGTAGGGCGAGCATGACGCGTTCTGCTTCCGCCTTATTCGCCCTGCGCTCGTGTTGGTCGGCGGTGTAGATGCAGATGACGCGGCGGGGGTCGTCTCCCCCGGGCGCCATTGGCCAAGGTGCCGGCGCCGGCCTTGGCGATGGGACCGAGTTGGCTGCCCCGGACGGCGTCGTGGATCAGGCGCCACCCGGAATCGAGGGTGGCCACCGGCAGGAACCAGAGCCACCTGCCCCAGGTCGGCCGCGTGTCACCTGCAGGCTCGAGAGCCCAGAGCCATGGCGTGTCGGTGGTGGTGGCGGGCGCGAGGCCGGACAGGAGCGCCTCCACGAGAGCCCCTGGAAGCGGTCGAGCAGATCGCGGACCGCGAGGAGCGCGTGCGGGCCAAGAGCCAGATCATGGCCGACCAGGTCAAGCGCAACCGGGAGTGGTGGCAGGAGCGCAGCGCGCTGATCCGCGAGCTGTGGGACGACGGTCAAGGTCTGTCGAATCGCCAGATCGCCGACCGCCTCGGCATCAAACTCAGTACCTTGCAGGACGTGTTCCGTGGCTACAAGGGGTCCGGAACCACCCGGCCCAAGACGGTGTCGGACGATGGCGGAGCGCGGTAGAGAGCTGCGGTACCTGGACGGCCATGGAGCGGAGGATGCCGGCGAGTACATGTGAGAGTGCTACGCCGACGAAGGCGTCGACTGCTCCGGCGAGTCGGCTGTCCTCGTCCGCGCCAGCGCCCCGGGGAGCCGCCGCGTGTATCACGGGGACGAGCACTGCGGCCTGGCCGATGGCGAGGGGCGGCGCCTCGAGGATGCCAGCTGGATCTGCGCGGCGACGCCGAGGGAGTCGGCTACGTCCCCTGTCAGAGGTGTGGAACGCCAGCCTGACGCGCAAGCTGTCTGCTCGCCTTGGCCCTCCGTGGACGGGCGCCGGCTGCCGTGAAGAGCGGGTGGTCCAGGAGATGCGCGAGGGCGGGATGACACTCCGTGAGATCGCCAAGGAGATGGTGATCAGCTTCGGCCGCGTCCGTCAGATCCTCGATGAGGAGGCAGGGTAAGGACTTCTCGCATGGGGAGAGTGGATCCAAGTGGTTGACGACCGGCCAGTTCTCCGTTGTCGCTGGACGAGGCGTGAGGGACCCTGCAAGATCGCTTGTCATGAGCGAGGATCACAACGCGCGCGAACCCGAAGTCAGTGAACCTACCTCGCGGCGCTGGCGTCATTGGCTCACGCTGCTCGGATTCCTGATGATCGGGGCGGCCGTCTCTCTTGCCATCAACGAGTGGACCTCGGATTCCGAATCGCCTTGGTCGATCCTCCTAGCTGCCCTGGTGGGTCTCCTGGGCGCGGTCGGAGGCGCATGGTCGGCAACGCTTGCAACCCAAGAGACCGAGCGGATGAGGCGTAGCCGAGCGCGGGTCCGTGCTGCTGAGCAAGACCTGGAGCGAGCAGTCCATGTCTCGAACATCGTGATTCACGGCGCCACCGTTCAAGAGGTTGACTACGGCCGAAGCTCTGGCCAGGGCTCCGGCTCCGAACCGGGAGGAGCTGCTCCTGCCGACGAAGGTGGGGGTGATCCACTGGTCGGGCTCGCCCACCCCTCGCGTCTCGGCCTATCTCAGCTGTGGGCGGTCACTCACAGTCGGATCGACCTGTACCACGAGATAGCCACCGGGCAGGCGTCGCGGTCATTCCGCAACGCCCAAGTCGCCATGGTCCTCGGGTTCGCCCTCCTCGTTGCCTTCGTAGTTGTCGCGCTTCAGGCGAGCACCACGGCCGGTGCGATCGTCGCCGGCGGGATGGGCGCGGTGGCCGCGGCCCTTGCCGGATACGTGAGTCGTACCTTTGTCCGGTCACAAGAAGCCGCGGCTGGTCACCTGCGTGCGTACTTCGACCAGCCGCTGGAGTTCTCGCGCTACCTCGCGGCGGAGCGGCTGATCGCCGACTCGAACCTGAGCGTCGAGCAGCGGGCGGAGGTGGTCGCGGAGCTTGCGAAGGTTATGATCGCCGGGCCGAACCCGCCCGGTGCGGACACAGTGAACGGCGCGAACGGCGATGCGGGGAGCGCTCGGCCGTAGGTCATAGGATCCGCTCGTGGATCTGCCCGACAGCCTGATCGAATTGCAGCGCGCGGCCGACGATGAGGGCCGCAAGTTGGAACACCTCGACGCTGACGAGCGCGCCGCGCAGCGCGAGGTGTGGTTCGAGGCCGCGGCCCGGGTGCAGGCCGCCGTCACCGAGTACGCCGCCGAGCACGAGCTCAACCGGTACGAGGTCGAGAAGGTGCTGCGCCAGCTTGTCCGGCATCCGCCGAAGCCGGAGGAGTGAGCGGCCACTCCCGGCCGCCGTCCCACTCCGTCAGCGTCACCTCGGCGCCCGGCTGCTCCCGGGCGTAGCCCGCCCGCTTCCGCTCCGCCACGTCCGCGTCGTTCCACCAGCCGTCGAGGATCCGTGCACCGTCGCGGACGATGCTCACGTGGTACCGGCCCGGCGGCGTGGTCACAGCTCGCCGCCGCAGTGCCGGCAGTACGCGCTCGGCCGGTGCCCGCGGGTCGGCAGGTCGAGGCCGCGGGCCCGCATCCGCCGGAGGTGCAAGCTGATCGTCGACGGCGTAACGCCCACCACGTCGGCCAGTTCTCGCACGGTCGGCGCCTCGCCCCGCTCGACGACCCAGGCGCGGTGGGCGCGCTCGATGCCGTCCTGCCGCTGCTCGGCGGGTAGGGAGTCGGTGGTGCGGGACATGGTTACCCCCAGGTCGTGGCGGTCCCTACTCCTCCACTAGAGCACGTGTTCGATTTTTCAGGCAACGCATGATCGTTTCAGGGTGAATACGTGTCTGCCAGCCGAGTGGGGGCGCGTGGCGGCGGCACCAGCCGACAGGGCGCCGCCCGTACGGTCCGTGGACACCCGCTGTGATCTTGCCTGGCAGACCCGCCAGGAAGGCACGGCGCGCGCTGCTACCCGAGAGGAACACCCATGCTCAAGCGTCTCGCCGCCACTCTCGGCGGTCTCGCCCTCGTCCTCGGCGGTGCCGTAATCACAGCACCCGCTGCCAGCGCCACCCCGGAGGACTGCGTCAGCCACGTGTTGGAGAGGTTCCCGTGGGCGAACCCTGAAGTGGTGACGGGTGCGTGCGACGCCGGCGCTACCGGAGACATCGACACCTGCATTTTCGAGATGCTGCAAGACCGTATCGACTCGCGGATCGCGGCCGAGGGCTGCACCCGCGCCACCTTCTAGGGGCCACCCGCGCGGGGGCTGACGTCCCGGCCGTGCGGGCGGGTCGATGGTGGATGTGCGGTGGCTCCGCTCGCACGCATCGGTGACGTGTGCACCAATGGAGGTATGGCGAGCGCCCCGATCGTCGTGCACCCGCCGCTCGGCACGGGCGGCCGGCGCGTCACCGCGCGCGGACAGATCCTCGGCCTCGCCCACTCCGACGCAGACGTCGTGGAGTTCCTGCGCCGGGCCGGACTCGAGGACGCAGAGGCGCTGCTCGACGACCCGGCCTGGGTGAAGTGGAAGGGCGGCAGGGCGCACCACTACGAGGCGGCCTGACCAGGGTGAATGTCAGAGGCGGACTGTACGGTTCCGCCTCGTGACTGTGAAAACCCCCGCCATCGACTGGGCCACCTTCGGCAGCGCCTTCGCCGCTGCCTACGACGAGTTCGAGGCCAATGACTACCTCCACGCGGCAACAGCAGAGCCAGAATCAACCGCTCTGGGCATCGTCGACGCAGATGAACCTGATGATGCTGACGAACTACGTCGAGTCTTCCTCAAGCCAGTGGGCGACATACGCGAGTACTTCGCGCATGAGGCCGCCGATTTCACGCCGTGGGTGGCCCAGAACCTGGACCGTGTGGCCGCGGCAACTTGGATGACCGCGCCTCTGCGGCTAGTCGGAACCGAACAGAAGCTTGGTGGGTACCGCATCGACGTGCTCGCGCAGACTCAGGTGGATGACCGACCCCGATACGTTGTCATCGAGAACCAGTTGGAGCGCACCGACGCCGACCATCTCGGAAGGCTCATCAGCTGCGCGGCCGAAGTTGATGCCAGCCATGCCGTATGGATCGGCACAGAGTTCCGCGATGAGCACCTCAAGGTCCTCGACTCCCTGAACAGAAACAGGTCTGGGTGCTCTTTTCACGCGCTGCAGATCGACGCCGTGTACACCGGTGGCGGATGCGCGCACATCGATCTGGGCATCCCAGGAAGCTATCCCTCCCCGGACGATCACGTCCGAGAGATGGTGCATGCATGCATGCAAGCGGCGCGAAAGATCCAGTTGACCGTGGCCCGGCTCCGTCTGCTCATGGACAAGTACCCAGGCATCGACTTCACCCGGTACCGGAGCTTGGTGGAGGAGGCCGGTTGGGCGAGCTACGAGGGGGATCAGATGATGGGCGAGATACTGAAGGAAATGCCGGAGGAGCGGCGAACGCGCGGCATCTGAACGGAGTCTTGGTGCCGTCATTCCCGCGAACGCACCCGGGCGGCGAGGTTCCCCAGCAGCCACCGTGCGACCTCTGGGTCTGACTGGCGCCCGTCGCGTACGTCGGCGAGCAGGTTCATCAGCTCGTGGACGTTGTCGAGGGTGAGCACGGGGAGCAGCTCGGACGGCGGGTCTTCGGCGGTCGTGTCGTCGTTCAGGTCCATGTCCATGTCCCGTAACGGCAGCTGGGGCGACGAGGTCACTGACCGCCGCCGCCCGAACCTCCGAAGGGGGCTGGCCCGCTTCCCTGGATCCCGAGACCGTTGGTGTCGGCGTTGAACGTGCCCGCGATGAAGGCGCCCGTAGTGCCGCCGATCAGCAGGAGTGTCTCCGCGTTCTCGTCGAAGATGTCCCAGGCGACCTTCGTGCTCTCACAGATGAGTGTGCCCCGCCACTCCTCGAACCCGCCGTCTTCCGTGCTACCTGTGGAAACCGCGGCCCAAGCGCACGTGAAGATGGCCAAAGAACTGAACCTCGGCGTGACCTTCAACTCGCGCGCGATCAAGGAGACAGTCGAAGCAGCCGCGGCGGCGGGCGGTCTCGCCTTGCAGCCGACGGCCACGGACGCTCCCGTGGCGATCGCCCCGCAGGCTGATGGGGTCACGCCACGGGACACCGGTTCGGATCCGGAACAGGATCCCATTGACCACGGTGCGGTGGTCGTTCCACCGACCGCCCCGGCCACCCAGAGGTGGCAGGTGCGGTTCCAGTAACGACCACTCGCGATTCGTCAGATCCCCCCGACTCGCGATTCGTCAGATCCCCCCGACCCATGACGGGACCAACGAGCGACCACTCGGAAGGTCATATGATCCGCCGGACAGAACCTAGGCCCCCCAGGTGCCAGTGCAGGGAGGTGGCCCCGCCTCATGGCGCCCATCTCGTCCCCCGCCCCCCCCTCACCCACCTAGAGGAGTCCTCTACTACAGGTGCGCCCCCGCATCGGTCTCTGCCACGGCCCACGAACTTTGCTTCACCTCCGTCCCGACCAACCCGAGGCCCCAGGTGAGTGGCCTTCCAATAGCGCTCCCCAGCTGCTCCGCATGGGGAGCAGCTGGGGAGTTTTCTCGCCGCTGGGGGAGGCTCTGGGGAGTTCCGGTGGCATAAGCCGGTACAGCACCGAAAGACGCTGAAAGAAGCATCACCGCAGGTGAGGGCCGCAATGGACAACAAAAGCCGAGGTCAGCGACCCGACCCCGGGACCTCCATGCCGAAGGTGCCCTGCAGAGTCGGCCGGGTCGTGAACAAGAAGGCTCCTCGTGCTGCGCGGCGGCGTGCGGCGAACAAGCGGAACGTACGGCTCGTTCCCCGTGCGCGACAAGGGATGTGTCCGCATCCCGGTCCACCTCGCAGCGCCGGCCGGGCACGGTGCCGGCGGAGCCTTCGGTCAGCTGTCGACCCAGCCGTGCTTGCGGCCGTTCTGCACCAGTTCGCGGCGCACGGCGAGGATCTGCTCGCCGGTGAGGGAGGGGGCCGCGCGCAGCAGCAGCTCGGTGATCTCGTTGGTGAACTCGTCGACGCGCAGCACGTCGCACAGGACGTCGTCGCCCTCGGCGGCCGTGTGGCGGCCCGGGGCCGGGGCGGTCGCGCCCTCGGCGAGGCGCACGGAGGAGGCCTTGGGGCCGCGGTCGCCGTCCTCGATCTCGAACTCGACCTTCAGGCCGGTGCGCAGATACGACTCGGGGATGAGGAGATCGTTCACATGCAGGAAGACGTCCTCGCCGCCGTCGTCCGGCGCGATGAACCCGTACCCGCGCTGTCCGTCGAAGCGCACCACTCGTCCTGCCGTCATGCCGACCACCCCCAACCACCTCGGCGGACCAGCCGTCCGTGTCCGCACCGATTTCTGCGGATCCTAGCGGGCCCGGTCCCGGGTGTGCGTCAGGGCGGGGGTGTCACCCGCTGCGCCAGGCCGTGGTGCCGAGCTTCCCGGTGCTGCCGAGGTCGACGGGCGCGTACGGGGTGAGCGTGGTCGTGCCGCGGCCGAGGCCGGGGTCGATCCTGACGTGGGGGGCGGTGACGGGGGGCCGGGTCAGGTCGTCGTAGGTGGTGCGCCAGACGAACGTGGTGACGGCGCCGGCGCGGGGGCGCACGGTGATGCGGTGCGGGCCGTCGTCGCGGATGCCGGTGGTGATCTCGTCGGTGCCTTCGAGGACGGTGACGTGCTCGACGGGCTCGCGGTCGGCGTCGAGCAGGGTCAGGCGCGGGTAGCCGTTCAGTTCGACGGTGGACCGGCCGCAGTTGGTGAGGGTGACGCTCAGGGTGCGCAGGCCCGAGGCTGCCTCGGTGCGCCCCGTGGTCAGCCGGATGCCGGAGTCGGGGCAGGGGCGGGTGCTCGGCGCCACCTCGATGGTGTCGGGGCGTTCGGCGCTGTCGCAGCCGGCCAGGAGCAGCCCTGTCGCGGCGAGCGAGGCGAGGCGTCGGGTCGTCATGCGGTGATCCTACGGAGCGCTGCCGGCATCCCGGGTCCGGGCGGTGACGAGGCCCGACTCATAGGCGAACACGACGAGTTGGGCGCGGTCGCGGGCGCCGAGTTTGGTCATGGCGCGGCTGATGTGGGTCTTGGCCGTGAACGGGCTGATCACCATGTGCGCGGCGATCTCCTCGTTGGTGAGGCCACGCGCGGCGAGCGCGGTGACCTCGCGCTCGCGCGGGGTGAGGCCCTCCAGGCCGGGCGCGGTCGCGCGGTCCGGCGGCCGGGCGACGAACTCGCCGATGAGCCGGCGGGTGACGGACGGCGACAGGAGGGCGTCGCCGCGCGCCACGACACCGATCCCGGCCAGCAGGTCCTCCGGCTCGCTGTCCTTGAGCAGGAAGCCCGAGGCACCGGCGCGCAGCGCGTCGAAGACGTAGGCGTCGAATCCGTAGTTGGTGAGCATGACGACGCGGACGTCGGCGAGGGCCGGGTCCCCGGCGATGCGGCGGGTCGCCTCGATGCCTCCGGCGCCGGGCATCTGCACGTCCATGAGGACGACGTCGGGCATGACGCGCCGGACCAGCTCCACGCCGCTCTCCCCGTCCCCGGCCTCCCCCGCCACCGTGATCCCGTCCTCGGCGTCGAGCAGGGCCCGGAAGCCGGCCCGCATCAGTGCCTGGTCGTCGACGAGCACCACCCGGATCACCGGTCGGCCCCCGCCGCCCGTACGGGGTCGGGCGCCACCTCCGGCGCGCGGGGCGCCGGCGGCTCGACCGGGCCCGGGGCGAGCGGCAGCCGGGCCCGCACCTCGAAGCCGCCCTCCGGCCGGGGCCCGGCGACGAGCGTGCCGTGGAGCGCCTCGACGCGCTCGCGCATGCCCGTCAGGCCGGTGCCCTCGACGGGCGGCCGGGCCGGGTCGGCGGCCCCGTCGTCGGTGACGTCGACGCTCAACTCCTGTGTGCCGTAGGCGATGCGGACCTCGATGGTCGCGTCGCGGCCCGCGTGCCGGGCCGCGTTCGTAAGGGCTTCCTGCACGATCCGGTACAGGGTGCGCTCCACGGGCGCCGACAGCGGGCGCTCGGTGCCCTCGATGCGCAGCGCCACCGACAGGCCCGCCGAGCGGGCCCGTTCGACGAGAGGGGCGGGGCCGCCCGTGGGCTCGTCGGCGCGCAGCACGTCGAGCGTCGCGCGCAGTTCACGCATCGCCTCGCCGCTCGCCTCCTGGATGGCGAGCAGCGCCTGCGGCACCTCCTCGCCGCGCTTGCGGGCGAGGTACACGGCGACGCCTGCCTGCAGCTTGACGATCGAGATGCTGTGGGTGAGGGAGTCGTGCAACTCCCGTGCGATGCGCAGCCGTTCCTCACCGGCCCGGCGCAGCGCGGCCTCCTCGCGGGTGCGTTCGGCCTCCAGGGCGCGCTGCTCGGTCTGGTGCAGGTACCGCTGCCAGTTCCGGTCGGCGAGTCCGGTGACGACCGCGCACACGAACCAGCCGGCGAGCAGCATGCCCCGGCCCGCGGCGCCGTCGCCCGCGAACGCGTCCCGGACGACGTAGAGGGTGAGGAACGCCCCGGCGACCGCCGCGCCGAGCCCCCGGTGTCCGGCGCGGGACGCGGTGTGCACGGCGCCGATCACGGGCAGCGCGGCGACCGGCCCCGGGGCGGCGTGCAGCACGTACACCGAGGTCAGGGCCGCGACGGCCAGGAGCACGGCGCGCGGTGCGCGGGCGTACCCGGCGAGCGCGGCGGCGGAGCCGGCCATGAGGACGTAGTCGACGGGGGTGGCGCCGTGGGTGAGGGCCGCGCCGGACACGACGACGGCGCCCACGATCAGGGCGAGGGCGGCTCCGGCCGGCGGGACCGGTCCCCCGGCCGCCCGCCGCTCGGCACCGGCCCTCTCGTGCCTCGACTCTGCGGCCACGGCGCCCCTTTCACGGTCGGCTGCGGGCGTCCACGAGCAGGCTAGCCGGACCGGCGGTCCCGGCCACTCCCCCGTGGGGACCGTCCCGGCCGCCGGTCTACTCCCCCGGGAGTAGTCGCGGCTCGGCTCCGCCGCACGACGCGCGGGCCGGGGCGCGAGGGCGAGGCTGAGCGGGTCCGGAGCACCCTGCCCGGCGAACCGACCGAACCGACGAGGAGCCCGTCATGCCCGGCCCGTACCGCTACACCGTCCCGCCCGCCCCCAAGGCCGCCACCGGCACCACCGCGGCCGTCTACGCGCAGTCGGCCACCGACTTCGGCATCGCCCACCCCGTGCCGCTGGTCGCCTTGTCGTCGGCGCCCGAACTGCTCGCCCCCGCCTGGGCGTTGATGCGCGAGTCGCTCATCGCGGGCAGCGGTTCGCGCACCGACCGGGAGCTGGTCGCGTCCGGCGTCTCGCTGGCGAACCGCTGCCCGTTCTGTGTGGACGCGCACGCCGTGCTGCTGCACGCGAACGGCGATCACGAGCTCGGCACGGCCGTGGTCCAGGACGCGCGGCCGCGCGACGAGCGGGCGGCCCGGCTGCTGGACTGGGGCCGCGCCACCCGCGTCCCCGGCTCGCCGCTGCTGGCCCCGGCGCCGTTCGCCCGCGCCGACCTCGCGTCGTCCGTGGGCACCGCGCTGTCCTTCCACTTCATCAACCGGATCGTGTCGGCGCTGACCGAGGACCGGCTGCTGCCCTGCGGTGGCGCGAAGCTCCAGGCCGTACGGTCCCTGGCGAGCCGGGGCATGACGGAAGTCGTGCGCGCCGAGCACGCGCCGGGCGCCTCGATCCCGCTCCTGGACACGCCGGGCGCGGGTCCCGCGTGGGCGGCCGGCACCACCGTCGGACCCGCCTACGACGCGCTGCGCACCGCCGCGACGATGGGCGCGGGGCTCCTCGACGACGGGGACCTGGCGCTGGTGCAGGAGACCGTCGCGCGGTGGGACGGCACGCATCCGCCGGCCGGCTGGGCGGGGCTGCCCGACCGCGGGGACCGGCCGGGGGCACGGCTCGCGATCCTCGCCGCGCTCGCCCCGTACCGGATCACGGACGAGGACGTGGCCGCGTGGAAGGTGCCGCCCTTCACGGACCACTGTCTGGTGCACCTGATCGCGTACGGCGCGTTCGCCGCCGTCGACCGGATCGAGTCGGCGCTGCCGGTGGAGGCGCTGCTGTCCGCGGACGATGCCGCAGTGTGATGCGGGTGTGACGGAAGTGGGCGTATACCCGCGCGGCAACTCGTGTGAGACTGACCTCCCCCACCTCCCGATGTAAGGACGTACACCGTGCGTTCTCTGCCGCTCCCGGTCGCCCTGACCGTCCGGCTGCTGCCCGTCGCCGTGCTCGCCTGCGCGGGCTGGGCGTACTCCACCGGCCCGATGTCCACGCCGGACGACACCGAGCACAAGGCGGCGCCGCAGTCCTCCGCGCCGCAAAGTCCCAGTGCCGAGGTGGCGGCCAAGACGTACGCCGAGCCGCCCGCGCCGTGCGGCACCGTGTCCGCGAAGACGGTCGCGGCGCTGGTGCCGGGGGCGAAGGCGGCGGGCAAGGAGCTGTCGGCGACGGACGCGAAGGTGCGGCGCGGCTGCTCGTGGAGCGCGCTGAAGGGGTACGACTACCGCTGGCTGGACGTCACCTTCGAGGTGAAGAGTTCCGACGCCCTGGCGAAGCAGCTGTTCGCCTCCGCCGGGGACGCGGCCGGGGCGGGCTCCGGCGCGAAGGCGCAGGACATCGGGGACGAGGCCCGGCTGACGACCGAGCTGATGAAGAAGGACGGTCAGGAGACCCGGGAGGCCGTCGTCGCGGTGCGCAAGGGGAACGTCCTGGTGACGGTCACCTTCAACGGCAGCGACTTCGAGTCCAAGGGTGCGCCCTCGGCCGACACGATGACCGGGGGCGCGGTGCGGGCGGCGCGGGACGCGGCCGCCGGGCTGGGCTCCGGCAAGGGCTGAGCCAGCCCGGTCGTCCGGTCGTCCGGTCGTCCGGTTCAGGAGGCCGCGGTGAGCGAGGCGGTCTCCCAGGCGAAGCCGTCGGGGTCGGTGAACGGGCCGGAGGCGCCGCCGAGCACGATCCGGTGCGAGCCGGAGCCGTCGGCGGGCACTCCGGCGTCCTTGGCGAGGGCGGACCGCTTGTAGAGGGCGAGCTTCACGGTGCCGGGCGCGGTCGTGAACTCGACGTACTTGCCGCCGAAGCTCTTGCCCACCGAGAGGCCCTGCTCGACGTAGAACTGCTTGCTGGCCTTGACGTCCTCGACGCCGAGCAGGAGCACGATGTCGTCGATCGCGCCGGTGGCGGGCCCGGTGTTCTTCTTCGCGGAGCTGGCGAGCTTCCAGATGGTTCCGTCGGGGGCCTGGACGACGCCGCCGTAGCCCCAGAAGGACTTGGCGGCGGGCTTGAGCGCGGTGGCGCCGGCGGCGAGGGCGGCGTCGAAGAGTCGGTCGACGTCGGCGGGCTGGGCGACGGTCAGCGACAGCGTGAAGCCGCGGAATCCGTCGCTGGGGGCCTCGGCCGCGCGGACCCGGATCTGTTCCGGGTCGAGGCCGAAGGCGCTGGTCAGGAAGGTGGCGGCGGACGCGGGGTCGGTCGCTTCGAGGGTGAGGGCTGCGAGGGAGTTCATGCGCTTCACGCTAGGCGGGGAGGTGGGGTCGGGGCTTCTCGATTCCTGACCGACTCGGGAGCCGGACCGTGACGAGGAGGCCGCCGGACGGGCGCGCGGTGAGGTCGAGGGTGCCGCCGTGGGCGCGGACGACGCTGTGCACGATGGCCAGGCCGAGGCCGACTCCGGGGTGCTCGCCGGTGCGGACGCGTTCGGTGCCGCGCTGGAAGGGTTCGGTGAGGGTGGGCAGCAGGTCCGCGGCGATCGGGCGGCCCGTGTTCTCGACCGTCAGCACGCTCGTGTCGCCGTCCTGCGTCGTGTGGACGGTCACGGTGCCGCCGGTGGGGAGGTTGTGCACGACGGCGTTCTGGACGAGGTTCGTCACCATCCTCAGCAGGAGTTCCGGGGAGCCGTCGGTGCGGGTCGCCGTGCCGGTGACGTCGAGGGTGGTCCCGCGCTGTTCGGCGAGCGGGAGCAGGGTCTCGACGGCTTCCTCGGCGACGAGGGAGAGGTCGACGCGTTCGCGGGTGACGTGGCCGCGGTCGCTGCGGCTGAGCAGCAGGAGGGCCTCGGTGAGGTCGATGGCGCGGGTGTTGACGGACTGGAGGCGGGCGAGGACCTCGTCGCGGTCCCGGGTGGGGTCGCGGCGGGCGACGTCGAGGAGGGTCTGGGTGACGGCGAGCGGGGTGCGCAGTTCGTGGGAGGCGTTCGCGGCGAACCGCTGCTGTTCGGCGACGTGCGATTCGAGTTGTTCGAGCATGGCGTCGAAGGTGTCGGCGAGTTCGCGGAACTCGTCCTGGCGGCCTGCCATGTGGATGCGGTGGGACAGCGATCCGGTCCCGGCGGTCCGGGCCGCGTCGGTGATCCTGGTCAGCGGCGCGAGCATCCGTCCGGCCAGGAGCCAGCCGCCGACGAGGCCGAAGACGAGCAGGCAGCCCATCGCCGCGGCGGCCCGGGGGAAGAAGATGCGGACGAGGAGATAGCGGTTGGGCGAGATCCCGAGCAGGCCCTTGTCCTTGTCCGGGACGTAGCGCAGCAGGTACAGCCACACGACGGCCATCAGGAGGGCGCCCGCGACGGCGAGGAACCCGGCGTAGCTGAGGGTGAGTTTCATCCGGGCACTGAGCCCGGGGCGCCTTGAACCTCTAGCCATCGGTGCCGCCGGTGTCGATGCCGCCCGTGTCGATGCGGTAGCCGACGCCGGGCACGGTGGCGATGACCCAGGGCGCGCCGAGTCGCTTGCGCAGGGCGGAGACGGTGATGCGTACGGCGTTGGTCAGCGGGTCGGCGTGCTCGTCCCAGGCCCGCTCCAGGAGTTCCTCGGCGCTGACGACGCCTCCCTCGGCGGTGACGAGGACTTCCAGGACGGCGAACTGTTTGCGGGTGAGCGCGACATGCTGCCCGTCGCGGAAGACCTCGCGGCGGAACGGGTCGACGCGCAGTCCCGCGATCTCCCGGACGGGCGGCCGGGAGTGCGCGCGCCGGCGGTCGAGCGCGCGCAGCCGCAGCACCAGCTCGCGCAGTTCGAACGGTTTGGTGAGGTAGTCGTCGGCGCCGAGCGCGAAACCGGAGGCCTTGTCGTCGATGCGGTCGGCGGCGGTGAGCATGAGGATCGGGATGCCGCTGCCCGAGGCGACGATGCGCCGGGCGACCTCGTCGCCGGAGGGGCCGGGGATGTCACGGTCGAGGACGGCGACGTCGTAGGAGTTGACGTCGAGCAGTTCCAGGGCGGTGTCGCCGTCGCCCGCGAGGTCGGCGGCGATCGCCTCCAGACGCAGCCCGTCCCGGACGGCCTCGGCGAGGTAGGGCTCGTCCTCCACGATCAGTACGCGCATGTCCGCAGCCTAAGCAGCGGCGCGTATCGCCGCCGTATGCCCGGTCCGCGTGCGCCACAGGCGGCGGGAGGCGAGTCCGGCGAGGAGCGCGCCCGCGGCGTTGACCAGGACGTCGTCCACGGAGGACACCCGGTCGAGGCGGAACACGTACTGCGCGGTCTCGATCAGGACCGAGCAGCCCGCGCCGAGCGCGAGGATCCGCGGCAGGGTCGCGACGGCCGCCCAGCGCATCGGGGCGAAGAAGCCGATCGAGGCGAGGACCAGGAGGTTGCCGCCGATGCCGAGCGGCCCCATCGTGACGAGGTCGCGCAGCGGCACCAGGCTCACCCGGGGCGGCGCGACGCCGACCTCGCCGCCCGGCATCAGGGTCATCCACAGGAACGGCAGCGTCCCGTGGACCATGCCCACCTCGGCCAGCGAGAGCCGCCACGCGTCGGGCGCCCCGGCCGCACGCCGCACGCGCGCGAGCACCCACGCGACGAGCAGGGCGACCGGCAGCAGTACGAGCGTCATGAGCACCACGCCGTTGAACGTGCCGAGGCAGCCCTGCCAGCGCCCGGCCACGCACGCCGGGGCGGCCATCATCAGGGGCCCGCGCAGCACGACCAGCACGGTGACGAGCACACCGACCGCGAGGCCGGGCCCCAGAAACCTGCGGACCCGGCCGGGCGGCGGCACGCTCAGAGTCGTCTCGTGATTCATGCCTCTATTGGAGAGGGCGGGGTGTTGCGAGGGCGTATGCGCTTTTCGACAGCCCGGCGATACGCAGCGACGCAGCGGGGCCGGATCAGGCCGGACGGTCCAGTCGCCGCCCCGCCATGAGCACCACGTACACGACCAGCGACGCTGTCAGGCCCACCGCCCAGCCGTAGTCGGCCAGGGGTTTCAGGAACGGGATGAGGCCGTCGACCGGGAACGGGCCGGCCTTCTGGCCCTTCGCGTCCAGCGTCGAGTAGGAGCCGCCGACCGCAAGGACGCCGCCGATGAGGAAGGCGGCGACGGCCCGCCAGTTCCAGCCGCCGGTGTACCAGTAGCGGCCGCCGGCCACGTACAGGTCGGCGAGGTGGAGGACGGTGCGGCGGATGATCCAGTAGTCGGCGATGAGGATGCCCGCGACGGTGCCGAGGAGGCCGCCGACGACGCCGAGCCAGGTGAAGATGTACAGCTCGGGCGTGGAGGTGAGCTTCCACGGCATGACGAGGACGCCGATGACGCCGGTGATGATCGCGCCGGTGCGGAAGCTGATGAGCTTGGGCGCGAGGTTGGCGAGGTCGTAGGCCGGGGAGACGACGTTCGCCGCGATGTTCACGGAGATCGTCGCGACGAAGACGGTGATGAGGGCGAAGAG
The DNA here is from genome assembly GCF_055558275.1 of Streptomyces sp. NPDC025806. Taxonomy (NCBI): domain Bacteria; kingdom Bacillati; phylum Actinomycetota; class Actinomycetes; order Kitasatosporales; family Streptomycetaceae; genus Streptomyces; species Streptomyces sp. NPDC025806. Next base: position 621,226 of record NZ_JBVHMU010000003.1, on the reverse strand, counting down.
CAGTCCGAAGACGTTGTCGGTCTTGCCGGCGAGCGCGACCGGGTCCCAGATCGCCGCGCCGTAGACCTTCTCCGAACCGGCCGTGACGAGGACGGACATCAGGGCGAACAGGGTCATGGTGGTGGGCAGGCCGAGGGTCTGGCCCCAGACCTGGGCGCGCTGCCCTTTCCCGAAGCGGGTGAAGTCGGGGATGTTCAGGGACAGGGTGGACCAGAAGCCGATCATGCCCATGAGGCCGGGGAAGAAGACCTTCCAGAAGTCCGGGCCCCAGCCGACCTTGGACGGCTCGTGGAGCAGCGGGCCGAAACCGCCCGCCTTGTTCGCGATCCAGACGAGGAGGACGACGGCGCCGACGAGGACGAAGGGCGCCGCCCAGTTCTCGAAGCGGCGCAGGGTGTCCATCCCCCGGTAGATGATGGCGAGTTCGAGCACCCAGAAGACGACGAAGCACAGCCACAGGGTCCACGGGTAACCGCCGACCTCCGAGGCGCCGGCCCAGCCGCCGAAGATCTTGCCGAGCAGGACGAAGATGCCCTGGCCGCCGATCCAGGTCTGGATGCCGAACCAGCAGCAGGCGACGGCCGCCCGCACCATGGCGGGCAGGTTGGCGCCGCGGATGCCGAACCCGGCCCTGGCGAGGACCGGGAAGGGTATGCCGTACTTGGGTCCGGCGTGGCCGGTGAGCAGCATCGGCAGGAGCACGATGACGTTGGCGAGGGCGATCGTGAGGACCGCCTGCTTCCAGTCCATGCCGAGCGCGACGAGCCCGGAGGCCAGCGTCCAGGACGGGATGCAGTGGGCCATGCCGATCCACAGGGCCACGAAGTTGTACGTGGTCCAGCGGCGTTCGGCGAGCGGGACGGGCCGCAGGTCGTCGTTGGCGTAGCGGCTGCCGGCCGGGTAGGTGTCGGCGGTCAGGTCGACCGCGGGGGCGGTCGGCGGAGCCGGCGGGACGGTATCGGTCATGGGCAGTCTGTCCGTTCACTGGCGGGCCCCGGCGGGTGGGCGGGGCCCTGGGAGGACGGGGATACGGGGTGGCCGTGGGGATGCCGTGAACTGCCGTGCCTGGTACGGGTGTTGCAGTCGGGGATAAGTCGGGGACCGGGGCCTGCGCCGGCCCGTTCACGCGTTCACCGCCGGGATCACGTCCCGGCCGTAGAGATCGATCACCGCCTCCTTCGCGTCGTGCATGGCGTACACGGCGAACTGGTCGACGCCGAGGGCGCGCAGCGCGTTCAGCTTCTCGATGTGCGCGGCCGGCGGGCCGATCAGGCAGAAGCTGTCGACGATCTCGTCGGGGACGAACGCGGTGTCCGGGTTGTCGGTGCGGCCGTGGTGGGAGTAGTCGTAGCCCTCGCGGGCCTTGATGTAGTCGGTGAGGGCGTCGGGGACCATGCCGGAGTGGGCGCCGTAGCGGGAGACGAGGTCGGCGACGTGGTTGCCGACCATGCCGCCGAACCAGCGGCACTGTTCACGGGCGTGGGCGAGCGCCTCGGGCGAGTCGTCCTCGGTGACGTAGGCGGGGGCCGCGACGCAGATCTTCACCTCCGACGGGTCGCGTCCGGCCGCCGCGGCGGCGTCGCGCACGGCCTTGACCATCCACTCGGTGAGGAAGAGGTCGGCGAGCTGGAGGATGAACCCGTCGGCCTCCTCCCCCGCCATCTTCAGCGCCTTGGGCCCGTAGGCGGCCATCCACACCGGCACCTCGGCGCCCTCGCGGACCCAGGGGAAGTGCACGACGGTGCCGCCGAGGTCGGCCTCGTCGCCGCGGCCGAGCGCCCGGATCACCTTCATGGCCTCGCTGATCCGGGCGAGGGTGTTGGGCTTGCGTCCGGCGACGCGCATCGCGGAGTCGCCGCGGCCGATGCCGCACACGGTGCGGTTGCCGTACATGTCGTTGAGGGTGGCGAACGTGGAGGCCGTGACCTCCCAGGTCCGGGTCCCGGGGTTGGTGACCATGGTCCCGACCTTCAGGTGCCGGGTCTCGGCGAGGATGCGGCTGTAGATGACGAACGGCTCCTGCCACAGCACGCACGAGTCGAAGGTCCAGCCGTACGTGAATCCGACGTCCTCGGCGCGGCGCATCAGGTCGACGACGGCGGAGGCCGGCGGGTCGGTCTGCAGGACGAGTCCGAAGTCCATGGTGCGGTTCCTCGTTCTTTCAGTTCAGGTACTGGCAGGTGCCGCGCGGGGTGTACGTGCCGTGCCCGGCCCGCCCGGTGAACTCCCGCTCGGTGATGACGGGTTCGCCGCGCGAGAGGACGGTCTCGACACGTCCGGTCAGCCGCTTGCCCTCGTACGCCGAGTAGTCGACGTTCATGTGGTGGGTGGCGGCGCTGAGAGTCTGCTCGGCGTGCGGGTCGTAGATGACGAGGTCGGCGTCGGCGCCGGGCGCGATGGTGCCCTTCTTGGGGTAGAGGCCGAACATGCGGGCCGGGGTGGCGCAGGCGATCTCGATCCAGCGGCGCCGGGTGATGTGCCCGTCGACGACGGCCTGGTGGAGGAGGTCCATGCGGTGCTCGACGCCGGGCATGCCGTTGGGGATCTTCGAGAAGTCGCCGCGGCCCAGTTCCTTCTGTCCGGTGAAGCAGAAGGGGCAGTGGTCGGTGGAGACGACCTGGAGGTCGTTGGTGCGCAGGCCGCGCCAGAGCGCCGCCTGGTGCTCCTTGGGCCGCAGGGGCGTCGAGCACACGTACTTGGCGCCCTCGAAGCCGGGCTCCGCGAGGTTGTCGGTGGACAGGAACAGGTACTGGGGGCAGGTCTCGCCGAAGACCGGGAGGCCCTCGTCGCGGGCCCGGGCGAGTTCGGCGACGGCCTCCTGCGCGGAGACGTGGACGACGTAGAGGGGGGCGCCGGCGACCTGGGCGAGCTTGATGGCGCGGTGGGTGGCCTCGGACTCCAGGAGCGCCTTGCGGACCTCGCCGTGGTGGCGGGGGTCGGTCTCGCCGCGGGCCAGGGCCTGTTCGACGAGGACGTCGATGGCGATGCCGTTCTCGGCGTGCATCATGATGAGGCCGCCGTTCTCGCCGGCCCGCTGCATGGCGCGCAGGATCTGCCCGTCGTCGGAGTAGAAGACGCCCGGGTAGGCCATGAACTGCTTGAAGGACGTGACGCCCTCGCTGACGAGGAGGTCCATCTCCTTGAGCGTGTCGTCGTTCACGTCGGAGACGATCATGTGGAAGCCGTAGTCGATCGCGCAGTTGCCGTCGGCCTTGGCGTACCAGGCGTCGAGGCCCTCGCGCAGGCTGTGGCCCACGGTCTGGATGGCGAAGTCGACGATGGTGGTGGTGCCGCCCCAGGCGGCGGCGCGGGTCCCCGTCTCGAAGGTGTCGGAGGCGTACGTGCCGCCGAACGGCATCTCCATGTGGGTGTGCCCGTCGACGCCGCCCGGGATGACGTACTTCTGGCTCGCGTCGATGACGCGCGCGTCCGTCCAGGACGCGGCGGTGTCACTGCCGGTGGCCGCGAGGGCGACGACGCGGCCGTCCTCGATCAGGACGTCGGCGTGCATCTCGTCGGCGGCGGTGACGACGAGTCCGCCGCGGACGACGGTACGGACGGCGCTCATGCTCTCCTCCAGGGACGTCGGGTGGTGCTACGGGCGGGTCAGCGGCTCGTACGCGTGCGGGGCGCGGTCGCGGTAGAACTGCCAGCGGTCGCGGACCTCGTGCAGCTTGGCGAGGTCGAGGTCGCGGACGACGAGTTCGGGCGCCTTGTCGTCGGCGACCTCGCCGACGAACTGGCCCTCGGGGTCGACGAAGTAGGAGGTGCCGTAGAAGTCGTTGTCGCCGTACTCCTCGACGCCGACGCGGTTGATGGCACCGACGAAGTACTCGTTGGCGACGGCGGCGGCCGGCTGCTCCAGCTGCCACAGGTAGCGCGACAGGCCGCGGCTGGTGGCGGACGGGTTGAAGACGATCTGGGCGCCTTCGAGGCCGAGGGCGCGCCAGCCCTCGGGGAAGTGCCGGTCGTAGCAGATGTAGACGCCGATCTTGCCGACCGCGGTGTCGAAGACGGGCCAGCCGGAGTTGCCCGGCCGGAAGTAGAACTTCTCCCAGAAGCCCTTGACCTGCGGGAGGTGGGTCTTGCGGTACTTGCCGAGGTAGCTGCCGTCGGCGTCGATCACGGCGGCCGTGTTGTAGAGGACGCCCGGCTGCTCCTCCTCGTACATGGGCAGGACGAGGACGATGCGGTGCTCGCGGGCCAGCTCCTGGAAGCGGCGCACGATCGGTCCGTCGGGGATGGCCTCGGCGTAGGCGTAGAAGGCCGGGTCCTGCACCTGGCAGAAGTACGGGCCGTAGAACAGCTCCTGGAAGCAGAGGACTTGGGCGCCCTGGGCGGCCGCGTCGCGCACGGCCTGCTCATGCACCTTGATCATGGATTCCTTGTCGCCGGTCCATGCGGTCTGGAAGATCGCGGCGCGGATCACGGAACTCATCGGGACCTCCTGCGAGAGACGACAGAGGGGAGGGCGGCGGGGACGAACGGTGTGCCAAGGACGATAGGAAGCGCGCCGCCGCCGGCCGAGTCGCACCGTGTCACGTCCGCCGCCCGCCGCCGTTGCACCGTGTCACGCCCCGGTCTGCGCGTCGTGCGCGAGCAGCGCGATGTGCACGGAGGCCGCTTCCTCGAAGTCGTCGAGGTCGACGCGGAGCAGGGCCTCGATGGCCTCGATGCGGCGGTACAGGGCGGGCCGGCTCATGTGGTGGAGCTGGGCGGTGCGGGACTTGTTGCGGCCGGTGGCGAGGTAGGTGCGCAGGACCGGGAGCAGCGCCTCGCCCTCCTCGGCGTACAGCAGCCCGTCCAGCTCGCGTTCGGCGAAGGACTGCACGCGCGGGTCGTCGCGCAGCATCCGCATCAGGCCGCGCAGCCGTACGTCGCCGAGGCGCACGACGGCGGGCAGGCCGGGCGACGCTCCGGCGACGGCGTCGCAGACGTGGAGGGCCTCGCGCAGGCCGTCGGGGACGTCGTCCCAGGCGGGCCCGGCGGGTCCCGCGGTGACGACGGGCGCGGCGCCGGTCTCGGCGCGCAGCCGTTCGGCGAAGTGGGCGGCGAGCGGTACGGGGTCCTGGTCGTGGGCGAGGCTGAGCAGGACGGCGGTGGCGTGCTCGGTGAGGTCGGCGACGAGCGCGGACAGGCCGAGCAGGCGCAGGACGCGGTCGAGGCGGGCGGGGTCGGTGTCGCGGACGGCGAGCGGGACGAAGGTGCGCCGGTTGACGGGGAGGCCGGCCGCGCGGGCGCGCGGGAGGAGTTGACGGGCGGGCACGGCGCCGGAGACGAGGTCGTCGAGCAGGCGCCGTGCGGACTGTTCCTCCCAGCTGACGGCGGTGCCGGACAGCAGGTGGTGCAGGACGAGGGACTCGGCGGCGCGGTCGGCGAGCAGCCGGCCCGAGGCGCCGTCGCCGCGGTAGCCGCACAGCACGACGGAGCCCCAGCGTTCGCCGCGTCCGCCGAGTTCGGCGCGCAGCCAGCCCTCGCCGTCGACGCCGCCGGGCTGCCGGGCGATGCGGTCCCAGTCGCGCAGGACGTCGTCGACGGCGGGCCGTTCACCGGCGGTGGCGAGGACGCGGTGGGCGAGGTTGGTGACGACGACGGGGCAGGCGCTGTGCGCGGCGATCTCGTCGAGGAGGCGCTGGAGCGGGGCGCCGGCCGTGATGAGGGCGGTCAGCGCGGTGCGGATGCCCTCGGAGAGGCGGACGGCGGCGTACTTGCGGCGCACGAGCCGGGACTGGACCTCCTCGGTGAGCTCGGCGAACGGGAAGGGGCGGTGGAGCACGACCATGGGCAGGCCGCAGCGTTCGGCGGCCCGGCACATGTCGCGGGGCGGGGCGGGGAAGGCGCGGCCGAGGCCCAGGACGAGGGCCGCGGCCTCGGCGCGGTGCAGGGACTCGATGTAGGCGGTGCGGCCGTGCGGGTCGCCGCCCGCGAGGAGCACACCGGTGGTGAGGACCATCTCGCCGCCGCTGAGCATGACGCCGACGTCGGCGGCCTCGGCGACGTGCACCCAGCGCACGGGCCGGTCGAGGTGCTCGGCGGCGGCGACCACCTCGGGCTCGCCCGCGGCGACCCGTTCCAGAGCGAGTATCTGCCGGACGGACAGGGCGTGTTCGGGGGCGGTCGGGGAGGTGGTCATGGCGCCGCGCCCGCTACGAGACGTTCCGGAGGGCTCGTTCGAGGATCGCCGCGCCCTGTTCGGCCTCGGCGACGGTCAGGGTGAGGGGCGGGGCGATGCGCAGGACGCTGGTGCTGTGGCCGCCGCCCTTGCCGATGAGCAGCCCGTGCTCGCGGCACTCCTCCAGGACGGCGGAGGCGGCGTCGGGGTCGGCCTCGTCGGTGCCGGGCCGGACGAGTTCGATGCCGATCATGAGGCCCCGGCCGCGCACCTCGCGGACGCAGGGGGTGCTCGCGCCGATGGCCCGCAGCCGCTCGATGAGGAGGCCGCCGACGCGGCGGGCGTTGCCCTGGAGGTCGTGCTCCAGGAGGTACGAGAGGTTGGCGAGGCCCGCGGCCATGGTGACGGGGCTGCCGCCGAAGGTGGAGATGGAGTTGGCGTCGAGGCAGTTCATGACCTCGGCGCGGGCGACGACGCCGCCGATCGACATGCCGTTGCCGATGCCCTTGGCGAAGGTGAGCAGATCGGGCGGGCCGGACGCGGCGTGCGCCTGCCAGCCCCAGAAGTGCTCGCCGGTGCGGCCCCAGCCGGTCTGCACCTCGTCGGAGATCCACAGGATGCCGTGCTCGGCGAGGACCTCGCGGAAGCGGGCGTACAGGCCGTCGGGCGGGGAGGTGAAGCCGCCGACGCCCTGGATGGGCTCGGCGATGAGCGCCGCCACGTTCCCGCGGGTCTGGCCGAGCATGTCGCGCAGGTCGGCGACGCAGGCCTCGGTGAACTCGGCGTCGGGCAGGTGGGCGTAGGGGCCGCGGGTGCGGACGCCGCCGTGCACGTACAGGGTCTGGAGCGGCGAGAGGCTGGTGGGCGACCAGCCGCGGTTGCCGGTGATGCCGACGGCGGAGAAGGAGCGGCCGTGGTAGCTGTTGCGCATCGCCAGGATCTGGTTCGAGCGGCGGTACGCGGTGGCGAGCAGCAGCGCGGTGTCGTTGGCCTCGGTGCCGGAGGTGGTGAAGAAGACGCGGGCGTCGGGGATGGCCGACAACTTGGCGACACGTTCGGCGAGTTCGACCATCGGCCGGTTCAGGTAGAGCGTCGAGGAGTGGACGATCCGGGACGCCTGCTCGCTGACCGCCTTGGTGACCTCGGGCAGGGCGTGCGCGGTCATGGTGGTGAGGATGCCGCCGAAGAAGTCGAGGTACTGCTTCCCGTCGGCGTCCCACACCTGGCGGCCCTCGCCGTGGGTGATCTCGATCGGCCGGTCGTAGTAGAGGGCGAGCCAGTCGGGCAGGACCGCGCGGTGGCGTGCGTGGAGGTCAGGGGTCATCACGGCTGCGGAGTCCCTTCGTCGGTCACGGCTGAACGGATGTCGGGCGTACGCACGGGGCCTGCGTACGGGGTGCCTGCGTACGGGGCCTGCGTACGGAATCAGGGCTGGACGAGTCCGTCGTAGGCGTCGGGGCGACGGTCGCGGTAGAAGGCCCACTGCTGCCGCACCTCGTCGATGACGTCGAGGTCGAGGTCGCGCACGAGCAGTTCCTCGTCCCGGTCGTCGGCCGCGTCGCCGACGAGCTGCCCGCGCGGGTCGACGAAGTACGAGGTGCCGTAGAAGTCGTCGTCGCCGTACTCCTCGACGCCGACGCGGTTGATGGCGGCGACGTAGTACGCGTTGGCGACGGCCGCCGCGGGCTGTTCGAGGCGCCAGAGGTGGGAGGAGAGGCCGCGGCTGGTCGCGGACGGGTTGTACACGATCTGGGCCCCGTTGAGCCCCAACTGGCGCCAGCCTTCCGGGAAGTGGCGGTCGTAGCAGATGTAGACACCGACCCGGCCGACGGCGGTGTCGAAGACGGGCCAGCCCAGGTTGCCGGGCCGGAAGTAGAACTTCTCCCAGAAACCGGGGAGCTGCGGGATGTGATGCTTGCGGTACTTGCCGAGGTAGCTGCCGTCGGCGTCGATCACGGCCGCGGTGTTGTAGTAAAAGCCGGGCTGCTCGACCTCGAAGACGGGGGCGACGATCACCAGGCCGGTCTCGCGGGCGAGTTCACGCATCCGGGTGACGGTGGGGCCGTCCGGCACGGGCTCGGCCCAGTGATGGTGCTCGGGGTCCTGGACCTGGCAGAAGTACGGGGCGTTGAACACCTCCTGGAAGCCGATGATCCGGGCTCCCCGGCGGGCCGCCTCGCGGGCGTGCTCCTCGTGCTTGGCGATCATGGATGCGGTGTCGCCCGTCCAGGAGGCCTGGACGAGTGCGGCGCGAACGACGTGGGCCATGAGCCGCTCCTCAGCGTTGAACCTCTACGCCTGTAGAACGGGGCGTAGAGGGACGAACGTAAGCCCGCCCGGGGGGCTTGCCAAGACCATCGTCGTCAACCCGCTGGAACGATCATGTTTCGGCACTCGTGCGGGTGATCCCGCGTTTCATCACACAGGGCTCCGGGGCTCAGGCGGGCTGGAGCGCGCAGTGCACGATCAGCTCGTCCATCGAGAGGCCGAGCTCGCGGGCGAGGGCCGCGACCGTGAAGAAGGCGGGGGTCGGCGCGCGCCCCGTCTCGATCTTGCGCAGCGTCTCGACCGAGACGCCCGCGCCGGCGGCCACCTCGGTCATGCTGCGCCCCTGCCGCGCCTCGCGCAGCAGCCGGCCGAGCCGCTCGCCGCGCTCGCGCTCTTCGGGGGTCAAGGGGGTTCGGACCATGCGCCCAGTCTAGCCGAGGCTCAATTTCTTTACCGGATTCAAATACCGGTATAGTAATTGGCATGGTGGAACTGAAGACCGAACCGCAGATCGACGCGATGCGCGAGGCGGGCCGCATCGTCGCCCAGGCCCTGGCCGCCGCCCGCAAGCACGCCGCACCGGGCGTCACCCTCCTCGAACTGGACGAGGTGGCGCACGACGTGCTGCGCGACGCCGGCGCGACCTCCCCGTTCCTGGGCTACCGCCCGCCGTTCGCCCCGACTCCCTTCCCCGCCGTCCTGTGCGTCTCCGTCAACGACGCGATCGTGCACGGCGTCCCGAACGGCACCCGGCTGCGCGACGGCGATCTCGTCTCGGTCGACTTCGGGGCCGAACTCGGCGGCTGGGTGGGCGACTCGGCGATCAGCTTCACCGTGGGCACCGCGCGGCCCGAGGACACCCGGCTGATCGAGACCGCCGAGCGAGCCCTGGCCGCCGGGATCGCGGCGGCCGTCGTGGGGAACCGCATCGGCGACATCGCGCACGCCATCGGCACGGTCTGCCGCAGCGCCGGGTTCGGCGTCCCGGACGGCTTCGGCGGGCACGGCATCGGGCGCCGCATGCACGAGGACCCGGGGGTGCCGAACGAGGGGCGGCCCGGGCGCGGCATGCGGCTGCGGGCGGGCATGGCCCTGGCCATCGAACCGATGGTGATCGCGGGTGGCACCGACGACTACCACGCGGACCCCGACGGCTGGACCCTGCGCACGAACGACGGCTCCCGCGCCGCGCACGCCGAGCACACCGTGGCGATCACCGACGCGGGCCCGCGCATCCTGACCGCGCTCTGACCTCGTGCGACGTCCGTACGGGCGTCAGCGGTCCTGCCGGTCGAGCACGTCCACGACGTAGAGCACCGGGACCCCGGGCGGCTGTTCCAGGCCGCCCGGGGTGCGGTGGAAGTCGGGGCGGTAGCGGGCGGGCACCGCGAGCTGCAGCCGGCTGCCGACCCGGATCCCCTTGAGCGCCTCGTACATACCGGGCAGCAGCGCGGGCCGGGCGAGCACCATGCCGCTCGGGCCGCTGTCCCCGTACGTCGAGCGGAACGGGCGGCCTTCACCCCAGGACCAGCCCGCGTACTGCAGCACAGCCACGTCACGGTCCTGGAGCACCGGGCCGCGGCCCTCGCTGAGGGTGCGCACGTGCAGTTTCGCCGGCGGGCCCGCACCCCAGCTGACCACCTTCGGCATCCCGCCCGCGGGGAAGTCGACGACGGCCTTCGCCTCGCGGGCCTCCCCGGCGCCCGGCATCCCGCCGCTGCCGTGCACCACCGGCACCCGCTGGTCGCGGTCGTAGCCGCCGATCAGGTCGAACACCAGGACCATGTGGTCGTCGGGGGCGACCCTCGCCGCCGCGGCGCTCCGCGGTCCGGCGGCGCGCGCCGCCGGGGCGACCATCAGGACGCGGCTGCCGCCCCTGCGGCCCACGAGCGCCTCGGCCCAGGACCGTTCGCCGGCGGACGAGACCGTCGTCGGCTGGGCCAGGCCCCACGAGCTGAGCAGCTCCTGCTTCCCCTCCCAGCTGCGCATCTCGACGTCGGTGACGGCGACCTGCCCCTTCTTCACCGCCGGGCCCGTACCGGCGCGGAGCACCTTCAGGCGGGCCGCCGCCGGGGCGGGCCGGTCCGGGATGGTGATCACCGGCCGGGTCCCGACGGCGCCGGTGACCTTCGGGACGTTCTCGGGGCCCGGGTCGGGGGCGGCGCAGGCCGCTGCCGCCGCGAGCAGGACGGTTACGGCTCCGGTGCGCAGGACGGGTCTGGGGTCCACCGGTGACCTCCTTGGCGTGGGGGTGTCGCCAAGGAGCGTTCCGGTCCCCGGGGCGCGGGTGACGGACCTGCGGGGCGACACACCGGGGGGCGTACGTCCGCCGGGTGTACGAGGCCGCGCCCCGGACCTCCGCGCCCCGCCCCGCACCCGGGCGCCCGGCCGACGCACCGGTACGGGGAGGCGCGTGGGCGGCTCCCCGCGGCGGAGCCGGTCAGCGGCTCGGGGCGACCAGACCCAACTCGTACGCGGTGATGACCAGTTGGACCCGGTCGCGCGCGGCGAGCTTCGTGAAGAGGCGGGCCACATGGGACTTGGTGGTGGCGACGCTGATGAAGAGCTCCTCGGCGATCTCCTGGTTGGAGCGGCCGAGCCCGACCAGGGTGAGGACCTCGCGCTCGCGCTCCGTGATGCCCTCGACGGGCCGCTGCGACCGCGCCGCGACCGGCCCCCCGCGCCCCACGAAGTCGGCGATGAGGCGCCGGGTGACCCCGGGCGCGATGAGCGCGTCCCCCGCGGCGACGATCCGGATCGCCGCGAGGAGATCGTCCAGCGGCATGTCCTTCACGGCGAACCCGGCGGCGCCGGCCCGCAGCGCCCCGTACACGTAGTCGTCCTCGTCGAACGTGGTCAGGACGAGGACGCGCGCACCCTGCCCGGAGTCGACGATGCGCCGGGTCGCCTCGATGCCGTCGACGCCGGGCATCCTGATGTCCATCACGACGACGTCTGGCGCGAGCCGCGCCGTCCGCTCGACGGCCTGTGCCCCGTCCCCCGCCTCGCCGACGACCTCCAGGTCGTCCGTGTCGCCGATGAGGGTGCGCAGTCCGGAGCGGACGAGCGGCTGGTCGTCGACGAGCAGCACCCGGACCCGCGCCGTCACGCGGCCTCCTCCTCGGGCAGCGGTATCCGCGCCGTCACCCGGAAGCCGCCCTCCGGCCGCGGCCCCGCGCCGAACTCCCCGTGCAGCAGGCGCACCCGCTCCTCCATCCCCGTGATCCCGAACCCCGTGCCCGACGATCGTGCCCCGGCGCCCCGCCCCGCGTCCACGATCTCCAGGAACAGTTCGGCGTCCTCGTAGGCGACAGCCACCCGGCAGGCGGCGACGTCCGCGTGCCGGACGACGTTGGCGAGGGCCTCCTGCACGATGCGGTACGCGGAGCGGTCCACGTCGGGCGGCAGGGGGCGCTCGGTGCCGGTGCGGGACAGGTCGACGCGGACGCCGGCGTCGGCGGTCTGCGCGATGAGCACGTCGAGTTCGGCGAGCCCGGCGCCGGGGGTGAGCGGCGCGTCCCCGTCCGGATCGGCCCGGCGCAGGGCGACGAGCGTGCGGCGCAGGCCGCGCAGGGTGTCGCGGCTGGTCTGCTCGATCGCCTCCAGCGCGGCACGGGCCTCGGCGGGGCGGGTCTCGACGACGCGGGCCGCGACCCCGGACTGGATGGTGATGACGCCGATGCCGTGGGAGACCATGTCGTGCAACTCCCGGGCGATCCGCAGCCGTTCGGCGGTCACGGCCTCGGTGACAGCGCGCCGGCGCAGCGCGGCGGCGTGCTCGGTGCGCTCGCGGACGAACAGGCCGACCATGCAGGAGACCAGCAGGGCGAGCAGCGCGATGGTGGTGAACGCCGCGAGGCTCTCGCCCCGCGCGAACAGGGCGATGCCCGCGGCCTGGGCGAGGACGCTGAGCACGACCCCGGTGACCCACTGGCGCGTGGACCTGCGGGCGACGAGGAGGCCGAGCACGATGTCGGCCACGGCGAAGGCGAGCAGGGTCACGGACCGGCCCCCGTCGTAGGTGTCGACGGGAACGGCCGGACCGAACGGCCCGGAGGGGTGGTACGGTCCGCCGCTCGGTTGCAGCCCGGTCGCCACGAGCGTGCCGAGCAGGACGACGACCAGCGCGAGCAGCGGCATCCTCCGGGCCACGCCCACCAGGAGCACGGCGGCGAGGGCCACGCCCAGGGCCCGCAGCAGCGGCACCGTGTCCGGCGAGGCGAACAGGGGGACGGTCAGCACGAACGGGTAGAGGGCCAGTCCGCACCAGGCGGCGGTCCCCCGGGATCCGGTTGTCTCGCTCATGCCGATGAGCGTACGAGCGCGGGGGGACACGGACATCGGCCCACGGAATGCATCCCGTGGGCCGATCCCCGGCTGGTCAGAGTGTCAGTGGCCGGGCTCGACGACCATCGCCGAGCCGCCGCCGCGCCGTACCTTCTCGGCGGCGGCCAGCCACCGCCCGTCGGGCAGCCGCTGGACACCGGTCGCGGCGCCGATCTCGGGGTTGAGCTTGAACGAGTGGCCGATCGACTCCAGTTCCGCGCGCAGCGGGCTGTCGTAGAGGCCGGGTTCGAGCTCGGTCTGCGCGGCGTTGCGCTGGCTGGCGCGCGGGGCGGCGATGGCGTCGACGAGCGGCAGGCCCCGGTCGAGGAAGCCGGTCAGGGTCTGGAGCACGGTGGTGATGATGGTGGCTCCACCGGGCGAACCGACGGCGACGACGGGCTTGTTCGCCCGGTCGAGGACGATGGTCGGCGCGATGGAGGAGCGCGGTCGCTTGCCGGGGCCGGGCAGGTTCGGGTCGTGGACGGCGGGGTTCGCCGGGGCGAAGGAGAAGTCGGTCAGCTCGTTGTTGAGCAGGAAGCCGCGGCCGGGCACGGTGATGCCGCTGCCGCCGGTGGACTCGATGGTGAGGGTGTAGGCGACGACGTTGCCCCACCGGTCGGCGACGGTCAGATGCGTGGTGTTCTCACCCTCGTAGGTCGTCGGCGCGGCCCGGTCGCCGGCCTTCCCGCAGGTCCCCGGGTGGCGGGGGTCGCCGGGGGCGAGCGGGCTGGTGAGCACCGCGTCGTCCTTGATCAGGCAGCCGCGCGCGTCGGCGAAGCGCTGGGAGAGCAGTTGCCGCGTGGGGACGTCCTCGGCGGTCGGATCGCCGACCCAGCGCCCGCGGTCGGCGAACGCGATGCGGCTGGCCTCGATGAAGCGGTGCAGGTAGCGGGCCTGGGAGGCTTTGGAGAGGTCGCTGCGCTCCAGGATGTTGAGCGCCTCGCCGACGGTGGTGCCGCCGGAGGACGACGGCGCGATGGAGTAGACGCCGAGGCCCCGGTACGAGGTCCTGGTCGGGGTCTGGAACTTCGCGGCGTAGGCGTCCAGGTCCTGGGCGGACAGCTTGCCGGGGCGGGCGTTCCAGCCGGAGGCCGGGTCGACGGGCGGCGCGTCGACGGTCTTGACGACGTCGGCGCCGATGTCGCCGTGGTAGATCGCGCCGACGCCCTCGCGGGCGAGCTGGGCGTAGGTGCGGGCGAGGTCGGGGTTGCGGAAGGTCGAGCCGACGACCGGGAGCTGTCCGCCGGGCAGGAAGAGCCGGGCGGTGTCCGGGAAGTTCCGGAAGCGGGCCTCGTTGGAGGCGGTCTGGGAGCGGAAGGTGTCGTCGACGGTGAAGCCGTCCCGGGCGAGGCGTTCGGCGGGCTTCAGGACGGTGCCGAGTCCCTTGCTGCCCCAGGCGTCCAGGGCGGAGGCCCAGGTCGCGGGCGTGCCGGGGGTGCCGACGCTCAGACCGCTGGTGACCGCGTCCGCGAAACCGAGCGGTTTGCCGTTCTCCAGGAACAGGTCGGAGCCGGCGCTCAGCGGAGCGGTCTCACGGCCGTCGATCGAGTGCACCTGCCGGGTCTTGGCGTCGTAGTAGACGAAGTAGCCGCCTCCGCCGACACCGGCCGAGTACGGCTCGGTGACGCCGAGCGCGGCGGCGGTGGCGACGGCGGCGTCCACCGCGTTGCCCCCGTTCCGGAGGACCTCGATGCCTGCGGCGGAGGCGTCGGCGTCGACACTGGCCACGGCGCCGCCGTGCCCGACGGCGACCGGAACCTTCTGCGGCGTCCCCGGGGAGGCGCCGGAAGCGGACGAAGGGGGCGCGGCCGCCCCGACCGCCACCATGCTCACCGCAAGGGCGCAGAGGGACAGATTCCGTGCAACTGAACGCCTCATCAGTACCTCCAGTCAACAACCGTCTGCGCAGCGTAACTTGCCTTCCCGGCACCGTCAGGACCCCCTCGAACACCGGTACGCCGGTTGGCTAGAGTGCGCCCCCATGACTGAAGACGTGCGCAACATCGTCCTCGGCCTGATCGCAGCGGGCATCAGCGCCTCGCTGGGCTGGCTCGCCCGCACCTATCTGTGGAAACGCAAGCTCCGCCGCAAGCAGGCCTTCTTCGGGCTGCCCGACAACGCGGAGTCGCTGCTGGTGGTGAACCGCGACGCAGGCGGCCCCGAGCTGGCCGTCAAGCGGCACGACGTGTTCGCGCTGCTCGAACTGGCGGCGATCGTCAAGGACTGCGGCGCGCACGCCCAGGTCGTGGCGCACGACACGGCCCAGCAGGGCTTCGGGGAGCGCACCGAGTTCTGCGTCGGGGGCCCGGCGTCCAACCGGCGGATGGCGGCGCACATGGTGAGCCTGCTGCCGGGGATCCGGGTCAACACGGATCCCGAGCCGGGTCCGGACCGCGGCGCGTTCCAGGTCGGCTCCGAGCGCTACCGGGTCGAGCCGGGCCGTACCGAGTACGTGATCCTGGCGCGGCTGACGGCCGGTGAGTCGCGCGAGGCGCGGCCGGTGTTCCTGTTCTGCGGGCAGCTGCCCATCACCAACCAGGCGGCGACCCGGTATCTGGCCCGGCATCACGAGCGGCTCGCGCGCAAGCACGGCAACAGCTCGTTCGTCCTGCTCCTGAAGGTCGTGAACTCGGGCGCGTACGGCCCGGACGTCGTCGAGCTGGTCTCCGACGTGACGCGCGCGGCCCAGCAGCCGCTGCCGGCCTCCGCGACTCCGCGCAATTCGCACCGCGCCAAGTAGGCGGCTGCGACCAAGGAAGAGCGGTACCCCGGCCGCGTACGAATGCGGCAGGGGCCCGCTCGGCCTCGGCAAGCAGGCGGCCCGTCCGTCCCGCACGCAGCTGACCTTCTCCTCGCGAGGAGTGATCTCCGGCTGCGGCCGGGCGTGGACGGCCGACGCTCCGTGGCTACTGCACTCCGGGCAGCAGCGTCCCTGGTTCGGCCGGGGCGACCTCCGCGGCCTCGGTCTTGGGATTGCGCCGCTGACGCCTGGCCACCCACTGGGCGAACCACGACAGCAACATGCACATCCCGATGTAGATCGGCGAGATCACCATCACCACGGGGATGAAGGGCAAATCGTAGTCGAGGTTCGACGCGATGAGCTTCCCGGCGTGGAGAAACTCCTCATAGGTGATCAGATACCCCAGCGACGTGTCCTTCAGGGCGACCACGAGCTGGCTGATGATGGCGGGCAGCATGGCCCGCACCGCCTGCGGCACCAGGACCTGCGCCATCACCTGCGTCTTGCGCATGCCGAGCGCGAACGCGGCCTCGCGCTGGCCGCGTTCCACGGCGTTGATGCCGGAGCGGAAGACCTCGGCGAGCACCGAGCCGTTGTAGAGGGTCAGTCCGGCGACGAGCGCGGGCAGCGGCTCGGCCTTGAGGGCCACGTAGATGAAGAAGATCATCACGAGGACCGGCATCGCGCGGAAGAACTCGACGAACAGGGTGGCGAGCCATCGTACGGGCCGGTGGTCGGACAGGCGTCCCACGGCGAGGATCGTGCCGAGCGCCAGGGACAGCACGGCCGCGATGGCGAAGGCCTTGAGCGTGTTACCGAGGCCGCGCAGCAGCAGTTCCTGGATGCCCTTGTACTCGAAGGGAGTCCACTTGGTGCTGGTGAACTGGTCGGTGTCGAAGAGCAGGTAGAGGATCCAGCCGACGAGCGCGAGCAGGATCACCGTGGACAGGAGCCCGTACAGCTTGTGCCGGCGCTCGGTGTTGGGGCCCGGGATGTCGTACAGGGCGGTGGCACCGTGGTCGAGTGCTTTCATCGGGCGACTCCCCAGCGCTTTTCCATGAGGTTGAACACCGCGCTGATGGCGAGCGTGATGATGAGGTAGCCGACCGCGATCCAGACGAAGGTCCAGATGATGTTGAACCCGAGCTCGCTGAGCGTCTTGTAGGTGCCGAGCAGTTCGGTGACGCTGAAGGCGCCCGCGATCGCCGAGTTCTTGGCGAGGGCGATGAGGTTGGAGCCGACGGGCGCGATCACCGAGCGGAACGCCTGCGGCAGGATCACCAGCGTCAGCGTCTGGCCGAAGGACATGCCGAGGCTGCGGGCGGCCTCGCCCTGCCCCTTGTGCACGGTGTTGATGCCGGAGCGCAGCGCCTCGCAGATGAACGCGGAGGTGTAGCAGCCCAGCGCGAGCACGGCGAAGACGGTGAAGGGCAGCACGAGCCCGAAGCGCGGCAGGCCGAGCAGGACGGCGAAGAACAGCAGGGTCAGCGGGGTGTTGCGCAGGACGGTGACCCAGGCGGTGCCGAAGGCGCGGAAGGAGCCGACGGGCGCGACACGGAACGACGCCATGACGAAGCCCAGCACGAGGGCGAGGATCGAGGCGTAGACGGTGAGCTCGACCGTACCGAGGAAGCCCTTCCAGTAGGTCGAGAAATTTTCGGTCAGTACGTTCACGGTGCGGGTCCTCAGCTCGCCGGATAGCGGTCGATGGCGGGCGGTTTCGGTGCGGGCACGCCGGACAGGCCGAGCGTCGCGTCGTACGCCTTCTTCCAGTCGCCGTCCTTCTCGCGCTGCGCGAGCGCGGTGTCGACGGCGAACCGCAGCGCGTTGTCGGAGCGGGGCACGCCGATGCCGTACGGCTCCTCGGAGAACGGCTTGCCGACCAGCTTCAGCTCGTCGGGCACCTTGGCCGCGTAGCCGAGCAGGATCGCGTCGTCGGTGGTCACGGCGTCGACCTGGTAGGTCAGCAGGTTGTCGACGCAGACCGAGTAGGTGTCGTAGGCGACGAGTTCGGCCTTGGGGTAGTCGGCCTGGATCCGCTGGTAGGGGGTCGATCCGGCGGCCGAGCAGACGCGCTTGCCGTCGAGGTCCTGGGGGCCGTGGATGTCGTCCTCGCCGGTCCGGACGAGCAGGCTCTGGCCGGCCATGTAGTACGGGCCGCCGAAGCCGACGAGCTTCTTGCGGTTGTCGTTGATGGTGTACGTGCCGACGTAGTAGTCGATCTGGCCGTTCTGCAGGGCCGTCTCGCGGTTGGCGGAGGCGATCGTCTTGAAGGAGATCTTCTTCGGGTCCAGACCTAGCGAGGCGGAGATCATCTTGGCGATCTCGATGTCGAAGCCGGAGTAGACGCCGCTGGCGGGGTTCTTCTCACCGAGGTAGGGCTGGTCCTCCTTGGCGCCGACGACGAAGTGGCCTCGCTTGTTCGCCTTCTTCCAGGTCTTGGAGTCGGGCAGCGAGAAGCCCTGTGCCACTTGGTACTTGGGGAGTTCGGCGGCGGAGGGGCCCTTGACGGGCGGTGTGCCCTCCTTGCCGCAGGCGGTGGCGGCCAGGGCGGCCACCGCGAGGGCGGTGAGCAGCCTGAGCGACTTTACGATCATGAGGTGCTGCACTCCCCCGGTCAGTGCTTGAGGATCTTGGAGAGGAAGTCGCGGGCGCGCTCGCTCTCGGGATGCGTGAAGAAGTCCTCGGGGGCGCGGTCCTCGACGATCTTCCCGTCGGCCATGAACACGACGCGGTCGGCGGCGGTGCGCGCGAAGCCCATCTCGTGGGTGACGACGACCATGGTCATTCCGTCACGGGCCAGCTGCTGCATGACCTCGAGGACCTCGTTGATCATCTCGGGGTCGAGGGCCGAGGTCGGCTCGTCGAAGAGCAGGGCCTTGGGGTCCATGGCGAGGGCGCGGGCGATGGCCACGCGTTGCTGCTGGCCGCCGGACATCTGCGCGGGGAACTTGTCGGCGTGGGCGGCGAGACCGACCCGGTCGAGGAGTTCGCGCGAGCGCTGGTCGGCGTCCTCCTTCTTGCGCTTCCTGACCTTCACCTGGGCCAGCGAGACGTTCTGGAGGACGGTCTTGTGCGCGAAGAGATTGAAGGACTGGAAGACCATCCCGACCTCGGCACGCAGTTGCGCGAGCGCCTTGCCCTCCTCGGGCAGCGGCTTGCCGTCGAGCTTGATGGTGCCCGACTGGATCGTCTCCAGCCGGTTGATCGTCCTGCAGAGCGTCGACTTGCCCGACCCCGAAGGGCCGATGACCACGACCACCTCCCCCTTGCCGACGGTGAGGTCGATGTCCTGGAGGACATGCAGCTCTCCGTAGTACTTGTTCACGTCACGCAGCTCGATCAAAGGATCGACGGCCATGCCAGTCCTGCCCACTCTCAGCTGTCTCGGTTTGCGCAAACTATCCACGCTCATAGGGGACTTAACCGACGACACGCACGTATGGGCATTAACCGTATTTGCGGCTCAGGGCATCGCGTCTCAGGACTCGGCGGCCTCCGCGTAGAACTGGGAGAGTTCCGGGGCGCCGCTCTCCGCCCACTCCTGCCCCGCCTCGACGACCTCGATCTCCCGGCCCGATTCCAGGAGCACGACGGGCTGCCCGTCCGGCCGGATCAGCCAGGCGGCGCCGGGGACATGGCGCACCAGGACCGTGCCGAGGTACAGGCCCGCGTCGTTGCCGAGCCAGGGCAGCACCTCGGGGTCCTCGCGCCAGCGCGGCACGAGTTGATCGAGCTTCTCCAAGGACCGTACGGAGTCGTCGAGTTCGATGCCCGCCGCAGCCGCCTGCGAGCGCAACAGCTCGCACTCCGAGAGCAGTTCGGCGAGTCCGTCGCCGCCGCCCGCACCACCGGAACCCGCCCCGCCGCCGTCGGACGCCGCCGCCGCGACAGCGAGGACGGGCTCGTGCTTCTTGCGCCAATTGTCCACGAACGGGATCTTCATACCGTCCAGCCTCGCATTCCCCCTGGCCCCGGCACCACAGGGCGCGCGGACCCGCTGTTCGCGGTGCGTTCACGGCGGCTTCCTACGCGCCTCATTGACGCGTCCCTGCCCCCTTCCTACGTTCATGGCACACCTGTCACGCCCGCCGCACCACGGAGGGAGCCGGCCGTGCGCCGACGCACCTGGGGAACAGCTGTCCTACTGGCGGTCTGCGCGGGCCTCACCCCCGCGACGACCGCCGAGGCTGCCGCCCCGCACAGACCCGAGCCGCTCCCCCTGGAGCGGCTCTTCGAGAATCGGGCCGTCAGCGACGACCGCGAGCCGGCCGATGCGGACTTCGACGGCGCGGGCGGCTCGCTGTCCGCCCAGGACCTGACGGCGGCGGGCTGGACCCCCGGGCGGCGCCTCGGTGTCCAGGGCGCCGAACTGCACTGGCCGCGCACGGCGGGCGACGGCCCCGACAACGTCCGGGCGGACGGCCAGCGCGTCCGGCTGCGGGGCACCGGGAACGCGCTCGCCTTCCTCGTCGCCGGGACCGGTGGCGACGCGAGCGGCACCGGCACCGTCCGCTACACGGACGGCTCCCGCTCCCGGTACACGCTCACCGCCCCGGACTGGCGCACCGGCCCGCTCGCCACGAAGTCCGTCGCGCTCCCGCACCGCAACACCCCGCAGGGGCAGGTCCCCGACCGGACCCGGCTGTACGTGGTCACGGTGCCGGTCCGCGCGGACCGTGCGATCAGCTCCGTCGACCTGCCCGGGGCGCCGGACGAGGCCGGCCGCGCGCTGCACGTCTTCGACGTCTCCGTGCGCCGGGCGACGCACGGCTGGACGGGCACCTGGGCCGCGTCGACCGCCGGGTACACGACGGTCGGCCCGTGGGCGGACCGGACGGTGCGGCTCGTCGTGCACACCAGCACGGGCGGCCCCCGGGTCCGGATCCGGCTCGACAACACCTTCGCGTCGACGCCCGTACGGATCGGGAGCGCGTCGGTGGCCGTACGGGAGGCCGGGGCCGCGACGCGCGGGGCGCCCGTCCCGCTCACCTTCCGCGGCGCCTCGGGGACACAACTGCCCGCCGGTGCCCAGGCGTTCAGCGATCCGGTCGACTTCGACGTGCCGTCCGACTCCGACCTCCTCGTCAGCTTCCACCTGCCCGACCCGGTGCTCAGCGCGCCCGTGCACAGCCAGGCGCTCCAGCGGTCGTACGTGAGCGAGCCCGGGGACCACGCGACGGACGCCGCCGCTACGGCCTTCACCTCGACGATCACGTACTGGCCGCTGCTCACCGGGGTCGACGTGGGCGGCGGGCCCGGGTCCGTGGTGCTGCTCGGGGACTCGATCACGGACGGGGTGAAGTCGACCCAGGACGCGAACAGGCGCTGGCCGAACGTGCTGGCCCGGCGGCTGCTCGGGCAGTCGCAGGTGCCGCGCTACGGGGTGCTGAACCAGGGGATCTCGGCGAACAAGGTCGTCGGGGACCGGTATCCGGGCGACGGGGTGTCCGTGGACACGGGTGGAGTGAGCGCGCTGCACCGGATCGACCGGGACGTGTTCGCCCAGACCTCGGCGCGGACCGTCGTGGTCTTCCAGGGGATCAACGACCTGCGGTGGGGCGCGAGCGGGGAGCAGGTCGTGGCGGGGCTGCGCGAGGTCGCCGCGCTGGCGCGGGCGCGGGGGTTGCGGGTGGTCGGGGCGACGATCACTCCGTGCGAGGGGGAGGCGCTGTGCACGGCCGCCGCCGACGCGGGGCGGGTCGAGGTGAACCGGTTCCTGCGGGGGCCCGATTCGGGGTTCGACGCGGTGCTGGACTTCGATGCGGTGCTGCGGGATCCGGAGCGGCCGGCCCGGATGCGGGCCGCGTTCGACAGCGGGGATCATCTGCATCCCGGCGATGCGGGGCTCGCTGCGCTGGGCTCATCGGTCGACCTGGGGGTCCTCGCGCCGTAGCTTCGCCGGTTCGTCGGCGGGTGCGGGTCCGGTGGGGCTTCTCGCGCAGTTCCCCGCGCCCCTGAAGGCACACTTCGTGCGCCCCAGAGGCCCACCCGTCGCGCCCCGCGACGGAGTCGCTGATCGGGCACAGCCCCGCGCCCCTGATGAGGCTGCGCCTCATCGGGGAAATGCGACCCGAAGGGTCTGCATTTCAGGGGCGCGGGGAACTGCGCGGCCCGCCCCCACCGGCGGTCAGGTCGCGCTACACGTCGAGGTCCACCACCACGGGAGCGTGATCCGACGCCCCCTTGCCCTTACGTTCGTCGCGGTCGACGTAGGCGTCGGAGACCGCCTTCGCGAACGGCGCGTTCCCGTAGACGAGGTCGATCCGCATGCCGCGGTTCTTGGGGAAGCCGAGCTGGCGGTAGTCCCAGTACGTGAAGGGGTGGTCGTACTTCAGAGGGCGCGGCACGACGTCGCTGAGCCCCGCCTCCCGCAGCGACGCGAGCGCGGCCCGCTCGGCCGGCGTCACATGCGTCGCGCCCTCGAAGACGGAGATGTCCCAGACGTCGTCGTCGGTCGGCGCCACGTTGTAGTCCCCCATCACCGCGAACGGGCGGGAGCCCTGCGCGTCGCCGGCCACCGCCGCCTTCAGCGCCTCGAACCAGCGCAGCTTGTACGCGTAGTGCGGGTGGTCGACCTCCCGCCCGTTCGGCACGTAGACCGACCAGACGCGGACCGGGCCGCAGGTCGCGGAGACGGCGCGGGGCTCCTCGGCCCCGTCGTAGCCGGGGTCGCCGGGCACGCCCTTGACGACGTCCTCGAGGCCGACGCGGGAGAGCAGCGCCACCCCGTTCCACCTCCCGTTCGCGTTGACCGCCGACTCGTAGCCGAGCTCGCGCAGCTCCTCCGTCGGGAACTGCTCGGCCGAGCACTTGGTCTCCTGGATGCACAGCACGTCCGTGCCGCTGCTCTCGAGCCAGGCGAGGAGCCGGGGCAGGCGGGCGGTGATCGAGTTCACGTTCCAGGTAGCGATGCGCATGTCCCACAACCTACCGGGCGGGTACGACAACGGCCTTTTCGACAGGTAGCCTGTCGAAATATGAGTGACAGCAGCCTCCCCGCCCCAACCCTGGACGAGCGCCCCGCCCTCGTCCTCATCGACCTCCAGCAGGGCATCCTCGGCCTGCCGACCGCCCCGCACTCCGCGGACACGGTGCTCAAGAACGCGGCGCGGCTCGCCGACGCCTTCCGTGCCCGGGGCCTGCCGGTGGTCCGGGTGCGGGTCGCCTGGTCGCCCGACGGCGGCGACCTGCCGGTGAGCCGCGCCACGACGCCGGGCCTCACCCAGGCCCCGCCGGCCGCGTTCGCCGCGTTCCCCGACGAGCTGGGCCCGCTCGGCGACGACATCGTGATCACCAAGCGGCACTGGGGCGCCTTCACCGGTACGGAGCTCGACCTCCAGCTGCGCCGGCGCGGGGTCACGCAGCTGGTCCTCGGCGGCATCTCGACGTCGATCGGGGTGGAGTCCACCGCGCGCTCGGCCTTCGAGCTCAGCTACCACCTGCTGGTGGTCGAGGACGCGACGACCGACACCGACGCCGCGTCCCACGCGCACACGTTCGGCAAGATCTACCCGCGGATCGCCGAGCTGGGCACGACGGACGAGGTGCTGGAGCTCCTCGCCCGCTGACTCCGGGTCACAGCCGGACGGTGTCGCCCGGTGTCAGGCGCAGGTGCCGGGTGCCGCCGAGCGCGCCGATCTGGTTGTCGTAGATCGGGCGGGCCAGGTCGGTCAGGAGCGCGTCGTGGATGTCGTAGGCGCGGCTCGGCTTCACCTCGCGCACGTAGTCGATCACCTCGGCGATCTTGTTCCAGGGCGCCATGACCGGGAGCATCAGCGTCTCGACCGGCTGATCGGGGACGGTGAGCGCGTCCCCCGGGTGGAAGACCGTGCCGCCGTCGAGGAGGTAGCCGACGTTCGTGATGCGCGGGATGTCGGGGTGGATGACGGCGTGCAGTTCGCCGTGGACCTGGACGTCGAAGCCGGCGGCGGTGAACGTGTCGCCGTGTCCGACGGTGTGGACGCGGCCGGGGAACGCGCCGGAGAGCTTCTCCGCGACCGAGCGCAGGGTCCAGATCTGCGCGCCGGGGCGGTCCTCCATCCCGGCGCGCAGCCGTGCCTCGTCGAAGTGGTCCGGGTGCTCGTGGGTCACGAGGATCGCGTCGGCGCCGACCGCCGCGTCCTGCTCCGAGAACCCGCCCGGGTCGACGACGAGGACCTGTCCGTCCTTCTCGAGGCGGACGCAGGCGTGGGACAGCTTCTGGAAGGTGAGCGTCATGGTCCCATCCTGCTCGGTCATTCCTGCGGTGTGGTCTCCTCGCGGATGACACGCTGGGCGACCTTGAACGCGGAGTTCGCCGCGGGCACGCCGCAGTAGACGGCCGTCTGCATCAGGATCTCCTTGATCTCGTCGGCGGTCAGGCCGTTGCGCAGGGCGGCGCGCGTGTGGAAGGCCAGCTCGTCGAGGTGGCCGCCCGCGACAAGGGCGGTGAGCGTCACCGAGGAGCGCATCCGGCGGTCGAGTCCCGGGCGGGCCCAGATCTCGCCCCACGCGTAGCGGGTCATGAACTCCTGGAACTCGCCGGAGAAGTCGTCCGCCTCGGCCAGCGCCCCGTCGACGTGCGCGTCGCCGAGCACCTCGCGGCGCACCTTGAGGCCCGTGTCGTGCGGGTCGGGCCGGACGGCCGCCTCGGGCTGGACCGCGGCCGGGGCGATCTCGGCGACGGGGCCCGTCGGGACGGGCGGGGCCAGGACCGGCTTGACCGGCGGCGCGGGGATGGCGTGCTGGCCGGTGTCCTGGGCGGGCTGCCAGGCCGTGGAGAAGTGCCGAACCAGGAGATCGGTGACGGCGGCGGGCTGCTCGACCGGGGCCAGGTGCGAGGCGCCGGGCACGACGGCGAGCCGGGCGTCGGGTATGCCGGCGACGAGGGTGCGGGCCTCCGCCGGCCCCGTCACCTGGTCCTCCGAGCCGACCAGGACGAGCGTGGGCACGCCGATGGCGCCGAGCTCGCTGCGGATGTCGAACGCGGCGAGGGCCTCGCACGCGGCGATGTAGCAGCCCGGGTCGGTCGTCCGGACCATCTGCACGGCCCAGTCCGTGATGGCGGGCTGGGCGGCGGCGAAGCCGGAGGTGAACCAGCGCTCGGGCGACGTACGGGCGATGGGATCCAGGCCGTTGCTGCGGACGATGACGCCGCGCTGGCGGAACTCGTCGGCGGTGCCGAAGCGGGGCGAGGCCGCGACCAGGGCGAGGGACGCGACGCGCTGCGGGTTCCGCAGGGCCAGTTCGGCGCCGATCGCGCCGCCCAGCGAGCAGCCCGCGTACCCGAAGCGCTGCACCCCGACCTCGTCGAGCGTGGCGAGCAGCCGGTCGGCGAGCTCCCCGACGGAGTCGACGGGGTACGCCGGGGCGCCGCCGTGTCCGGGAAGATCGAAGCGGAACACCCGCCACTGCTTGACCAGCTCGGGGATCTGACGGTCCCACATATGCCATGTAGCACCGAGGGAGGTCCCGATGACCAGGACCGGGCCGTCTTCCGGCCCGTCAAAGCGGTACTGCAGGGTCTCGACGTTCTTTTCACTCACCCACCCACGCTCCCACATCTCACATCCTGCTCGTGAGCGGGGGCCGCACCACTGACCAAACCTCCCCACGCATTCGCCACCGGCCGCACATCCTCCACATCGGGCTTCACGTACCGGCGCCGCGCGGTCTTCACCCGTGATCGGTGGCCTTCAGCGTCTCCTGCATGATGCGCGCGCCCTGCTCGGCCATCGCGCTGATCGGTCCGGCGAGTTCGTCGGGCGTCACGTCGATCGTCCAGACGAACCGGCTGCGCCCCTCGGTGTCGGCGAGGACCTGCATCGAGGCGTGATGGTGCTTCGGTGCCATCGAGCCGCCCACCACCGCGTAGGCCACCCGGCGGGCCGCATCGTCGATGTCGACGATCAACTCGTGCACGACGACACCGTTCGCGAAGGTCACGATCCGGGTGTCCGTCTCCATGCGGGTGTCCGTGACGAAGCCCGGCACCAGGCGCCGGTGCACGGCTCCGACGTCCCGCAGGGCCTCCCAGACGTTCTCCGGGCTGTTGTCGATCAGGAAGTCCTTGTGGAGGTGAGCCATGTGTTCTTCTCCTGTCGGGTGAGGTGTCAGGTGTCAGGCGCCATCGGGGCGCCGCCCAGCTTGCTCGCCACGTCCCGTCCCGGTCTTGAAGATCCTTGCGGCGGGGCCGATGTCAGACCCCCGGCGTAGCGTCGGAGGGTGCTCACCACCACGGTTCTCGCCAACCGGCCCGACTTCCGCATCACCGCGGTGAGCTGCCGGGACGACCACACCCACTGGTCGCGGACGGAGGTGCGCGAGGACTACCGGGTGGTGCTCGTGCGGCGCGGCCGGTTCCGCCGGCAGGTGGCCGGCGCCCCGGCCGAGGTCGACCCGACGACGGCCTATCTCGGTGTGCCGGGCGAGGAGGAGCGTTTCGCGCACCCGGCCGCCGGGGGCGACGAGTGCACCTCGATCAGCCTGACGCCCACTCTGTGGCGGGCCACGGCCGGTGAGGACGCCCGCCCGGTCCGGCAGAGCGTGTACGTGGACGCCCGCGTCGACCCGGCCCACCGCCGAGTCCTCGCGTCCGCCCGCACCGGCGACGTGGACCACGCGGTGACCGAGGAACTCCTCGGACTGCTCGCCGCCGCCGTCGGACAGGCCGTCGCCGGAGCCGTCCCGGCCGGGGTACGCACCGGCCGGGACGAGGGGCCGCTCGTCGCCGCGGCCCGGCACGCGATCGGCGAGGCCCACCCCGCCTCCGCGGGGCTGCTGCCGCTCGCGGAGCTCCTCGGCGTCTCGCCCTACCGTCTGAGCCGCTCCTTCACCCGCGAGATGGGCGTCTCCCTGACCCGCTACCGCAACCGGGTCCGTGTCGGCCGGGCCCTCGACCGTCTGGACGCGGGCGAGGACAGCCTCGCGACCCTCGCCGCCGACCTGGACTTCTCCGACCAGGCCCACCTCTGCCGGACCATGCGCCAGTACCTCGGCCACACACCGACGGCGCTGCGGCGGCTGCTCGCCCCGGAATCGCCTTGAGAAGCCGGAGAAGCGCGCCCGATACGTCGTACCTCCTTCCGTCCGGCCGTCAGGGACAGGCTCGCGAGGCGGCGGCGCCCGCCTGGGGGAACAGCGGTGGCAGGGCGGAACACCCGCTCATAGCTTCGCCATGTGACCAAACGACAGATTGTGGGTCTCGCCTGTGCCGCGGCCACCGTCGCGTCGGGCCTCGGGGCTGCCTCACCGGCGGCCGCCGCCCCGACGGTGCACCATGTGAAACCGGGCGAGTCCATCCAGAAAGCAATGAACTCAGCGAAGCCGGGGGACGTCGTCCTCCTCGCCCCCGGCACCTATCACGAGAGCGTCGACGTCGACGTGTCCGGCGTGACCCTCCAGGGCTCCGGAGCCCGGTCCACCGTCCTCGTCCCCGCCGCCTCCGCCGGCGACAGCGCCTGCGCGAAGGCCGGCAACGGCGTCTGCGTGACCGGCACCGAGGCCGACCCCGTCAAGAACGTCACCGTCCGTTCCCTGACGCTGCGCGGCTTCGCCAAGTCCGGGCTGTGGGCGACGGGGACCGACCGGCTCCGGGTCGAGAAGGTGACATCGGAGAAGAACGGCCAGTGGGGCCTCGCCCAGGAGCGGTCCCTGCGCGGAGCGTTCCGCGGCAACACCGCGACGGGCAACGGCGACGCCGGGCTCTTCGTCGCCAACACGGTCGCCGCCGAGGAGGGCGCCGTGGACACCCGCAGGGCGGTGATCAGCCACAACCGCCTCCGCGACAACCGGATCGGCCTCACGGTGCGGCGCCTGCGGAACCTGACGGTCGACCACAACGAGGCGACCGGCAACTGCACCGCGATGTTCCTCGTCGGCGACGAGAACACGCCCCGCCCCGGCGACCTGCGCGTGGTGGCCAACGACGTCCACGCCAACAACAAGTACTGCCCGAAGACCGCCCGGCTGCCCTATCTGCAGGGTTCGGGGATCATCCTCACCGGAGTCGAGGACTCGCTGGTGGCGGGCAACCGGGTCGAGGACAACGTGGGCGAGGCCCCCATGTCGGGCGGCATCGTGCTGGCCAAGAACTTCAAGAACGCCCTCAACCAGCGCAACGCGATCCGCGACAACGTGGTCCTGCGCAACGGCGCGGCCGACCTGGCCGTGCAGGACGACGGCGCGGGCAACACCTTCCGCGACAACACGTGCGCGACCTCCCGGCCCGGCGGCTTGTGCTGACCCGTGCCGCCCCTCAGGACAAGTCCCCACCCTCATCACGAACCCCGTCACGCGCCGCATCACGCCGGCAGAAGTGAGGCACCCCATGACGACCGTCGATCCGGCACCCGCGCCTGAGCTCGCTCCCCCGCCACCCATGCGGCTGCGGGAGCTCGTGTTCGGGGCTGCGTGCGCCGCCGCCGTCCGCGCCGCGGCCCGCCTGGGTGTCGCCGACGCCCTCGACGACACACCTCTGAGCGTGGACGAACTGGCGGCGGCGGTGAAGACCCAGCCGCGCACCCTGCGCCGGCTGCTGCGCGCGCTGTCCAGCCAGGGCGTCTTCACCGAGCGCCCGGACGGCACGTTCGCGCACACGGAGATGTCCCGGCTGCTGCGCGAGGACGACCCGCACAGCCTGCGGTACATCGCCCTGTGGTGCACCGAGCCGTGGACGTGGAACGTGTGGCCGAAGCTCGACGAGGCGGTGCGCTCCGGCCGGAACGTCTTCGAGGACGTCTACGACCGGGAGTTCTTCACCTACCTCAACACCGAGGCCCCCGAGTCGGCCCACGTGTTCAACCGGGCCATGACGACGTCCAGCAGGCAGTCGGCGCAGGACGTCGCCGAACTCCTCGACCTGCGGGACGTGTCCTCGGTCGTGGACATCGGCGGAGGTCAGGGGCACGTGGTGGCCAGCCTGCTGGAGAAGCACCCCGGGATGCACGGCACCCTGCTCGACCTGCCGGGCGTCGTCGAGAACGCCGACCCGCGGCTGCGCGAGGGCGGCGCCCTCGCCTCCCGGGTGCGCATCGTGCCCGGGGACTGCCGCGAGGCCGTCCCCGTGGAGGCGGACGTCTACATCATCAAGAACATCCTGGAGTGGGACGACGAGAGCACCCGCAGGACGCTGGCCAACGTCCGCGCGGCGGCCCGGCCCGGGGCCCGGGTCGTCGTCATCGAGAACCTCGTCGACGACACCCCGTCGATGAAGTTCACGACGTCGATGGACCTGCTGCTGCTCCTCAACGTCGGCGGCGCCAAGCACACCCGGCAGAGCATGGTGGAGCGGCTGACCGACGCCGGACTCGCCATCGGTGAGATCCGCCCCGTCAACGCGTACCTGCACGCCTTCGAGTGCACCGTGCCCGCCTGAGCGGACCCGCAGCACCGAGGCCGCCGGCCCCGCGTCCCACGCGGTGGCCGGCGGCCTCGTGTCGTTCCCGGGCGCCCGGTCAGGACGGGGCGCCCCGCTCCCAGCGGTAGAAGCAGTGCGCCATGGCGTCCTTGGGGCTGCGCCAGGTCGTCGGGTCGTACGCGCTGACGTACGCCGAGAGCTGCTCGCTGACACTGCGGAACTCGGGGTGCCCGGCCGCCTTCGCGATGGCGGGCGCGGGGTCCTGCTCGGACTCGATGAGGTGCAGGTACACGTCGCCGAACTGGAACAGGCTGCGCCGGTCGACACCGATGAGGTGCGGGAGTTCACCGCGGTCGGAGGCGGCGAACACGTCGGAGATCGCGGGCGCCGAACCGGGCGCCATGCGGGCGACGATCAGGGAGTGGTGCATCGGGTTTCCTTCCTCGCCGTGCCGTCAGCGCGGCGTCGCGGGCGCCTTCTGCCGCTCCCGCGCGGCCTTCTCGATCTTGTCGCGGATGAGGGCCATCTGCGTGGCGGAGTTCCGGTTGATGTTGTCCGTCATCCACGAGTCGTCGACGGGGGCCTCGGGCTTCATCGCGAAGTCCTGCACCCAGTCCATGCGGGTGCCCTCCGGGGTCTGCGCGTAGTCCCACCGGATGTTCATGTGGGCGAAGGGGCCGGTCTCGACGCGGCGGGCGCGCACGGTCCGTTCGGCGCGGTTCACGGTCCGCTCCGAGACCCAGCTCCAGACCTTCCCGTTGTCGTCCGGGTGCATGGTCAGGCGGAAGGTCGTCGTGTCGCCGTCGCGGGAGAGGACGTCGAGGGACGCGTACTCGCTGAAGAGGCGCGGCCAGTTCTCGATGTCGTTGGTGATCTCCCAGACGAGGTCGAGGGGGGCGTCGATGGTGATGCTGTTCTCGGTGTGTGCCATGTCAGGCTCCGGCCTTGAGGGCGTTGTTGACGAGGTCGAGGAACGCGCGGGGTGTCTTGCAGCGTTCCGAGTCGGGAGGCAGGGACCGGCCGTAGCGGTTCTCGATCTCGCCGACGATGCCGAGCAGACCGAGCGAGTCGATGCCGCGGGCGTCGAAGGGAGCGTCGGGGTCCTGCGCGAGCTCCTGCGGGTCGACGGTGATACCGGCCGCCTTCTTCATCAGGCCGGCCAGTTCCTCGTAGGTGACTTCGGTGGTGATCATGCGGGTGTTCTCCTTCCCGCCCGGTGCTGTCGGGCGGATTCGTCGCCGCGGCGCACTACGAGCGCGGCGTTGGAGCCCATGAGTCCCCGGCTGAGGACCA
Organism: Streptomyces sp. NPDC025806; assembly: GCF_055558275.1. Lineage (NCBI taxonomy): Bacteria > Bacillati > Actinomycetota > Actinomycetes > Kitasatosporales > Streptomycetaceae > Streptomyces > Streptomyces sp. NPDC025806. The sequence goes on along the minus strand of NZ_JBVHMU010000003.1, from coordinate 591,145 downwards.
GGGCGGTGCGCAGCTCGGCGGGGCGAGCGCGGGACATCACCAGATCCAGGTCGTGGCAGATGTCGAACACGTTGGGCGTGGGGGGAATCAGGCCGTGCTCCAGGGCGTGCACGGCCGCCGTCACGTCCAGGACGGACGCCGCGCAGTAGGCGCGCCCCATGCCGGTCTTGGGCGCCGTGACGGGGACGCGGGTGCCGTGGGCGCCCAGGGCGTCGGCGAGGGCCAGCGCCTCGGCGCGGTCCGCCTCCGGGACGCCGAGCGCGTCGGCGAACACGACGTCGATCTCCTCGGGGGCGCAGCCGGCCTCGTCGAGGGCGCCCCGGATCGCGTGGGCGAGGCCTTCTCTGGAGCGCTCCCACCGGGACGCGCCGGTGAAGGTGGCGGCGTGCCCGGCGACGACGGCGCGCACCGGCGCCTCGCGCTCGCGGGCGCGGGACTCCTCCTCCACGACGAGGACGGCGCCGCCCTCGGCGGGCGAGAACCCCCGGGCCGCCGTGGTGAAGGGCAGATAGGCGCGTTCGGGTTCCTCGGCGGTGCTGATCTCGGGGTAGCCGAGCTGGCACACCATCGAGTACGGGGCGAGCGGGGCCTCGGTGGCGCCGACGACGAGGGCCTCGGTGCCGCGCCCCACGGCGCGGGCGGCGTGCGCGATCGCGTCCAGGCCGCCGGCCTCGTCGCTGGCGACGACTCCGCACGGTCCCTTGAAGCCGCTCCAGATGGAGATCTGGCCGGTGCTGGCCGCGTAGAACCAGGCGATGGACTGGTAGGGGCCGACGAACTTGGAGCCCTGGCCCCACAGTTTCTGCAGCTCGCGCTGGCCGAACTCGCCGCCGCCGGATCCCGCGGCGGTGAACACGCCGATGGAGTACGGGTCCTCGGGTGCGCCGCGGCCGATGCCGGCGTCGTCGAGGGCCTGGGCCGCCGCCGCCATCGCGAAGTGGCTGAACCGGTCCGTCTGGACCAGGAACGGCTCCTCGATGTGGTTCTCGGCGTCGAAGCTGCGGACCTCGCCGCCGACACGCAGCGGCAGGTTCTCGCAGCCCTCACGGGTGATCCGGTCCAGGACGAACAGGCCTTCCCGGACGGATTTCCGGTAGGCGTCCGCGTGCAGTCCGTTGGGCGCGATCACACCGATGCCGGTGATGACCGCGCGCCGGGCGCGTCGACCGCTCATCGTGCCCTCCCACCTGGCCCGGCCAGGAGCACCGCCGACTGGAAACCGCCGAATCCGCTGCCGACGGAGAGCACGTTCCTCAGCTTCCGGGGGCGGGCGGTGCGCGGTACGTAGTCCAGGTCGCACTCGGGGTCGGGCGTCTCGTAGTTCGCGGTGGGCGGCACCACCTGGTGCTGGAGCGCGAGGACGCAGGCGGCCACCTCGATCGCGCCGATCGCGCCCAGGGAGTGGCCCACCATGGATTTGATGGAGCTCATCGGGGTGTCGTAGGCGTGGGCGCCCAGGGACAGCTTGACCGCGGCCGTCTCGTGCCGGTCGTTCTGCCGGGTGCCGGAGCCGTGCGCGTTGACGTAGTCGATCAGCGTGGGGTCGAGCCGGGCCTGGCCGAGGGCGGTGTCGATCGCCCGGGCCATCTCCCGGCCCTCGCTGGTCAGTCCGGTCATGTGGTACGCGTTGCCGTACGTGGCGTAGCCGCTGATCTCGCAGTACACGTGGGCGCCGCGCGCGCGGGCGTGCTCGACCTCCTCCAGGACGAGAACCGCCGCTCCCTCTCCCATGACGAAGCCGTTGCGGTCCGCGTCGAAGGGTCTGGAGGCGTGCTCGGGATCGTCGTTGTTCGGCGAGGTCGCCCTGATGGCGTCGAAGCACGCCATGGTGATCGGTGACACCGGGGAGTCGGAGGCGCCGGCGATGCAGACGTCGGCCCGGCCCTCCTGGACGGTGTGGAAGGCGTAGCCCACCGCGTCGAGTCCGGAGGTGCAGCCGGTGGAGACGGTCTGTACGGGGCCCTGGGCGCCGAACTGTTCGGCGACGACCGCGGCGAGCGTGCTCGGCGCGAAGGCCAGATGGAGTTTCGGTTCGGCCGCGCGGTGGTCCACGTCCCAGCGCTTGCCGCGCTCGCTGACGAGGACGTAGTCGTGCTCCAGGCGGGTGGTCCCGCCGATGGCGCTGCCGAGGGAGACGCCGATCCGCCAGGGGTCCTCGCGGCCGGTGTCGAGTCCGCAGTCGCGCACGGCCTCGCCGGCGGCGGCGACCGCGAACTGGATGTACCGGTCCGTGTGGTCGCGCACGTCGAGGGGCAGGCCGTGGGCGTCCGGGTCCCAGTCGCACTCGGCGGCGATCCGCGAGCGCAGGCCCGCCGGGTCGAACAGCGTGATGCCGCGGGTCGCCGTCCGGCCGTTGGACAGCAGGTCCCAGAAGGCCGTGGCGCCGATTCCCCCGGGAGCCACCACGCCGACGCCGGTGACCGCCACCCGCCGGGTCACCTTATGACCTCGCTTGGCTCGGGCTCCTCGGTGTCGACGTGGCCGAGGCGCGGCTCCGGGGCGAGCGGACCGAGGTGGAAGACCATGCGGGCCTCCACGTCGCCGACGTTGCGGAAGCGGTGCCGCACGTCGATCGGGATCAGCAGCCCCTGGTCGGGCCGCAGCTCGTGCGTCTCGCCGTCCAGGTCCACCTCGAGGGCGCCCTGCACGACGTACACGAACTCCTCGGAGTACGGGTGGTAGTGCTCGCCGATGCGCTCTCCGGGCTGGATCAGGGCGAGGCCCATGAAGCCGCTGGTGGAGCCGACCGTGGCGGGCGTGAGCATGGCCCGCAGGTCACCTCCGCGCCGGCGGTTGGGCTCGGTCTCGCTCAGGTCCACGATGCGTGGATGCTTGATCATGCGTGATACCTCCGGGTGAGTGGTGGCGTGGCGGGCCCGGCCCGCGGACGCCGGCGGGCGGTGCGTCAGGAGCCGGCCGAGCTGCGGTCGGTGACCGGCGTCATGTCGATGTGCGACAGGAGCCGGTTGATGTTGCGGTCCGTGTGCAGGGAGCCCTCCACACCGATCGCGGCGAGGTCGATGAGGCGCTCGGCCTCCCCGCCCTGCTCCAGGCCCTTGAGTCCGACGGACGCCACCGGGTCGGCGTCGAGCTCGCCCGTGATGTCGATGAGGCGCACCACGATGTCGTCGCGCTGGAAGACCGTCGACGCGTACACGGGGCTCGCCGGGTCGTCGGCCGCGGCCGCGTCCTGGTGGGCGAGCAGCCGGGCCAGGTCCATGCCGCGGCCTTCCTTGGCCGGGTAGTGGAGCGCGTGCCGGCTCAGGCCCTCGGGGGCCGGGCGGTCGGACACGACGTGGTGGACGGCGGGGAGCGCGGCCCGGGTGAAGAAGACGCGCGCCGACTCGGGGTCGGTCAGGTCGCGGTCCTGCTCCAGGTAGGGGTTGACGGCCTCCTCGACGGCCCGGATCTCCGGCTGGCGGGCGACGTGGCGCAGCGCCGCGAGGAGGTCGCCCTCGACCTCCACGGCGCGTACGACGCGGTTGCCGTGCATGAACAGCGAGGTGCGGCGCAGCCGTGTGGTGTCGTCGACCTGGGCCTGGGGCGAACGGTACGCGGCGAGGATCTCCGCGACCTTGGACTCGGAGCCCGGCTTGACGGTGAACGTGAGGGCGTGGCGCGCCGCGCCGTCGCCGACCCGGGCCACCGCCTGCGTGGTCGCCGCCGCCGGTTCGGGGGTGGTCGGCCCGGCGGGGGTGGTCTCGCGCAGGATGCTGTAGCGCATCGAGCGGGTGTCCCGGACGCAGTTGTGCATCGGGCGGACGGTCTCGACGTGCTCCTCGCTGTTCACCCAGGCGAGGAACGGCGGGGCGCTCTCCCACTCGCTGGTGATGAGCCACTGCGAGGGGTTCTCGATCGACTGGCAGAGCTGGTCACTGAGGTGACCGGGGACCGACGCGACCTGGTTGCGCATGTGCTCGTACGCGTCGAGGAACTGCTGCTGGGCTCCTTCGTACAGGTCGAGCAGGAGGATCACCCGCAGCCTGGAGCCGTCGAACGCCGACTGCGATATGCGTCCTGAGATGGACATACCGGCACGCCTCTCTCTTTGTCGTGGAGGGTCTGGTGCGACGCCCGGCCGAGGGTCTGATGCGACTCCTCGTCGAGGGTCTGATGCGGCCGTCGCGTCCGAAACAGCGCGGTCGCCATGAGCCGATCGTCGACGCGGGTCCGGAGGTCGCGCGAACCGCACGGTCCGGTCGGGTGAATTAGGTGCCCGGCAGGTGCTTCCGACGCGCGAAGTGGTACAGCGCGGCGTGCAATGTGGGCGACATCCCTCACTCATGTCGCAGGTGACGCTGGAGGCAGTCACATGACCCGTCCGCACGAGGCCCCCGAGGCCGTGCAGCACACACCCGTACTCATCGTCGGCGGCTCCCTCGTGGGCCTGTCGACCTCCCTGTTCCTGGGGCGCCTGGGCGTCCCGCATCTGCTCGTCGAGCGTCATTCGGGCACGTCGATCCACCCGCGCGGGCGCGGCAACAACGTGCGCACGATGGAGTTGTTCCGGGTTGCCGGGGTGCGGGAGCGCATCGAGGAGGCCGCGTCGGTCCTGGCCGGCAACCACGGAATCCTGCAGACCCCGACGCTGGTGGGTGACGCCGGCGAGTGGCTGTTCAAGGAGATCGACCCCGGTGGCGGGCTCGCCCGCTTCAGCCCGGGCGGCTGGTGCCTGTGCAGCCAGAACGATCTGGAGCCGGTGCTGCTCGACAGCGCGCGGGAGCTGGGCGGCGACCTGCGGTACGGCACGGAGCTGATGTCGTTCGAGCAGGACGCCGAAGGTGTGACCGCGCGGCTCAAGGCGCGGGACACCGGCGAGCACACGACGGTCCGAGCGGACTACCTGGTCGCGGCGGACGGGCCGCGCAGCCCGGTCCGTGAGCATCTCGGCATCGGGCAGAGCGGACCCGGCGACCTGTTCCACAACGTGAGCGTCACGTTCACCTCGCGCGGCCTCGCCGATGTCGTGGGCGACCGGCGCTTCATCGTGTGCTACCTCACCGACCCGGAGGCGGACGGCGCGCTGCTGCCCGTCGACAACCGTGAGCACTGGGTCTTCCACGCGCCCTGGCACCCCGAACACGGCGAGACGCTGGAGGAGTTCACGGACGAGCGGTGCGTCGCGCACATCCGGCGGGCCGTCGGGGTGCCGGACCTCGACGTGGAGATCACCGGCCGGGCCGCGTGGCACGCCGCCGAGCGGGTCGCCGAGCGGTACGGGGAGCGCCGGGTGTTCCTCGCCGGTGACTCGGCCCACGAGATGTCGCCCACCGGGGCGTTCGGCTCCAACACCGGCATCCAGGACGCGCACAACCTGGCGTGGAAACTGGCCGCCGTGCTGGGCGGCTGGGCCGGCCCCGGCCTGCTGGAGACCTACGACGCGGAGCGCCGCCCCGTGGCGGAGGCGACAAGCGCCCGGGCCTCCACCCGCTCGGTCGAACACAGCCACCCCGGCTACACCCCCGGCCCGGAAGCGGGCGGCCCCGGCGGCCCGGGGGGCGGTCCCGGCGGTGCGGTCGGTGGCCCGAGTGGCGGTCCCGCCGGAGGGCCCGGTGGTCCGGGAGCCGGTCCCGGCGGTGGGGCCGGCGGGCCGAGCGGCGGCCCAGGCGCTGAGGTCGGTGGCCCGAACGGCGGCCTCGGTGGTGGTCCCGGCGGCCCAGGGGCCGGTCCCGGCGGTGGGGTCAGTGGTCTCGGCGGTGGGCCCGGTGGCCCCGGCGGTGGGCCCGGTGGCCCCGGCGGTGGCGTCGGTGGCCCGAGCGGCCGCCCCGGCGGTGGGGTCGGCGGCCCCGGTGGCGGTCCCGGTGACCAGGCTGGCGGACCCGGTGGCCAGGGTGGCGGACCCGGTGGCCAGGGTGGCGGGCCCGGTGGCAAGAAGGGTGGGATTCTCAATGTGGCGCTCGCCTACCGCTATCCGCGCGGCGCGGTCCTCGGCACCGATCCGGCGGCGCCGGTCGTGCCCGACGGCGTACGGCTGACGGGTGAGCCCGGGAGTCGCGCCCCGCACCTGTGGCTGGACCGTGCCGGGGACCGGATCTCCACCCTCGACCTGTACGAGCGGTCGCTGGTGCTCCTCAGCTCGGAGGACGGCGGCGACGACTGGCACCGCGCGGCGCGACACCTCGCAGAGGCGATGTCCGTACCGCTCGACGCGTACCGGATCGGCACCGGCCCCGCGGCCGAGCTGTCGCCCGCGTCCGACACGGACTGGGCCGAGGCGCACGGCGTCAGCGCGGGCGGTGCGGTGCTTGTCCGCCCGGACGGATTCGTCGCGTGGCGGTCCGAAGGGCCGGTGGCGGAGCCGGAGTCGGTGCTGCGGGAGGTGCTGACCGCGATCCTGGCCCGCACCTGAGGGCGCGGCCGGCTCAGACGAGGTGGGCGAAGACGACGAGGTTGTCGGTGTAGTCCCGCACCGAGCGGTCGTAGTCCCCCGCGCAGGTGATCAGCCGGACCTGGGCCTGCGGGGTGTCCGCGTACACGCGCTTGTCGGGGAAGTCGTCCTTCGCGAAGGTCTCGACGCTGTCCACCACGAAGGAGGCGGTCCGCCGGTCGGACCGCTTCACGGTGAACCGGTCGCCCTTCTCCAGGTCGCTGAGGCCCGCGAACACCGCGGGAGACGTCTTCGTGTCGACGTGCCCGGCGATGATCGCCGTGCCCACCTCGCCCGGTGACACTCCGTCGGCCTGCCAGCCGACCAGGTTCGTGTCGTCGGCGGGCGGGGGTTCGAGCTGGCCCGTGGGACCGATGGAGAGGCCGGTGAAGGGGGCGTCGACGCCGATCTTCGGGATGAGCAGCCGCTGAGGCCGGGCCCGCGGCAGGTGTTTTCCGGAGGCGCGCGGGGCCGCCGAGGGCGGTGCCTGCGTCGCCGAGGAACCGGTCGTGACCGAGGGTCCGGGCGGTTCGTCGTGCCCGCCGAACAGGCTTGTCGCGAGGACGAGAAGGCCGAGGCCCCAGGCGACCCAGACGCCGGGACGGGATCGCTGCCCGGGCGGCGCGGGATCGGTTTCAGCGGGGGAAGGCGACCGGGCTGCCATCAGAGACCACCTCAAGGACGAGCAGAAAGGAAGTACGGAAGAGCGGGGGAACAGGCGGAGATGCGGGAGGGGCCAGCCGGGCCGCCGCGTGAGGTTCAGGCGGCGGCCCCGGCCGCTATGACAGGCACCGGTCAGGACGCGTCGGACGCGCTCTTGCGGCGCATCGCGAACAGTCCGGCCGCGGCGACACCCAGGACCGCCAGGCCACCGGCCGTGACCCCCGGGCTCGCGAGCGCGCCGCCACCGGTGTGCATGCCACCGGTCGGCTTCTCGTGGTCGGAGCCGCCCCAGGAGTCGTTGCCGCTGTCGTTCTTGTACGTCTCCGGGTCGTACTTCTCCTTGTCCTTGGTCCAGTCGTCGGGCTTGTCGGCCGTCAGCGCGCCACCACCGGTGTGCATCCCGCCGCTCGGCTTGCCGTGCTCCTCGCCGCCCCAGTCCTTGCGCTCGTCGCCGCCGGAGTCCGAGCCGCCCTTCTCCTTGTCCTTCGTCCAGTCGTCGGGCTTGTCGGCCGTCAGCGCACCGCCACCGGTGTGCATCCCGCCGCTCGGCTTGCCGTGGTCGCTGTCCTTGTCGTGCTCCTTGCTGTAGGAAGAGTCGTCGTTGTTGTTCCAGTCGCCTCCGGAGGCCGCGAAGGCGCCGGGCGCGGCGATGGCGAGCGCGGCCGTGGCCGTCGCGGTGGCGAGGAGAATGCGGGCAGAACGCATCGTCGGATTTCCTTCCGCCGCGGCCAGGCCGCTGACCCCTTGTCAGCTGTTGACCAGCCCCGGCGTGATCACCGTCGGCCAGACCTGACCCGCGCACCACTCGAGCCGTCCACCCGGATCACCCCACCGGGGCCTTGCGCCGGATGACGGCCCTCGGGCGGGTCCGGCCCAGCCACCCGTCCTGAGCTGGCATTTAACGGCGTGTGAGAAGACGTACGCGCTCTGCGGCGCGCCGCGTGCACAACCCGATCAGCGGCGACACGAGTGCGCACGGACCGTCCCCCGAGCGCCCGGCCGCCCTGCCGATCGCTGACGGCCCGTCCGCGGAGAGGCCCGATGAAGCGGCGCGCCGCGAACGCACCCGAGACAGGGACGTCAACCCGAGGGCCCCCGGGGCCACTTGACCGCGGGGAGCCGCTCGCGAGGACCGGAGGGGTCCCCCGTCAGGCGTAGTAGTCCTCCGCGCCGACCAGGACCGAGGTGACATGGCGGGGCAGGCCGCCGCGCTCGCGCGGGACCTTCTGGGAGGTCTGCCGGGTGAAGCCGAGGGTCACGCCAGGGATCTTCGGATACGCGGGCGACGAGGTGTCGACCCGCCATCCACGGGCTTCGGCGCGCGCGAAGAGGTCGCGGGCGGGCGTGGTGAACACTTCGTCACCGTCCAGCAGGACACGCGTGGTGGAGCGCCGGCCCTCCCCCGGCCACCACAGCTCGACCGCCGTCACGGCGGCCCCGTCCTCGGCGAGCGCCTGGACGCCGACGTGGTCGAGGGTCCAGGCGGCGAGCGCACTGTCGCCTCGGCGGCGCACCACGTCGGCCTCGCCCCACTCCGGGGACGCCGCCGCGACGGCCTCCTCCAGCGTCACACCGAGCCGCAGCGGGCCCACGCCGTGCGGCGGGTCGAGCACCAGGTCCATCGGCCCTACTTCTCCTGCCCGGTGAGCAGCGTGGTGATCTCGCGGGCGAGGTCCTCGCCGAGTTCGCCCCAGCCGTCCTTGTATCCGTAGACGCTCGCGAGGGTGCGGGCGTCGTAGTCGCCGTTCATGATCTCGATGTCGTTCGCGGTGATGAGCGACGGGTGGGCGACGCCGACGGCGCCCGAGACCTTCAGGAGTTCCTTGCGCAGGGTGCGCAGGTAGACGGCGGCCCGGGTGGACTTCGAGGCGGGGTCGACGCCGCGCACCAGCCAGGGGTCCTGGGTGGCGATACCGGTGGGGCACTTGTCGGTGTGGCACTTCTGGGCCTGGATGCAGCCGATGGACAGCATCGCCTCGCGGCCCACGTTGATCATGTCGACGCCGAGGGCGAAGGCGACGGCCGCGTTCTCGGGCAGGCCGAGCTTGCCGGAGCCGATGAACGTGACGGAGTCGGTCAGGCCACGCTCGGCGAAGGTGCTGTAGACGCGGGAGAAGCCCATGCGGAAGGGCAGGGACACCGAGTCCGTGAAGATGAGCGGGGCGGCGCCGGTGCCGCCCTCGCCGCCGTCGATCGTCACGAAGTCGACGCCGCGGTCGCCGCGCGACATCAGCGTGGCGAGCTCCTGCCAGAAGTCCATCTCACCGACCGCGCTCTTGATGCCGACGGGCAGCCCGGTCGCGTCCGCGATCCGTTCGACGAAGTCGAGCATCGAGTCGACGTCGTGGAACGCGGTGTGCCGGGACGGGGACGCGCAGTCCTTGCCGGCCGGGATACCGCGTATGGCCGCGATCTCGGGGGTCACCTTGGCGCCGGGCAGCATGCCGCCGAGGCCCGGCTTGGCGCCCTGCGACAGCTTGATCTCGATCGCCTTGACGGGGGCGCCCGCGACGACCTCCTTGAGCTTGTCGAGGTCGAACATGCCGTTCTCGTCGCGGCAGCCGAAGTAGGAGGTGCCGATCTGGAGGATCAGGTCGCCGCCGTTGCGGTGGTACGGCGAGAGGCCGCCCTCGCCCGTGTTCTGCATCGTGCCGGCGAGCGCCGCGCCCTTGTTGAGCGCGGTGATGGCGGCGCCGGAGAGCGAGCCGAAGCTCATCGCGGAGATGTTGACGACGCTGGCGGGGCGGAAGGCCTTGGCGCGCCCGCGCGGGCCGCCGAGGACCTTGGCCGAGGGCAGCGGGGCCTGCGGGTCGTGCAGGTCGGGCAGCGGCCCGGCGAACGTGCGCTGCTTCACGTACGCGTGCCCCTGGATGTGCTCCACGTCGACGTCGGTGCCGAAGCCGAAGTAGTTGTTCTCCTCCTTCGCCGACGCGTAGATCCAGGTGCGCTGGTCGCGGCTGAAGGGGCGCTCCTCCTCGTTGGAGGTCACGACGTACTGCCGCAGCTCGGGGCCGATCGTCTCCAGCAGGTACCGGGCGTGCCCGATCACCGGGAAGTTCCTCAGCAGCGCGTGCTTCTTCTGGACGAGGTCCCGGGCCGCCACCAGGGCCACCGCCGTGACCGCCGCCGCACCGATACTCCGAGCACGCATGAAAGGTTCCTCTCCTGGACTGACGTCGTGGCCCCCGCGGGCGATCGTAGAGGCCACGTGCTGAGACGCTCCGCGAGGGGCGATGGTTCGGGGCGCCGGGCCCGTGCTCAGCCGGTGGCGGGCGGGCTCGTCCCGGCCGAGCGGGGGCGGCGTCGCGGCCCCGTCGTCGGCGACCGGCGCCGGGGGCTCGCCGACCGCCTCGTCGAAGGCGGTCGGCGCGTCGACGAGGGCGGTGCGCCGCTCGGGGGCCGGGCGCTGGACGGTCGCCGCGCTCTCCTGGCGGCGGCGCGCGGTGACGTCCTCGACCGTGCGCCGGTCCTCGTCGGTGAGCCGGAGGATGGTCTCGCGGCGGTTGCCCGGGGTGAGCCGGCGGTCGGCGAGACCGGCCGCGACGAGCCGGTCGGCCATCCGCAGGGCGGTCGACGGCGCGACCCCGACAGCTCGGCGGGCGCGACGAGCCCCCGCGAGGCGGTCAGCACGGCACGCGTCACCGCACCTTTCCCCCCTGCGCCGCCGGGCGACCGCCTCGGGTCACACGGAGTCCGGGGTGGGCCGGCCGCGGCCTGCCGCGTTCCGTGACCGGCAGGCGGCGAGGGCGTCGGCGAGCGTGGGGTGCAGGCCGCCGGTCAGGCGTCCGGCGCCCGCGGCGAGGAGGGCGCGGCGCACGGTGGTGCGGGCCACGACGGCGAGCACGGCGCCGCCCGCTCCCATCCGCAGGGCGGCCTCGGCGAAGCGCAGGGCGCCGTCGGCGGCCACCGACTCGACGGCCGCGAGGTCCACGACGAAGTGCCGCTGGCCGATCCGCGCCATCCTCAGCAGCGGCTCGCACAGCCGGTCCGCCCGGTCCGCGTCGAGCTCACCCGCGACATCGACGACGAGGACGCCCCCGTCCTCCCAGTGCGCGCTGTCGGCCGGTCGCGGTGGCACCACGCGTCCCCCTCGGTCCCGGGGCCGACGTCCGGTCGCGGGCCCACTTCTGCGCACCTGCCCATCCCGGGGCGTCCCACACCGGACCCGCGCGCGGTCAGGGGTGGGTCGTCGAGACGACGAAGACCATCGGGTGGTCGGGGTTGGACCGGTTCACGACGACGCTGAGCGTGGGCGCGGGGTCCTTCCGGTCGTGCGTGAGGCCGTACCAGGGGCCGGGGCCGGTGAAGTCCCAGCCGGCGACGTGCCGGTCCCGCGCGCCGATCGCCTCGTCGTCCCGCTTCAGCTTCGAGGGGTCGGAGCCGACGTTGCGCAGGAAGCTGTCGAGGCCCGTGTTGCTCGTGAGGAACTGCGCGTACAGGCGGCTGACCTTGTAGTTGTTGGTCTCGTAGTACGCGACGTTCCGCGAGTAGGCCGGTACGGGTATCTGGTAGAGGCGGCGCTGCACCTTCGACGGCCAGCCGATGGTGAGGCCCGTCGCCGAGTACTTCTCCTCCTTGTCCTTGCCGCTGTCCCGGCTCTGGTTCGCCGAGATCACCAGGTAGCCGGCGGGGATGCCGATGAGCAGCACGATGGTGAGAAGAGTGAGAGCGCGGCGGCGGATCACATGGCCGCGGGCCTCCGCCTCGCGCGGCGGCTCCGCGTCGGGGGCCGCGGACGGGCGGGACGTGGTCATGCGCGGGTTTCCTGTCACTTCACTTACGGTCTCGGTCGGCTGTCCGGTCAGTCCTGGTCGGCGCCGGTGCGGGCCTGGGAGTAACGCTCGTAGCGCTCGTAGCGTTCCACGCGGCGGCGCTTGGCGCGGCGGAAGCGGCGGGCGACAAGCCGGGACAGGTCCGCGGCGCCGACCATGCCGGCCTCGGGGCCGAGCTGGGCGCGGGCGATGCGGGCCTCGGGGCGGTAGCCGCGGCCGGTCAGCTGGCGCTTGAACGCGTCACGGGCCGGTCCGATCAGCAGGTCGTCGGCCGCGGACACACCGCCGCCGATGACGAAGCAGGACGGGTCGAGGGCCGCGGCGAGGTTGGCGATGCCGACGCCGAGCCACTGTCCGATGTCCTGGAGCAGCTCGACGCACATGGCGTCGCCCTCGCGGGCCAGCTCGGTGATGAGCGGGCCCGTGATGTCCGGGACGTGGCCCTTGACCCGCTCGATGATGTTGTACGCGACCGGGGAGTCGGCGGCGGCGAGCTCGCGGGCCTCCCTGACCAGCGCGTTCCCCGAGCTGTACTGCTCCCAGCAGCCGCGGTTGCCGCACGGGCAGCGGTGCCCGCCGGGCACGACCTGCATGTGGCCGAACTCACCGGCGACACCGAACTTGCCGCGCTTGACCTGGCCGTCCTCCAGGATCGCGCCGCCGATGCCCGTACCGAGCGTGATCATGACGAGGTGGTCCTCGCCGCGCCCGGCGCCGAAGCGCCATTCCGCCCAGGCGGCGGTGTTCGCGTCGTTGTCGACGAGTACGGGGACCGAGAGGCGGCCGGAGAGGCGGTCGCGCAGGGGTTCGTTGCGCCAGGACAGGTGCGGGGCGAACAGGACGCGGTTGCGGTCCGCGTCGACCCAGCCGGCGGCGCCGATGCCCACGGCGTGCACGTCGTGGCGGTCGGACAGGTCCAGGACGAGCTCGACGATGGTGTCCTCGACGACCTTCGGGCTCTTCGACTTGTCCGGGGTCTCGGTGCGCAGCGTCTCCAGGATGGTGCCGTCGGCGTCGACGACGCCGGCCATCACCTTGGTGCCGCCGATGTCGATGCCGACCGTGGGGACGCGGGGGGCGGTCAGGTGCGAGCGTCTTTCCCTCGTGCCGACCGTTCGCAGGACGGTCGCGCGGGCGCTGCCACGGTAGGTACTCATTGCCGCGATTCTGCCACGGGGGGCACTCCGTTTCGCGGGACGCCCATGGCTCGGGGGGCGTCTCGTCGTGTCGCGACCGCGGGCCGGTGGGGGCTGGTCGCGCAGTTCCCCGCGCCCCTGAGATGCACACCCTTCGGGTGGCATCTCCCCGATGAGGCGCAGCCTCATCAGGGGCGCGGGGAACTGCGCGAGAAGCCCCACCGGGGCGCGGCCGCCATCGAAACCGGCCGCCCCACGGCGATTACGCGGCGTCCGGTCCCCCGAGGTGCCGCGGACCCGGAGCCCGCTCCAGTTCGTGACGGAGGTCATCGAGCTCACTGCCCCCGGCCATCTGCCGGGTCAGCTCGTCCAGCGTGATCTCGTCCCGCGCATGGCTCCCGAACATCGCCCCGCGCTTGAGCAGGATGAAGTGATCGCCGACGAGATAGGCGTGGTGCGGATTGTGCGTGATGAGCACCACGCCGAGCCCCGCGTCCCGCGCCGCCGCCACGTACTTGAGGACGACCCCGGACTGCTTCACGCCGAGCGCCGCCGTCGGCTCGTCGAGCACGAGCACCTTCGCGCCGAAGTACACGGCACGGGCGATGGCGACACACTGCCGCTCACCGCCGGACAGCGTGCCGATGGGCTGGTCCACGTCGCGCAGGTCGATGCCCATGCGGAGCAGCTCCGCATGGGTCGTGCGGCGCATGAAGTCGACGTCGAGCCGCTTGAACGGCCCGCTCCCCTTCGTCGGCTCGGAGCCGAGGAAGAAGTTCCGCCACACCGGCATGAGCGGCACCACGGCCAGGTCCTGGTACACGGTGGCGATGCCCCGGTTGAGGGCGTCGCGCGGATTGGCGAGCTTGGTCTCCTCGCCCTCGATGGCGAACGAGCCGGCGTCGTGCTGGTGCAGCCCCGCGATGATCTTGATGAGGGTGGACTTGCCCGCGCCGTTGTCACCGAGGACGCAGGTGATGTCGCCCGCGTTCACGGTCAGCGAGACGTCCTCCAGCGCCCGGATGTTGCCGTAGTGCTTGCTGACCCCGGCCAGCTCGACCAGCGGCACGTTCGGCTGCTCGCTGTTCTTCTCGCTCACTTGATCGCCTCCGCGCGCTTGCGGACCCACGCGTTGAGCAGGGTCGCGAGGAGCAGCATCGCTCCGAGGAAGAACTTGAACCAGTCCGAGTTCCACTCGGCGAACACGATGCCCTTGCTGGTCATGCCGAAGATCAGCGCGCCGATGGCGGCGCCGACCGCGGAGCCGTAGCCACCGGTGATGAGACAGCCGCCGATGACGGCCGCGACGATGTAGATCAGCTCGTTGCCCACGCCCTCGCCGGACTGGACGACGTCGAACGAGAACAGCAGGTGCTGGCCGGAGATCCAGGCGCCGAACGCGACGCCCATGTAGAGGCCGATCTTGGTCTTGTTGACCGGGACGCCGACCGCGCGGGCGGAGTCGACGTCACCGCCGACCGCGAAGATCCAGTTGCCGACGCGGGTGCGCAGGAGCAGCCAGGTGGCCACGAGGACGAGGGCCAGCCACCACAGGATGGTGATCTTGAAGTCGACGCCGCCGATGGTGAACGTGGAGGCGAAGACGTCCTTGGCGGAGCCGAAGCCCTCCATGTCGGAGATCGACTTGGTGGAGACGGTGCCGCTGATGAGCTTGGTGAAGCCCAGGTTCATGCCGGTCAGCATCAGGAAGGTGCCGAGCGTGATGATGAAGCTGGGCAGTTTCGTCCGGGTCAGCATGAAGCCGTTGAACGCGCCGATGGCGAGCGTGACCAGCAGGGACACGCCGACGCCGACCCAGGTGTTGGCCGTCATCTGGTAGCTGAACATCGACGAGACCAGCGCGGACGAGGTCACGAGGACACCGGCCGACAGGTCGAACTCGCCGCCGATCATCAGCAGCGCCACCGGTACGGCCATGATGCCGAGGGTCGAGGACGCGTAGAGGACGGTCGCGAGGCTGGAGGCGCGCAGGAAGCTGTCGGCGAAGATCGAGAAGAAGACGAAGACCGCGAGGGCGCCGACGATCGAGCCGAGCTCGGGCCGCCCCATCAGTTTCTTCAGCGGCGAGGTCTTGATCAGGCGTTCGTCGAGTCGCTCCGCGGGCTCGCGCCCGGGCTGCTTCTCGGGAACCGTGGTGGTCATCGTGTCCCCCGCTTCGCGAATTCCTCCAGCGCGGCGGCCTGATCCTTGGTCACGATCTGCGGGCCGGTGAGGACCGGCCGGCCGCCGCCGAGCACGTTGGCGTTGTACCGGTAGAGCCAGAGCAGGTCGACGGCCTCGTAGCCCTGGAGGTACGGCTGCTGGTCCACGGCGAAGCCGAGGTCGCCGCTCTTGAGGCCCTGGGCGACCTTCTCGTTGAGGTCGAAGGTGTCGATCTCGGCCTTGCTGCCCGCGTCCTCCTTGGCCTTCACGGCGGTGGCGGCGAACGGGGCGCCGAGCGTGACGACCGAGTCGATCGACTTGTCGGACTGCAGCTTGGCCTCGATCGCGGACTGCACGTCGGGCATGTTCGTGCCCTCGACGTAGAGGTTCGCCATCTTGCCGTCGAAGGTCGACTTGGCTCCCGCGCAGCGCTGCTCGTGGCCCACGTTGCCCTGCTCGTGCAGGACGCACAGGGCCTTCTTGCGGCCCCGCTTGTTGAGCTCCTCGCCGACGGCCTCGCCCGCGATGGTCTCGTCCTGCCCGATGTGGGTGAGGGCGCCGAACTTCTTGGACTCGGCCGAGCCGGAGTTCACGGTGATGACGGGGATGCCGGCCTTGCGGGCGCGGGCCACGGCCGCCTTCATCGCGTCGGGCTTTGCGAGTGTGACGATGATGCCGTCGACCTTCTTGTCGACGGCGGCGTCCACGAGCTGCGCCTGCTGCTGGGCCTCGTCGTTGTGCGAGTAGACGAAGTTGATGTTGTCCTTGCGCGCGGCCTCCTCGGCCCCGCTCTGGACGATGTCCCAGAAGGTGTCGCCATCGCCCGAATGGGTGATCATCGCGAAGGTCCAGCGCGGGGTGCTCACCGCCGCCTTGCCCCGCGCGGCACTGGCCTTGCGGGCGTCCTCCGCCCGCTTGCCGCCGGTGCTGCTGCATCCCGCCAGCGAGAGGCCGAGCGCCCCCGCTACGGCGATGCTCACCCAGGTCCGAAACCGTGCCACGAGGCCGTGCCCTTCTTGGTCTGCTGCGTCGTTCACCGGGACCGGCGCGCGGCCCGTCCCGGCGGACCGTTCACCGGTCCCCGGGGACCGCTTCGCGGTCCCAAACGCACAAGTATGGGTCACGGGGATCATGCATCCGTTCACCGGGTACCGCGCGCGGTGTACTTCTCCAGGCGCGGTACGTCCTTCCCGGTGACGAGCGCGGGACCGGTGAGGACGGGCTTGCCGCCGCCCAGCACGTTGGCGTTGGTCCGGTACAGCCACAGCTCGTCGACGGCGAGGTAGCCCTGGAGGTACGGCTGCTGGTCGACGGCGAAGCCGACCTCCTTCGCCTTGAGGCGGCGGACCACCTCGGCGTTCAGGTCGAAGGTGGCGATCTCCGCCTTGCTGTCCGCGTCGTCCTTGGCCTTGACGGCGAGCGCGGCGATCGGGGCGCCGAGCGCGACGACGGCGTCGATCGACGGGTCGGCCTGGAGCTTGGCCTCGATGGAGGACTGGGAGCTGGGGGCGTTGGTCCCGTCGACGTTCAGGTTCTCGACCTTGCCGTCGAAGGTCTTCTTGACGCCGGCGCAGCGCTGCTCCAGCGAGACGTTGCCCTGCTCGTGGATGACGCAGAGGACCTTCTTGCGGCCCTCCTTGCCGAGCTGGGTGCCGACGGCCTCACCGGCGACGCTCTCGTCCTGGCCGATGTGGCTGAGCGCGCCGAACCTCGCGGAGAACTCCGAGCCCGAGTTGATCGACACGACCGGGATGCCGGCCTGCTCCGCCTTCTTGAGGACGGCCTCCATGGCCTCGGGCTTGGCGAGCGTGACGACGATCCCGTCGACCTTCTTGTCGATCGCGGCCTGGACCAGCTCGGCCTGCCCCTTGGCCTCTTTGTCGTTGGAGTAGAGGAAGTCGACGTTGTCCTTGGCGGCGGCCTGCTTCGCACCCTTCTGCACGATGTCCCAGAAGGTGTCGCCCTCGCCGGAGTGCGTGATCATCGCGATCTTGAGGCGCGGGGTGTCGACGGCCTTGCCGCCCTGCGCGCCGTCGCTCTTGTCCTCGGAGTCCTTGCCGCCCGAGCCGCTGCATCCGGCGGCGAGCGCGATCACCGCGACGAGGGCCGCGGCCGTACGGGCCGTACGCGTCGTGAGCATGGTCGAGCCACCTCTCCTCCGCCGCCCCGTGCGGCTGGAGGTGTTTGTAGCGGGGGCCGCGCCGCGCGGTCAATGGAATTGTCAGAACATTCGGACCCGCGGGCCTCAGGGCCGCTCCGTCAGGCCTCGGGCCTCGGGCCTCAGGGCCGGACGAGGAGCTGGAACTCGAAGGAGTAGCGGGAGGCCCGGTAGACGTGGGCGCCGAACTCGACGGCGCGGCCGGTGGCGTCGAAGGTGGTGCGACGCATGGCGAGGAGCGGCGCGCCGTCCGCCTCGCCGAGGTGTCCGGCCTCGGCGGCGGTGGCGGCGCGCGCCCCGATGGACTGGCGGGCGCTGTGCAGGGTGAGGCCGGCGGAGCGCATCAGCCGGTACAGGCCGGTGGCCTCAAGGCGGGAGTCCTCCAGGGCGAGCAGGCCGGTGGGCAGGTGGTTGCACAGGTACGCGACGGGCTCGCCGTGGGCCAGCCGCAGCCGCTCGACGCGGTGCACCAGCTCGCCCTCGGCCACCCCGAGTTCGGCGGCGACCTCCGCGGTGGCGGGCACGAGGATGTTGGCGTGGACGCGGGTCTCGGGGCGCTGGCCCGCGGCGGCGAGGTCGTCGTAGAGGCTGCTGAGTTCGAGGGGGCGGCGGACCTGGCTGT
This sequence comes from Streptomyces sp. NPDC025806, assembly GCF_055558275.1. Lineage (NCBI taxonomy): Bacteria > Bacillati > Actinomycetota > Actinomycetes > Kitasatosporales > Streptomycetaceae > Streptomyces > Streptomyces sp. NPDC025806. The sequence continues at coordinate 573,264 of NZ_JBVHMU010000003.1, read as the reverse complement.
GCACGACCTGGGTGCCGACGCCGCGGCGGCGCACGAGCAGCCCCTTGTCGACCAGGGCCTGGATGGCCTGGCGGACGGTGGGCCGGGACAGGCCGAGCCGGCCCGCGAGGGCGATCTCGTTGCCGAGCAGGCTGCCCGGGGTCAGCGCGCCGCGCTCGATCGCCGCCTCCAGCTGCTGGGACAGCTGGAAGTAGAGCGGCACCGGGCTGCTGCGGTCGACGCCGAGCTCCAGGGTGCCGGTCGGGTCGGCTACGGGTTTGGCCACGCGGGCGAGGTTAGCGGCGGGAACGAGGGACGGGAAGTCCGGTTGTCCGGACAAAACAGCCGGGAGGCGGCCGGGCCGGGCGGACGGGTGTTTGTCAGGACAAAGGATTGACAGGGTCCCGGCGGGGCGGCACGTTGAGTCCCATGCGCATCGGACTGATCGGAACGGGCCGTATCGGCACCTTTCACGCGGGGGTTCTGGAGCGTGAGGTGGGCTCGCTCGTCGTCACCGACGCCGAGCCCGGGCGGGCTCAGGCGCTCGCCGAGCGGATCGGCGCGACGGCCGCGCCGAGCGTCGACGAGATCTTCAAGTGGGGCGTGGACGCGCTGGTGATCACCGCGGCGACCTCCGCGCACGCGGAGCTGATCGGGCGGGCCGCGCGGGCCGGTCTCCCCGTCTTCTGCGAGAAGCCCATCGCCCTCGACCTGCCGGGGACGCTGGCCGCGCTGCGGGAGGTCGAGGCGGCGGGCACCGTGCTGCAACTCGGCTTCCAGCGGCGCTTCGACGCCGGGTACACGGCGGCGCGGGCCGCCGTGCGCGACGGCCGGCTCGGCCGGGTGCACACCGTGCGCGCCATGACCTCGGACCCGGCGCCGCCGCCGGCCGCGTATCTGCCGCTGTCGGGAGGCCTGTACCGGGACTGCCTGGTGCACGACTTCGACGCGCTGCGCTGGGTCACCGGCCGGGAGATCGTCGAGGTGTACGCGACGGGGTCCGACGCGGGTCCGCCCATGTTCCGCGAGGCCGGGGACGTGGACACGGCAGCGGTCGTCCTGACCCTGGACGACGGGACGCTCGCGACGGCGACGGCGACGCGGTGCAACGGCGCGGGGTACGACGTGCGCATGGAGCTCTCCGGTGAACGGGACACGGTCGTCGTCGGCCTCGACGACCGCACGCCGATCGCCTCCACGGAACCGGAGGGGCCACGGGCCGCGCCGAAGCCGTGGCCCGGTTTCCTGGAGCGGTTCGCCCCGGCGTACGAGGCGGAGCTCAAGGCGTTCGTGTCCGTGGCCCAGGGCGAGCGGGACAATCCGTGCGACGGGTGGGAGGCGTTGGCCGCTCTGCGGGTGGCCGAGGCGTGTGAGCTGTCCCGTGCGGAGCGGCGGGTTGTCCGCCTGGACGAGGTGCCCGGCGCCTGATCGCGGCTCCGTCCGGGTGGGTGCGGCGTCGTGTGCCGGGTGCGGGTCCGGTGGGGGCTTGTCGCGCAGTTCCCCGCGCCCCTGAAATGCAGACCCTTCGGGTCGCATTTCCCCGATACAGGTGCGGGGCGCCTGTCATCTGGGGAAGGCGCGGCGAAGCCGCTGCCTTTCAGGGGCGCGGGGAACTGCGCGAGACGGAGCCACCGGGCCGCACCCGGCGACGACCCGGAACCCCCCGAGCTGGAAGCCGAGGCCCCCCTACCAGCGGACGCGCAGCTCGCGGACCCCGCGCATCAGCATGCCCGGCAACCACTCCCCCGGCGCCTCCTCCAGGCGGAGCCCCGGACACCGTTCCAACAGCGCCCGAAGGGCGATCCGACCCTCCAGCCGAGCCAGCGGAGCGCCCAGGCAGTAGTGGATCCCGTGCCCGAACGCGAGATGCCCGCGCGCGTCCCGCCGGATGTCGAAGTCGTCCGGCGCGGGGAACCGCTCGGGGTCCCGCCCACCCGTCCCGATCCCGATGAGCACCGGCTGCCCCTCCGGGATCACCGTCCCGCCGATCTCGACCGGCGCCGCGGAGAAGCGGTACGTGGAGGTCTCGACCGGCCCGTCGTAGCGCAGCATCTCCTCCACCGCCCCGTCGAGCAGCGACATGTCGGCCCGCAGCGCGGCGAGCTGCTCGGGATGGTCGAGCAGGGCCCGCACGCCGTTCCCGATCAGGTTCACCGTCGTCTCGTGGCCGGCGATGAGCAGCAGGAAGGCCATGCCGCGCAGTTCGGTGGGTGACAGCCGGTCGCCGTCCTCGGCGGTGGTGCGGATGAGGGCGCCGAGCAGGTCGTCGGCGGGGGCGGAGCCCCGCTTGTCCTCGATCAACGCGTCGAAGAACTCGATGAGTTCCTGCATCAGGACGCCGTCGGGCGCGGCGGTCGGCGCCACGACCTCGGTCGACATGCGGCGGAACCGCTCGTGGTCGATGTCGGGCACGCCGAGCAGCTCGCAGATGACGGCGAACGGGAGCGGGAAGGCGAGCGCCTCGATGAGGTCGGCGGAGCCGAGCGGCACCATCGCGTCGAGCAGCTCGTCGGTGATCTTCTGGATGCGCGGGGCGAGCGCCTCCACCCGGCGCGGGGTGAACTCGCGGGTCACGAGGGCGCGCAGCCGTCCGTGCTCGGGCGGGTCGGCGATCAGGAGGTGGCGGCCGATCGGGTCCATCTCCCGTACGCCGGGCGTGGTCTTGAGGAGGCTCGGGTGGGTGAACGCGGCGCGGGAGGCCTCGTGCCCGACGACGAGCCACAGGTCCTGGCGGGGCTCGGGGCCCGGCACGCGTACGTGGTGGACGGGTCCGAGCTTCCGCAGCCGCTCGTACGTGGGGTACGGGTCGGCCCAGAACGCCTCGGCTCCGTCCGCGTACTCCTCCAGGTCCACCGGTCCTCGTGCTGCACCCATGTGCCGTGGCCTTTCTCTCGCCGCCTGTCCGGTCGTCCCTTCTCCAACTCCCCTGCCCCGCCCGGGGTTCCCCGAACAGCCGGGGAGAGGACAGGAATTGGCCGGGTCAGGGCGCGTCGAGCAGGTCCGCGTCGTGCACGAGCAGGGCGATCTGCACCCGGTTGTTGAGGTCCAGTTTCGTCATGACGCGGGAGACATGGGTCTTGACGGTGGCGACGCTCATGTAGAGGGTCGCGGCGATCTCCGCGTTGGACTTGCCGCGGCCCACTTCGAGGGCGACGTCGCGCTCGCGCTCGGCGAGCAGGGCGACCCGTGCACGGGCCCGCGCGGAGCGGTTCTCGCGCTCGGTCGCGGCGGCGTGGGTCATCAACTGCCGGGTGACGGCCGGGGACAGGACGGGGTCACCGGCCGCGACGCTGCGCACCGCGCCGAGGATCTCGGCCGGTGTGGCGTCCTTGAGGACGAAGCCGGCGGCCCCGGCGCGCAGGGCCCGCAGGACCTGTTCGTCGGCGTGGAAGGTGGTGAGGACGACGACCTCGGGGGCGTCGGGCGCCGCGCGCAGCCGCTCCGTGGCGGTGAGCCCGTCCATGACCGGCATCCGGATGTCCATGAGGACGACGTCGGGCCGTGCCGTGGCGGTGAGTTCGAGGGCCTGCGACCCGTCGGAGGCCTCCCCGACGATCTCGACGTCGTCGGCGCCGCCCAGCATGAGTCTGAGGCCGGAGCGGACGAGGGCGTCGTCGTCGACGAGCAGCAGTCGGATCGGGTTCATGGCCCCACCGTAGTCATCACCGGAATCACCAAGATCAGGATCGGGGAAAGCGTGCGACGGCCCTTGTCACCGCGCCCGGGCGTCATCCTGGCCACGGGAGCCAGGCCTTCACCGTGAAGCCTCCGTCGGGGCCCGGGCCGTGGTCGAGGCGGCCGCCCGCGAGGGTGGCGCGTTCGGTGAGGCCGATCAGGCCCTGCCCCGAGCCGGGCACGTGCGGGACCGGGCCGGGGGGCGGCGGGTTGGTGACGGTGACGGTGAGCCCGTCGCCGGGGGCGCCGTCGACGGTGACGGTGACCTCGGCGCCGGGGGCGTGCTTGCGGGCGTTGGTGAGGCCCTCCTGGGTGATGCGGTAGGCGGTGCGTCCGACGGAGGCGGGGACGGTCGCGGGTGCGCGCACCCGGTGGTCGAGTTCGACCTTCATGCCGGCCTCGCGGGACTCGGCGACGAGCCCGTCGAGCGCGGCGAGCGTGGGCTGCGGGCGGCCCGGTTCGTCGCCCTGGTCGCCGGCCCGCAGCACGCCGATGATCTCGCGCAGGTCCTGGAGCGCCTCGTGCGCGCTCTCGCGGATGACTCCGGCGGCGCGTGCGATCTCCGCGCGGGGTGCGTCGGGCCGGAACTCCAGGGCCCCCGCGTGCACGCTGAGCAGGGTGAGCCGGTGGGCGAGGACGTCGTGCATCTCGCGGGCGATGGCCTCGCGGGCCAGGCGCTGGGCCTGTTCGGCGCGGAGTCCGGCCTCGGTCTCGGCGCGCGTGGCCCGCTCGCGCAGCGACAGCAGGAGCTGGCGCCGGGAGCGGACGAACAGGCCCCAGCCGACCACCGTGATCATGATGACGGCGGTGAAGGCGACGGAGACCCCGTACGAGGTGTCGGCCTCGGGCCGCCACCAGAAGAAGAACGGCAGCAGGGCCGCCGAGACGCCCGCGACCCAGGCGGCGTCGCGGAACGGGCGGTGCACGGCGACGGTGAAGATCGAGATCATGACGGCGCCGCCCGCGGTGTCGGACACGAATCCGGCGGGGATCATCGCGATCGCGTAGCCGAGGGGCCAGCGCCGCCGCAGCCAGACTCCGGCGCAGGCGAGGGCGCCGACCGCCTGGTCGAGGAGGGCGAGGGAGCGCGGCAGGTCCGGGTTCTCCCAGACCTCCTGGGAGAAGGTCAGGCCGAGGAGGACGGCGACGAAGAAGCAGCCGAAGTCGACGGCCCAGTCCCGGGCGGTGCGCCGGCGGCGGCCCGGCCGCCCGTCGGAGTCGAGGTCGAGTTCGTCGGCGACGGCGGAGGACGTCAGCCGGCGGCGCCAGGGCGGACGCGTCCGCTCCGCCGGCTCCGGGGACGTGATCTGCCCGTTTGCTTCCATGGTCGACAAATCTACGCACGGGAGGCGGCCCGGACCGCTTCCTTCGCCCGGCGCGCGACCGAAGTCGCACGACGAACGACTTCGGTCGCACGCGCACCGCCCGGGAGGCGACGTGAGGTGGACGCGCCTCGCCCCGCGGCCGATGTGCGTGGGGGGCCCGCGGGGCGAGAGTCCTCGGTATGGACAACATGGGCAACACGGAGAAGAAGCGGCTGCGCAAGGCTCTGGAGATCGTCGGCGGGATCATGCTTCTGCAGGGCGTCGCGGGACTCGTCAACGAGTTCACCGGGCGGCTGACCTGGGGCCTGATCCAGCACATCGGTTTCCTCGACGGCCGCGAGGTGTACGGCAGCATCGCCCTGATCGTGCTGGCGATCGCCGTCCTCGCGGCCACCGAGAGCCGCCTGGGCGAGCGGCCGGCGGGGTCCGGCGACTAACAGCCGAAGTCGACCAGGTCGAACGTCGCGTAGTGGTCGGCGGTGTAGTAGTCCTCCTGGCTGCGCTCGCCGGTCACGATGCGGCGGGCGCCGCGGGTGTCGGAGCCCGGGGTGATGACCGTGTACTCGTGGTAGTAGCCGGTGGTCTGCTGGGGCAGGACGCCCTCGCGGTTCTGGAAGACGGTGCCGTCCTGGTCGTACGGGTACGGGCCGCCCTGCTCGATGAGGTCCAGGGTGTCGTGCGCCTGCGAGGGCAGGGCCGAGTAGCAGATGTCGCCGACGGCGGCGGTGGACAGGACGGACGCGGAGACCGGGGCCGGTGCGGCCTCGGCGGCGACGGTGGCGGGGCCGCCGAGGAAGAGGGCGGCTGCGATCGCGGCGACGCTGATGAAGCGTGGGGGAATCTTCATGCCTTCAGTGTGACGCGCGTAGAGGAGGCGTCAACACCAACTGCGCCTTGTTTTCCAGGAGTTAACCCGTCGCACTGACACCCCGTGAGTCCGGGCGGCGTACGTGTCCGATGGCCGCCAGCTTCCGTCGCCGGGGCCGACTGGAATGGCGGGACAGGAAGGCGACAGCCGTGACGGGCGCCGAGTTCGCGGTGGACGGCGGGCACGCCGCGTAGCTCCGGCACGGGACACGAAAAATGCGGGGCGCACCGGTGCTGTCAGGCCGGTGCGCCCCGCACGTCCTGTGCGGGACCGCTTACTTGGTGCGGTCGAGCAGCTTGCCCTGCGGCTCGGTGAACTCGCCGTCGGCGACGATGCGCTCGCCGCGCAGCCAGGTCGACTTGACGACACCGTGCAGCGTCTTGCCGGCGTAGGCGGTGACGCGGTTGCGGTGCTGGAGCTCGGCCGGGTCGACCGTGAAGGTCTCCTCGGGGGCGAGGACGGCGAAGTCGGCGTCGCGGCCGACGGCGATGGCGCCCTTGCGGTCGTCGAGGCCGACCAGCGCGGAGGTCCGCTCGGACATCCAGCGGACGACGTCCTCCAGCGAGTGGCCGCGCTTGCGGGCCTCGGTCCAGATCGCCGAGAGGCTCAGCTGGAGGCCGGAGATGCCGCCCCACGCGGTGGCGAAGTCGTCGGTCTTCAGGTCGGCGGTGGACGGCGAGTGGTCGGTGACGACGCAGTCGATGGTGCCGTCGGCCAGCGCCTGCCACAGCAGGTCCTGGTTGGCCGCCTCGCGAATGGGCGGGCAGCACTTGAACTCGCTGGCGCCGTCCGGGACTTCCTCGGCGGTGAGCGTGAGGTAGTGCGGGCAGGTCTCGACGGTGAGCTTGACGCCCTCGGCCTTGGCGGCGGCGATCAGCGGCAGCGCGTCGGAGGACGACAGGTGCAGGATGTGGACGCGGGCGCCGATCCGCTTGGCGGTGTCGATCAGGCCCTTGATCGCGACGTCCTCGGAGACGCGCGGGCGGGTCGCCAGGTAGTCGTCGTACTTCGGGCCGCTGTTGTGCGGGGCGACGTCCAGCTCGTGCGGGTCCTCGGCGTGCACGATGAGCAGGCCGCCGAACCCGGCGATCTCGGCCATGGAGGCGGTGAGCTGGTCGCTGTTCAGGTGCGGGAACTCGTCGACGCCGGAGGGCGACAGGAAGCACTTGAAGCCGAAGACGCCGGCCTCGTGCAGCGGGCGCAGGTCCTTGACGTTGTCCGGCAGGGCGCCGCCCCAGAAGCCGACGTCGATGTGCGCCTTGGCGGCGGCGACCTCCTGCTTGGTGCGCAGGTTGTCGACCGTGGTGGTCGGCGGCAGCGAGTTCAGCGGCATGTCGACGAGGGTCGTGATGCCGCCGGCCGCGGCGGCGCGGGTGGCCGTCCAGAAGCCTTCCCACTCGGTGCGGCCCGGGTCGTTGACGTGCACGTGGGTGTCCACGATGCCGGGCAGCAGCACGTGGTCGCCGAAGTCCTCGACGCGGGCACCGGCCGGCACCTCGGCGTCGTGCGCGAGCACCCCGACGATCTTCCCGCCGGCGACGGCGACCGAAGCGGGCCGCGTTCCTTCGGGGGTGATGACGCGGCTCGAGCGCAGTACCAGTTCGACGTCCGACACCGTGGACCTCCTCATTTCAACGTTCTGTTGAAGGAGTTTTCACTCCGACATGCGAGCCGTCAAGGCTCTGGATGTTTCCACAAAGTGGAATTATGATTCCGATAAGCAGAACGTAGCTACCGACGAACTTAGGGGTCAAGGCAGGACCCGGAAGGAAACCGCCGGGTAGGCTGCACCATTGCCTGCCTGCCCTCGAAAGGAACGCGCCGTGCCGACGTCGTCCCACGCCAGCACCACTGAACCCGCCAAACCCGCGGCCGGTGGTGTCCAGTCCCTCGAGCGCGCCTTCGACCTGCTCGAGCGGATGGCCGACGCCGGCGGCGAGGTCGGCCTGAGCGAGCTCTCCGCCAGCAGCGGCCTGCCGCTCCCCACGATCCACCGCCTGATGCGCACTCTGGTCGCCTGCGGCTACGTACGCCAGCAGCCGAACCGTCGCTACGCGCTCGGCCCCCGCCTGATCCGCCTCGGCGAGTCGGCCTCCCGCCTGCTCGGCACCTGGGCGCGCCCCTACCTCGCCCGCCTGGTCGAGGAGACCGGCGAGACGGCGAACATGGCACTGCTCGACGGCGACGAGATCGTCTACGTGGCCCAGGTCCCCTCCAAGCACTCGATGCGCATGTTCACCGAGGTCGGCCGGCGCGTGCTGCCGCACTCGACCGGCGTGGGCAAGGCCCTGCTCGCGCACACGCCCGCGGACGAGGTGCGGGCGCTGCTCGCCCGTACGGGGATGCCGGCGGCGACCGAGAAGACGATCACGACGCCCGACGGGTTCCTGGACGCGCTGGAAGAGGTGCGCGGGCTCGGGTACGCCGTGGACGACAACGAGCAGGAAATAGGAGTCCGGTGCCTCGCGGTGCTCGTGCCGGACTCGCCGACGGCGGCGGCGATCTCCATCTCCGGCCCCGCGGGCCGCGTCACGGAGGCCGCGACGGACAAGATCGTGCCGGTGCTCCAGCAGGTGGCGCGTGAACTGTCGACGGCGCTGGCCAACACGGGTAACGGGGCGGGCGTCTAGGTCTCGTCGCCGGGTGCGCCCCGGTGGGGGCTGGTCGCGCAGTTCCCCGCGCCCCTGAAATGCAGACCCTTCGGGTCGCATTTCCCCGATGAGGCGAAGCCTCACCAGGGGCGCGGGGAACTGCGCGACCAGCCACGACGAGGCCCGCGGGCGGCGACGGTCAGGCGGTCCCACCCCGGACGCCGGCCTCGGCGAGAACCCCGTCCGCCATCTCGACGACCTGATCGGCAACCCCGAGTTGCCCCCGATCATGGGTGACCAGCACCGTGGCCGTGCCCCGCTCCCGCGTGAGCCCCCCGATCAACTCCAGCACGGCCACCCCCCGTTCATGATCCAGCGCACTGGTCGGCTCGTCGACCAGCAGCACCCGCGGCCCGTTCATGAGGGCCCGCGCGATATTGACCCGCTGCCGCTGCCCGCCGGACAGCTGATGCGGCCGACGGTGCACCTGCCCCGCGAGCCCGACGGAGTCGAGCAGCTCCGCCGCCCGCGCCCGCACGTCCCGGGGACGGCCCCCGCCCAGGTGCGCCATGACCTGCAACTGCTCCAGCGCGGTCAGCGACGGCAGCAGGTTGGGCTGCTGGAAGACGATCCCGACGGCCCCCCGCCGCAGCGCCGCCGCGTCGGCCCGGCTCAGCCCGGTCGCCTCCGTACCGTCGATCACGACCCGCCCGTTGTCCGGCGTGACCAGCGTCGCGGCGACCGCGAGAAGACTGGACTTCCCTGAGCCCGAGGGGCCGACCACGGCGGTCAGCGTCCCGGCCGGGACCTCGAGGCCGACCCGGTCGAGCGCGGTGAGCCGCCCGTCGCCGTCGGGGTAGGTGAGCGTGATGTCGTCGAGCAGCAGGGTCATCGGGCGCTCCCGAGAGCGGTGAGGGGGTCGACGGCGGTGATCCGCCGGATGGACAGGGCGGCGCCGACGAGACCGAGCACGGTCATCACCGCGGCGGGGCCGAGCGCGGTCACGGGTTCGAGGACGAACGGCACACCGTCCGGCACGAACGCCCCGAAGAGCGAGGCGAGCAGGGTCCCGACGGCCGTGCCGCCGAGGAGCATCACGACGGCCTGCCCGAGCGCGTCGCGCAGCAGATAGGGCGTCGAGGAGCCGAGCGCCTTCAGGACGGCGATGTCCCCGCTGCGCTGAATCGTCCAGACGGTGAAGAACGCGCCGACGACGAGCGCCGAGATCACGAAGAGGAAGCCGCGCATCAGCTGCAGCGAGCCGTTCTCCGCCTGGTAGGACCCTATGGCGGACAGCGCGCCCTCGATGGTCGTCGACTCCGTGCCGGCGGCCCGGTCGGCGGCGGCGAGGTCCGCCCCCGCCGAGGTGCGCAGGGCGACGACCGTGGCGCCGGCCGAGTGCGCGAGGGACTGCCAGTCGCCGAGATCGGCCCAGACGACGGGCGTGTGGCTGTACGAGTCCTGGCCGGACACGGCGGTGACGGTGAGCCGCTGCCCGCCCAGCTCGATCCGGTCGCCGCGTGCGGCGCCGAGCTCGTCGGCGGCCTTCGCGGAGAGGACCACGGAGCCGGGCCCGGTGGCGGCGGGCGACAGCCCGGAGTCCGGCCGCACTCCGAACACGGACACGGCCGCGCTCTGCCGCCCCGCCTCGGCGTTGACCGTACGGATCCCGATCGGCTCGGCGCTGTCCACCCCCGGACGCCCGCCCAGCTCCCGCCACTGTTTCTCCGTGACGTCGGAGCCGGTGAAGGACACCGACTGGCCGGCGGCGGGCCGGGCGAAGGCGAGGTGGTCGGCGGGCAGTGCGGTCAGCGCGGACGTGTTGTCCCGGGCCAGGCCCGCGGTCAGTCCCGACAGCAGTCCCACCAGCAGTGTGATCAGTACGATCACGGCCCCCATCAGGGCGAACCGGCCCCTGGCGAACCGTAGGTCTCTCCATGCGACGAACATGAGGTCCACCCTGCTGCTCCAGGCCCCCCGCGGGCATCGCGCCACAGCACGCTTCACCCGAATCGAAGGGGGGAGGCGGCTTTCAAACTTTCGGTTGACCGCGCCGCCCCGCCGGGCTCCGTAGGCTGGTGAGCGGTATGGATCCACGTTCACTCACCCCCGCCCTGCGCGTCCTGCGCCTCTGCCTGCACCTGCTGACGGCGGGGCTGCTCGCGCTCGTCGTGGTCCGCGCGGCCACGGGACGGTCCGACGAACCGGCCGGGGCGGTCGTGGCCGTCGCCGTCGCGATGGGCCTCGTCTACGCGGCGGGCTCCCTGGTGCCGGCCGTGCGCGACGCGCGCACGGGCGCCGCCCTCTGGCTGGCCGCCCTCGGCGCGGTGTGGGCGGTGCTGCTCGTCCTGTCGCCCGACGCGCTGTGGCTGGCCTTCCCCCTGTACTTCCTGCTGCTGCACCTGCTGCCGGCCCGCTGGGCGGTCCCGGCGGTGGTGCTCGCGGCGGGCGCGGCCATCGCCTCGTACGTGGGGCACGACGGGGCGGTGAACCCGGGCGCGTTCATCGGGCCGCTGCTCGGGGCCGCCGTCGCCGTGGCGACCGTGCTCGGCTACCAGGCGCTGTACCGGGAGAGCGAGCGCAGACGGCGGCTGATCGAGGAGCTGATCGCGACCCGGGCCGAGCTCGCCGACGCGGAGCGCGCCGCGGGCACCCTCGCGGAGCGGGAGCGGCTCGCCCGCGAGATCCACGACACGCTGGCGCAGGGCCTGTCCTCGATCCAGCTGCTGCTGCGCGCGGCCCAGCGCGACCTGCCCGGGGACTCCCCCGCCGCCGCGCACATCGAGCAGGCGCGGGCGGCGGCGCAGGACAACCTCGCCGAGGCCCGCCGCTTCGTACGGGCGCTCACGCCGCCGGATCTGGCGCACGGTTCACTGGCCGGTGCGCTGGAGCGGCTGTGCGCGACCGCGCCGGGCCTGACCGCCCGGTGCACGGTGAGCGGCACGCCGCTGGAGCTGCCGACCCCGTACGAGGTGGCGCTGCTGCGGATCGCTCAGTCGGCGCTCGGCAACACGGTGCGGCACGCGCACGCGCGCCGCGCGGAGATCACTCTCAGCTTCATGGAGACCTCGGTGGCCCTGGACGTGGTGGACGACGGAGACGGCTTCGATCCGGAGCGGGCAGCGTCCGGAGACGGCGGCTTCGGCCTGCCGGCGATGCGGGCGCGGGTGCGGGAGCTCGGCGGCACGTTCACGGTCGAGTCGGCACCCGGGCGCGGCACGGCCGTCGCGGTGACCCTGCCGGTACCGGTGCCCGTCGGGGGTGACGCGTGATCCGGCTGCTGCTCGCCGACGACCATCCCGTCGTACGGGCCGGACTGCGGGCCGTGCTCGACGCGGAGCCCGACTTCGAGATCGTCGCGGAGGCCGCCACGGCGGAGCGGGCGGTCGAGGTGGCCGGTGCGGGCGGGATCGACGTCGTGCTGATGGACCTGCAGTTCGGCACGGGGATGCACGGGGCGGAGGCCACGCAGCGGATCGCGGCGCTCGACGGTGCGCCGCGCGTCCTGGTCCTCACGACCTACGACACGGACGCGGACATTCTGGCGGCGGTGGAGGCGGGGGCCTCCGGCTATCTGCTGAAGGACGCGCCGCCGGAGGAGCTGGCGGCGGCGGTGCGGACGGCCGCGTCCGGGCGGAGCGCGCTCGCCCCGGCGATCGCGCTCCGCTTGATGGACCGGATGCGGGCGCCCTCCGAGGCGCTGAGCCGGCGGGAGCTGGAGGTGTTGCAGCTCGTGCGGGACGGACTGTCCAACGCGGAGATCGCCGGTCAGCTCTTCCTCAGCCAGGCGACGGTGAAGTCCCATCTGGTGCACATCTACGCGAAGCTCGGCGTTGAATCGCGCACGGCGGCTGTGGCTCGGGCGACGCGGCAGGGGTTGCTGCGGCCGTAGCGTCGGCGGGTGCGGGTCTCGTCGTGGCTGGTCGCGCAGTTCCCCGCGCCCCTGGAGATGCGCACTTCGTGCGCGACCTCCATCGGGCGGTCACCCGTCGGGGAAATGCGACCCGAAGGGTCTGCATTTCAGGGGCGCGGGGAACTGCGCGAGAAGCCCCACCGGGCCGCAGACAGCAACGAAACAGGTCGGACCGAGCTCTCAGCGGCTCAGGTCGAAGTCCGACGGAGTCGCCCGGCGCAGGGCACGCAGTTCCGCGCGGGGAACAACCCGCAGCGGAACGGAGAGCACAGGGCACACCGCCCCCCGCCGCACCCCACGAGCGACCCGCCCCCGGCGCAGCCGGCGCGGCCGGACGCCGAGGACGAGGAGGTCGTCGGCCTGATCGGCGAAGGACAGGAGCGCCGGCGCGGGCCGCTCGCGGACCACCCGGAGCTCCACGTCCAGCCCCACCGGAATCCCGCCGAGCGCACGCGACACCGCACGGGCCAGCTCCCGCCGCGCCTCCCCGTACCAGTGCCGCGCCCACTGAGGATCGGGCCAGCGCCGGTAGAGGCCCTCGCCCTCGGGCGGCTCCCAGGCCAGCACCACGACGAGCGCCCGCCCCGACCGCCCCGCCTCCGCGGCAGCGACGCGCAGCGCCCCCAGGCTCGCGGCCGACCCCCCGACGCCGACCACGACCCGACCGCTCCTGCCGGTCCCCATGCCCCTGCCTCCTTCACTCCCGTACCAGGCCACTGGTGTGGATTCTGTAGGCTGATTGGTCTGGACGGCAGGGCCAATATCGGAGATGTGGCATGGCAGGTGGCGGCGTGGACGGCTCGGCGGTCGTGCTGAGCAGCAGACGGCTCGGCACGCTCGTGACAGGGGTGACCGGTGAGCGCCCCGGCTACCGGGCCCTGGCCCAGGGCGTACGAACACTGCTGCTCGACGGCCGGATCGCCCTGCACGCGCGACTGCCCGCGGAGCGTGAGTTCGCGGCGGCGCTCGGAGTGAGCCGGGCCACCGTGACCGCCGCGTACGACCTGCTGCGGGAGAGCGGGTACGCGCGCAGCAGGCGCGGCGCCGGCACCTGGACCGAGCTGCCCGACGGGGTGCGGCCGACGAGCGTGGCGACCCCGGCGGCGGGCGACGACGTGATCGATCTGGCGATCGCCGCGCCGGGCGCGCTCGCGGACGAGCTGTCGGCGGCCTATCTGGCGGCGGCGCCCGACGTGACCCGGCACGCGGAGACCGCCGGCTACCACCCGTACGGGCTGCCCGAGCTGCGGGCCGCGATCGCCGAGCGGTACACGCGGCGCGGGCTGCCGACGCTGCCCGACCAGATCCTCGTCACGACCGGCGCCCAGCAGGCGGTGTCACTGACCCTGACGCTGCTCGGCCGGCCCGGCGACCGGATCATGGTCGAGAACCCTTCGTACGCCAACGCGCTGTCGGTGATCCGGCGGCTCGGGCTGCGCACGGTGCCCGTGCCGGTGTCGGCGGACGGCTGGGACTCCGAGCTGATGGAGGCGACGCTGCGGCAGGGCACGCCCCGGCTCGCGTATCTGATCCCGGACTTCCAGAACCCGACGGGCCGGGTGATGCCGCCCGAGACGCGGCAGCGGCTCCTGGCCGCGGCGCGGGCGACCGGCACCTGGCTGGTCATCGACGAGACGGTGGCGGACATCGCGCTCGACGTGCCGACGCCGCCGCCGTTCGGGGCGCTGGCCACCGGGGGCGGCGGCGAGCAGATCGTCACCGTCGGCTCGCTCAGCAAGGGGCACTGGAGCGGGCTGCGGGTCGGCTGGGTGCGGGCGGGGACGCGGCTCATCACCGAGCTCACGACGCTCCGCGTGACGGCCGACATGTCGGGCTCGGTGCTCGACCAGCTGGTCGCGGGGCGGCTGCTGGAGCGGGAGGAGGAGATCCTGCGGCGCCGGCTGCCGATTCTGCGGGCGCAGCGGGATCATCTCGTGGAGCGGCTCGGGGAGGTGTTTCCCGAGTGGCGGTGGCGGTTGCCGGCGGGGGGTCTGTCGCTGTGGGTCGACCTGGGGCGGCCGATCGCGTCGGCGCTCGCGCAGGGGGCGCTTCGGCACGGGGTGCGGATCGAAGGGGGGTCCCGCTTCGGGGCGGATCCGGGGACCTTCGAGCATCGGTTGCGGTTTCCCTATACGCAGCCGGCGGATGTGGCGGACGAGGCGATCCGCCGTATCGCGTCGGGGCTCTCCGAGGGTTTGGCGGGGGCTGACGTGGCCCCGGGCCGACCTCCGTGGGTGGCCTGACCGGTCCATCGCCGGGTGCCGCCCGGTGGGGCTTCTCGCGCAGTTCCCCGCGCCCCTGAAATGCATGCCTTCGGGCGCATTTCCCCGATGCGCAACCGCCCGATGAGATCGCGCACGAAGTGCGCATCTCAGGGGCGCGGGGAACTGCGCGACCAGCCACGACGTACGTGTCACCCGGCAACGAGACGATCAGCCCCGCGGCGGGCCGCCGAACAGCTCCACAGCCCCCCGCACCTGAGCCAGCGCAGCGGAAAGCGCCGAGACCGACCCGACGGCCCCCGCGACAAGGAGCAGCGACCGGCGTAACCGGGGAACCTCGGGCACCCCGCCCCGAGCCATCGCATCGAGCGCCGCCAACTCGTCCTCCGCGATCCCCCGGTCCGGAAACTCCACGGCGTACCCGGCGAGTTCGCGCCGCAGCCGGGACACCGCGGTACGCAGCTCGACCACCCGCGGATCCTCGCCGCTGCCCGCCACCCGCCCCTGCTCCACGCTCCGCAACACAGCTCTCCCCCTCGCACATCGTTGTGCGTGCACCCCTGGCGGACGTCACCCAAAAAGCTCAACCGGGCTTTGTGGGCGCCCAGTTAACGCCACACATCGCCGCTCCGCCAGCCCGTTGCGCAAGGCAACCTCATCGGGTGCGGTATGCAGGGGCCATGACGACGAACAAGGCGCAGGTGGCGGGGCTGCTTCTGGCGGCGGGCGGTGGCCGGCGGCTCGGCGGGCACCCGAAGGCTCTGTTGACGCATCGCGGCCGGCCACTGGTGGAGCACGCGCTGGAGGTGCTGCGCGCGGGCGGTTGCGGCCCGCTGCACGTGGTACTCGGCGCGGCGGCCGGCACCGTACGGGAGCGGGCGCGGCTGGACGGGGTCACGGCGGTGACCAATCCGGAGTGGGCGGACGGGATGGGGTCCTCGCTGCGGGCGGGGCTGGAGTCGCTCGCGGCGACCGGCGCCGACGCGGCGCTCGTCCTCCTGGTGGACCAGCCGGGCATCGGAGCCGCGGCGGTGACCCGGGTCCGGGAGGCGTACCGCTCTCCGGCGTCCCTGGTGGCGGCCTCGTACGACGGGGAGCGGGGGCATCCGGTGCTGTTCGGGCGGGAGCACTGGGCGGGGATCGCGGCGAGCGCCACGGGGGACCGTGGTGCGCGCGCCTATCTGAAGGAGCACCGTGGTGCTGTGGAACTCGTCGAGTGCGGGGACGTCGCGGAGGCGTTCGACATCGACACCGAAGCCGATCTCGGCCACCTTGAGTGAAAGGGGTGGCACCGAGCGCCACGTTCTGTCGACTCAGAGAATCTCGACATCAACAAACCTTGAACTTCCACGATAAGGAAACTAGTATCCACTTCTCAGAAGGGCCGGTCCCCGGAAGCGGGGCCAGCAGCCATACCCAGGCGCCCCGGCACCGAGTGCCGCACGCGTCCGTTCGCTGAAGGAAGTGACAGCCTCATGTCCGCACCAGCGCCGTCCCCGCTGGCCATCGTCGACGCCGAGCCCCTGCCCCGGCAGGACGAGGTGCTCACCGATGCGGCCCTCGCCTTCGTGGCCGAGCTGCACCGGCTGTTCACGCCCCGGCGTGACGAGCTCCTCGCCCGCCGCGCCGAGCGCCGCGCCGAGATCGCCCGCACCTCCACGCTCGACTTCCGCCCCGAGACCGCCGCGATCCGCGCCGACGACTCGTGGAAGGTCGCCGAGGCCCCGGCCGCGCTGAACGACCGCCGCGTCGAGATCACCGGCCCCACCGACCGCAAGATGACGATCAACGCCCTCAACTCGGGCGCCCGCGTGTGGCTGGCCGACTTCGAGGACGCCTCGGCCCCGACCTGGGAGAACGTCGTCGGTGGTCAGCTGAACCTGACCGCGGCCTACAACCGCACCATCGACTTCACCGACGAGCGCACCGGCAAGTCGTACGCCCTCAAGGACGCCGACCAGCTCGCGACCGTCGTGATGCGCCCGCGCGGCTGGCACCTCGAGGAGCGCCACCTGGTGGACGAGAGCGGCAAGCCGGTCCCCGGCGCCCTCGTCGACTTCGGCCTGTACTTCTTCCACAACGCCAAGCGCCTCATCGAGCTCGGCAAGGGCCCGTACTTCTACCTCCCGAAGACGGAGTCGTACCTGGAGGCCCGCCTCTGGAACGACATCTTCGTCTTCGCCCAGGACTACGTCGGCATCCCGCAGGGCACCGTCCGCGCCACCGTCCTCATCGAGACGATCACCGCCGCGTACGAGATGGAGGAGATCCTCTACGAGCTGCGCGACCACGCCGCGGGCCTGAACGCCGGCCGCTGGGACTACCTCTTCTCCATCGTCAAGAACTTCCGTGACGGCGGCCAGAAGTTCGTCCTGCCGGACCGCAACGCGGTGACGATGACCGCCCCGTTCATGCGCGCCTACACCGAACTGCTCGTGCGCACCTGCCACAAGCGCGGTGCCCACGCCATCGGCGGCATGGCGGCCTTCATCCCGTCGCGCCGCGACGCCGAGGTCAACAAGGTCGCGTTCGAGAAGGTCCGCGCCGACAAGGACCGCGAGGCCGGCGACGGCTTCGACGGCTCCTGGGTCGCCCACCCCGACCTGGTCCCGATCGCCATGGAGTCCTTCGACAAGGTCCTCGGCGACAAGCCGAACCAGAAGGACCGTCTGCGCGAGGACGTCTCCGTCGCCCCCGGCGACCTCATCGCCATCGACTCGCTCGACGCGAAGCCCACGTACGACGGTCTCGTCAACGCCGTCCAGGTCGGCATCCGCTACATCGAGGCGTGGCTGCGCGGCCTCGGCGCCGTCGCCATCTTCAACCTGATGGAGGACGCCGCCACCGCCGAGATCTCGCGCTCGCAGATCTGGCAGTGGATCAACGCGGGTGTCGTGTTCGAGAACGGTCAGCCCGCGACCGCCGAGCTGGCGCGCACCGTCGCCGGTGAGGAGCTCGCGAAGATCAAGGCCGAGATCGGCGAGGAGGCCTTCGCGGCCGGCAAGTGGCAGCAGGCCCATGACCTGCTGCTCCAGGTCTCCCTGGACGCCGATTACGCGGACTTCCTGACCCTTCCCGCGTACGAGCAGCTCCGCTGATCTACCCGCACCCTTGGCCCCCGGCACCGCACAGCGCCGGGGGCTTTGTGCTTCGTCTGCGGCCCGGTGGGGGCTGGTCGCGCAGTTCCCCGCGCCCCTGAAATGCAGACCCTTCGGGTCGCATTTCCCCGATGAGGCGCAGCATCCTTAGGGGCGCGGGGAACTGCGCGACCAGCCCCCACCGGGCCGTCAGCCGAGATGCACCGACCAGTCCTGCTCGGCGCCGGGCTTGCCGTGGAGGTCGGGGACGCGCTTCAGCCAGGCCGGACGATCCCGCTCCATGGCGGCAGCCCGCTCCGCGTCGGCCGCCGCCAGCTCGTCCCGCGACGGGAACTCCGTCGGCAGCCAGGACGCCGAGCTCCGGGCGCGGGCCAGCAGAAAGCCGACGTAGGCGTCCCGTACCGCGTCGGGCCCGTCGAACCCCGGCTCGTCCACCAGCCAGGCATCAGGCACCAGCGCGAGCACCTCCCGCAGCATGTCCTCGGTCACCCGCGGAGCGAGCTCCGCGTCGGCGGCCCGCACATCGGGCCCGTACACCCCCAGCGCGTGATGCCGGAAGTCGTACGCCTTCTCCGGCGCGGCCCCGTCCCAGCGGTGGTGGAAGACGAGCGCCGCCCCGTGATCGATGAGCCACAGGCGCGGCGGCGCCGTGCCGAAAGTGGGCCACACCATCAGGTTCGAGCTGTGGACGGTGCGGTCCACGTTCACCGTCAGCGCGTCGAGCCAGACGATCCGCCCGGCCTCCAGCGGGTCGACGGGGAACACCCCGGCGATCTCGGGCGTGAAGTCGGCGGCGCCCGGCAGGAAGTCCATGCCGAGGTTGAGCCCGGCGCTGGCCCGCAACAGGTCCTGGACCTCCTGGTGCGGCTCGCCCGCGGCGACGGCCGGGTCGAAGTGCGCGAGCACCAGCTCGGGGAAGCGCAGCCCGAGCCGTCGCGCCAGCTCCCCCACGACGATCTCCGCGACGAGCGCCTTCACGCCCTGCGCCGAGCCGGTGAACTTCAGGACGTAGGTGCCGAGGTCGTCCGCCTCGACCACACCGGGGACCGAGCCTCCGGTGTGCAGCGGGTTCAGATAACGGACGGCAGTCACTTCGCGCAGCACAACGCCACTGTAGATCAGGGGACGCGGCCGGTTCCTGTCGGTTTCCGCCCGCCGGGGGCCCGGGGCTGGAAGGATCACGCGCGGTGTCGTCGACCACAGGGAGTGGGCATGCGCAGGGGTCAGGGGCCGTCCGTGGCCGTCGTGGGCGGGAGCATCGCGGGGTGCGCCGCGGCGCTGGCCCTGCGGCGGGGCGGCGCGGGCGCGGTGACCGTGCACGAGCGAGCCGCGGGATCGCTGGACGCGCGCGGCGTCGGCGTGGCCCTGCACGACGGCCGCTACGCGGAGCTGGCGGCGTCCGGCTATGTCGACGAATCGATGCCGTGGGTCCAGATGAGGAAGCGGCGCTGGTACGTGCGGGACGAGAGGGCCGCCGTGCCGCTCGGCCGCGAGCTGTGGACGACACCGTTCCCGTTCCGCGCGTACAACTGGGGTTCCCTGTGGCGGGAGCTGCGGCGCCGGGTGCCCGCCGATGTGGAGGTGCGGTCGGGTTCGCCGGTGCGGGAGGTGGCCGCGGATCCGGACGGCGACGGGGTGCTCGTCCACGCCGGGACGGGCGCGCCGGAGCGCTTCGACCTGGTGGTCGGCGCCGACGGGTACCGGTCGGTGGTGCGGGCCGCGGCCTGCGGTGACGTACGCCCCGAGTACGCGGGATACACGGCGTGGCGCGGCGCGTTCCCGGTCGAGCGGCTCGCGGCGCCCGGCCTCTGGCCCGACGACGAGTGCGCGTACGTCGTCTTCCCCGGCGGGCATCTGATCGTGTACCGCATCCCGGACGCGTCCGGCGGCGGGCAGCACGCCAACTGGGTGCTGTACACGACGCCGCCGCCCGGTCACGCCCCGGCGCCCGACTCGCCGGTGAGCCTGCCACCGGGCACCGCGCCCGCGCCGCTGAGGGAGCATCTCGCGTACGTGGCCGAGGAGTTGCTGCCCCCGTACTGGGGTGACCTGGTCCGGCTGACGACCCCGGAGGAGCTGATCCTCCAGCCGCTGTACGACTTCACCGCGCAGCGGTACACGGCGCCGGGGATGGCGCTGACGGGCGACGCGGCGACCGTGGCCCGGCCGCACACCGGTGCGGGCGCGGTGAAGGCGCTGCAGGACGCGACGGCCCTGGAGGCGGCGCTGTCCGGGACGCCCACCCTGTCCGCCGCCCTGGCCGCGTACGACGCGGACCGCGCCGCGGTGGGCCGCACGATGGTGACGCTCGGGCGCCGGCTGGGCCGTGAGCTGGTGGAACGGACCCCGCGCTGGGGGGAGATGGACCGCGTGGAGCTGGAGAAGTGGTGGGGCGGGCTCGACGGCTCGGGCGCGTTCGGCGGACGCAGCCTCGCGCAGGGAAAGAGCTGAGGAAAGAGGTGAGGAAGGAGGTGAGGAAGGAGGTGAGGACGAGCTGACGACGGGTCCCGCGAAGTGTGCCGGGACACAAAGCGGCTGATCCCCTATCAGAACCCGGTCGCCGTTTTGGCATCGACGCGCCCGGCTCCATAGGATCCGCCGATGATCACTAGAAAACGGCTGGCGGCGGGCGCGAGCGCCCTGCTCGCCGCCGTCGCCCTCGGCGGGTTCGGTCCCGTCGGCAGCGCGGCGGCCGCCGACGAGCCTGCGGGGGACAAGCCCGCTCCCAAGGTCGAACTCGTCCTGGACGTCAGCGGGTCCATGCGGGCCCGCGACATCGACGGCGACTCCCGGATGGCCGCCGCGAAGCAGGCGTTCAACGAGGTGCTCGACGCGACGCCCGAGGAGGTCGAGCTCGGCATACGCACCCTCGGTGCGAACTATCCCGGCGAGGACCGCAAGACGGGCTGCAAGGACACCGCGCAGCTCTACCCCGTGGGCCCGCTGGACCGCACCGAGGCGAAGACCGCCGTGGCGACGCTGCGGCCGACCGGCTGGACGCCGATCGGCCCGGCGCTGCTGAAGGCGGCCGACGACCTGGAGGGCGGTGACGGCACCCGCCGGATCGTCCTCATCAGCGACGGCGAGGACACCTGCCAGCCGCTCGACCCGTGCGAGGTGGCCCGCGAGATCGCGGCGAAGGGCATCGGCCTCACCATCGACACGCTCGGCCTCGTCGCCGACGCCAAGACGCGGGCGCAGCTGTCCTGCATCGCGGACGCCACCGGCGGCACGTACACCTCCGTCCGCCACAAGGACGAACTGACCGACCGCGTCGGCCAGTTGGTGGACCGGGCCGCCGACCCGGTCGTGACGCCGGTCGCGGTCGAGGGCGCGGCGCAGTGCGCGAGCGCCCCGCAGCTCAAGCCCGGCCTGTACACCGACCGGGAGAAGTTCGGCGAGCACCGCTACTACCGGGTGGACGTCGAGCCCGGCAAGGAGCTGCGCGCCGCGGTGAGCGTCGCGGCGGACCGGGCCGTGAACCGGGACTACGGGGTGCTGCTGCGCGCCGTCACCACGCACGGCCGGGAGATCGTGCGGGGTCAGGGTGCCGGGGACGGGCGCACGGACGTCGTCTCGACCGGCCTGCGCTACCCGAAGCCGGACGCCGATTCCGGTACCGAATCCGACTCCGATGAGCCGCAGGCCGAGACGGTCTGCCTCCAGGTGTCCAACTCCTACTCCGCTCCGGCGTCCGTGAAGACCACGCCCGGCCTGCCGGTCGAGCTCACGGTCGACGTCGTGGACGGGCCGGACAGCTCCTCCGACGTGGCGGCGTTCGGTCTGGGACGCGGCTGGTGGCTGCTCGGCGCGCTCGTCGTGGCCGGGTTCCTCACCGGTGTGATCTGGGGCTGGCTGTCGCGCTGGCGCGTGGCCGTCTGGAGGACGAACTGATGCGACGCACACGAATGCTGACGGGTGCCCTGCTGGGCGGCCTGGTCTCCCTGCTCGCCTTCGCAGGCCCCGCGGCGGCCGCGGGCGAGGACACGGAGCAGAAGGCGCCGACCGA
Source organism: Streptomyces sp. NPDC025806 (assembly GCF_055558275.1). Lineage (NCBI taxonomy): Bacteria > Bacillati > Actinomycetota > Actinomycetes > Kitasatosporales > Streptomycetaceae > Streptomyces > Streptomyces sp. NPDC025806. Next base: position 551,584 of record NZ_JBVHMU010000003.1, on the reverse strand, counting down.
GGCGGGCACGTCGTTCCGTACGGCGACCCCGTTCGAGCAGGGCCAGAAGGCGACGGCGAGCGCGTCGACCGGCGACTACCTGTACTGGTCGTTCCCGGCGCACTCCGGGCAGCGCCCGACGGTCCGGGCGAGCGTCGCACTCCCCGACGCGCAGGCCCGGCACGGTGCGCAGAGCTGGCGGATCGACGTGTACGACGGGCTGCGGCGCCGCCAGTCGTGCATGTACGGGACACAGGCGCGCACGGTTGCGGCGGACGCGGCGAAGGTCGAACTGGCCTGCACGCTGCGGACGGTGCGGGCCTGGTCGGAGCCGTGGGCCGATGACCCGCTGCCCGGCTCCTACTACGTGCGGCTCACGGTGACGGGGCTCGACGACGCGGACCTGGGTCTGCCGGTGTCGGCGTCGCTGGAGGCGACGTCGAAGGAGATCGGCGCGGCCTCGGCGGTGGACGGCGCCCTGTCCGAGCCCCTGCTCGCGCCCGGCGCCCCGGACGACCACGACTGGTCCTCCCCGTGGTGGACCACGCGCTGGCTCTGGACCGCGCTCGGCGCGGCGCTCGCCTCACTGGCCGGCATCTGGGGCTACACCCTGACCCGCCCCCGCCGGGCCTGACCCTCTTCGGCCCCGAAGCCCCTGAGGAGCGCACGAAGTGCGCCTTCAGGGGCGCGGGGCTGTATCGATCTGCGGCTCCGCCGCGCGGGCGCGCTCAGCCACGACGCCGGCACCCCCAGGGGCTCCGCCCCAGCCCCCGCTCCTCAATCGCCGGAGGGGCTTGAATCACCCACCCACCGCCCCTGGGGTGCACGAAGTGCGCCTTCAGGGGCGCGGGGAACTGCGCGAGAAGCCCCACCGGCCCGCGCCCGGCGACGACATCGCAACCCCCAACGGCGGCACCCCCCGGGGCTCCGCCCCGGACCCCGCTCCTCAATCGCCGGAGGGGCTTGATTTTCCCGGACTACCGCTGTCAGGCGCGCCATGGGTCTGGGGCCGGCCTACCCCTGCGAGGCTAGGAGGGCCTTCGCCAAGGCCCCTGCGCCGGTGACGTTCACCGCCCCCTCCCGCGCGGCCACGACCACATCCCGCTCCCCGCGAGCGATCGCCCCGGCCACCTCCGCCTCCAGTTCCAGCCGCACATCGGCCTCCCCGCCCCCGAACACGCCCTCCCCGTACGGGTCCCCGTCCAGACCGACCCGTACGAAGAACTCGCCCTCGTCGACCCGGACGGCGACGACCCCGCTCTCTCCCAGCCCGGCGAGCCCACGCAGCACGGGAAAGGCCAGCCAGTGGGCACGGACCGCGTCCGTGGCGCGCCGCTCGGCCAGCAGGGGCCCGCCCCACTCCCCCAGCGCCTGGAGCACGGGCAGCAACTCGCGTCCGCGCGGGGTGAGTTCATACACGTAGGAGGAGGCGGGCGGCGCGAGGCGGCGGCGCACGGCGACCCCGTCCCGCTCCAGGTCCTTGAGCCGCGCGGCCAGCATGTCCGTGCTGACGCCGGGCAGATCGGCGTGCAGGTCCGTGTAGCGGCGCGGCCCGGCGAGGAGTTCCCGCACGATCAACAGCGTCCAGCGGTCCCCGACGACGTCGAGAGCGCGGGCGGCGGCGCAGTACTGGTCGTAGCTTCGGCGGCTCATGACCGGCAGTCTATGCAACTTGTTGGACTTTCCAAGCTCCAGCTTGGTAAAACCAAGTACCCCAGCAAGGAGGCACGCACATGGAGTTCCGGCAGTCGAGCAAGCTGAGCGAGGTCTGCTACGAGATCCGCGGCCCGGTGATCGAGCACGCCAACGCGCTCGAGGAGGCCGGCCACAGCGTGCTGCGCCTCAACACCGGGAATCCCGCCCTCTTCGGATTCGAGGCGCCCGAGGAGATCGTCCAGGACATGATCCGGATGCTCCCGCAGGCGCACGGGTACACCGACTCGCGCGGCATCCTCTCCGCCCGCCGCGCCGTGGCCCAGCGGTACCAGGCACTCGGCCTGGAGGTGGGCGTCGACGACGTGTTCCTCGGCAACGGCGTCTCCGAGCTGGTCTCCATGGCCGTACAGGCGCTCCTGGAGGACGGTGACGAAGTCCTGATCCCCGCCCCGGACTTCCCGCTGTGGACGGCGGTCACGACGCTGTCCGGCGGCAAGGCCGTGCACTACCTGTGCGACGAGCAGTCCGAGTGGTACCCGGACCTCGACGACATGGCCGCGAAGATCACGGACCGCACCAGGGCCGTCGTCATCATCAACCCCAACAACCCGACCGGCGCGGTCTATCCGAAGGAGATCGTCGAGGGCATCCTCGATCTCGCCCGCCGGCACGGCCTGATGGTGTTCGCCGACGAGATCTACGACCAGATCCTCTACGACGACGCGGTGCACCACAGCGCCGCCGCCCTCGCCCCCGACCTGGTCGTGCTCACCTTCTCCGGGCTCTCCAAGACGTACCGGGTGGCGGGCTTCCGGTCGGGCTGGCTGGTCGTCACAGGTCCGCGGCAGCACGCGAAGAGCTACCTGGAGGGCCTGACCATGCTGGCCTCCATGCGGTTGTGCCCGAACGCGCCGGCCCAGTACGCGATCCAGGCCGCGCTCGGCGGTCGCCAGTCGATCCGTGAACTGACCGCGCCGGGCGGCCGGTTGCACGAGCAGCGCGACAAGGCGTGGGAGAAGCTCAACGAGATCCCCGGCGTCAGCTGCGTCAAGCCGAAGGGCGCGCTGTACGCGTTCCCGCGCATCGACCCGGCCGTGCATCCGATCGTGGACGACGAGAAGTTCGTCCTCGACCTGCTGCTGCGCGAGAAGATCCAGGTGGTGCAGGGCACGGGCTTCAACTGGCCGCGCCCCGACCACTTCCGCATCCTCACCCTCCCGCACGCCGACGACCTCGACGCCGCGATCAGCCGCATCGGCCGCTTCCTGAGCGGCTACCGGCAGTAGGTCACCGCCCGGCGGCTCCGGCCGCCGCCTCCACGACGAAGAACAGGAAGCACGGCTGCGTCGCGAGCTTCTCGAAGTCGTCGGGGAAGAGCGCGCGGACGGCCGGGTCGGGCCGCGGCTCGCTGAGCGCGGTGACGCGGAAGCCGGCGGCGGCGAAGGCCTCGGTCATCGCGTGGATCGGCCTGCGCCACAGTCGCATCGGCAGGCTCCGCCCGCCGAACTCCCAGGTGAAGTCGTAGCTGCTGGTCGCGAAGTAGTCGGGCCGCGTGCCCGGGTGCGTGTACGCGACGAAGGGGTGGTCCACGGACGCGATCAGCCGGCCGCCGGGCCTCAGCACGCGACGCAGTTCGGCGAGGGTGGGCCCCCAGTCCTCCAGGTAGTGCAGCACCAGGGACGCGATCACGTCGTCGAACGCGCCGTCGCCGAACGGCAGCGGGTCGCGCAGGTCGCCCACGTGCAGGTCGGCGCGGTCCCCGAGGCGGCGGCGGGCGAGCGCGATCATCGCGGCGCTCGCGTCGATGCCGGTGACCCGCGCGCCGCGTTCCGCCAGCGTGGCGGACAGCGGGCCCGCGCCGCAGCCGGCGTCGAGGATCCGGCGGCCGGTCACGTCACCGGCGAGGCCGAGCACCGCCGGCCGCTCGTAGTGGGCGTTCGCGAGGCTGTGCTCGTTGACCTCGGCGTACACCTCGGCGAACCCGTCGTAGTCGTTCTCCGTCGTGCCCGTCAGTCGATCCATCGGGGCAGCCTACGGGGCGGCCGGAACCGGAGGGGGGCTGAACGAGCCGTTCCGGGGGCGGGTTACGGTCGGGGGATGGAGAACGTACTGCGCCCGCTGATCGTCCTCGGCGGTTCCGTCGTGCTCACACTCCTCGTCGGGTGGGCCGTCGACCGTCTGCTGCAACGCGCCGACCGACGCCACCCGGAGACCCCGCTGTGGGATCTGCTGCGCCGCTGCCGGCTCCCGTACCAGCTGGTGCTGTGCTCGGCGCTGCTGCGCGGCTCGTACGACCAGGCGCGGGTCGCCCGCGACCACACGGCGCTGATCGGCCAGGTGCTGAGCCTCGTGCTGATCGGCGCCACCGCGTGGCTCGTCGTGCGGATCGCGACGGCGATCGTCGAGTCGTCCTACACGCGCTACGCCGACCAGCACCGGGACGCGGCGCGGGTCCGGCGCGTCCGCACCCAGATCACGCTCATCCAGCGGATCGTGACCGCGGTCGTCGGGGTGGTGGCGGTCGCCGCGATGCTCCTGACGTTCCCGTCGTTCCGCGCGGCCGGGGCCTCGTTGCTCGCGTCCGCGGGCATCATCAGCGTCGTCGCCGGTGTCGCCGCGCAGTCGACGCTGGGCAACCTGTTCGCCGGGTTCCAGATCGCGTTCGGCGACATGGTGCGGATAGGCGACACCGTCGTGGTCGACGGTGAATGGGGCACCATCGAGGAGGTCACCCTGACCTACCTCGCCGTACGCACCTGGGACGAGCGGCGGATCACGATGCCGGTCTCGTACTTCACGTCGAAGCCGTTCGAGAACTGGTCGCGGGGCGGCGCCCAGATGACCGGCACGGTCTTCTTCCATCTGGACCACAGCGCCCCGATCGACGCGATGCGCGAGAAGCTCCACGACATCCTGCGCGAGTGCCCGGCCTGGGACGGCCGCAACTGGGGCCTGGCCGTCACCGACACGACACCGAGCACCCTCCAGGTGCGCGCGGTGGTCACCGCGAAGGACGCGGACGACATCTGGACGGTCCGGGTCACGGTCCGCGAGCACCTGGTCCGCTGGCTCGCCGATCAGCACCCCTACGCCCTCCCCCGCGTCAACACGGCCACTGCCGCCCTTCCCCCGGACACGGACGCGGTCGTCTCCCTGAGCCGCGACGGCCGCCCGCCCCGCACCGGCCGGGGCTGACCCTCCCCGACCACGCGGGACTTTCGACACACGCCCTAAGCGGCGCCCGACCCGTCGTGGACGGTCAGGGCTCCGGCGAGGTCGAGGTCGGCGTTGGTGCCGTGGGCGCCGGCGCGGACGAGCAGCACGGCGCCGAGCGCGGTGCTCCAGAAGGTCCTGGCCTCCACGTCGAACGGCCGGCCGGCCCCCCAGCCGCGCGTCTCGACGAGCCGGGACACGTAGCGCTCCGACTGCCGGAACAGCAGTTGGAGGTGCTGGTCGACCACAGGCGCGAGTTCGGGCTTGGAGATCGCGGCGGCCAGGGCCCGGGCGACCGACGGCAGCGAGGGCATGGCCAGGACGGCGCGCGCGATGTTGCGCCGGAACGCCGCCGCGTCGGGGGCCTGGCGGCCGATGCGCTCGATGCGCCGGGCGTCGTGCAGCAGTCCGAGGAACGCGGCGTGCACGAGCAGCGCGTCCTTGGACCCGAAGTGGTACGTGACCTGGTTCGGGAAGACTCCTGCCGCCGCGGCGATCTCCGCGACGCTCACCTCGGCGCCGGGCCGCTCCTCGCAGAGCCGCGCCGTCACCTCGATCAGTCTGCGCTTGGTCGCGCGCCCGCGATCACGGGGCCGGGCGGCGGCCTGTCGCGCCTCGGTCCTCTTCTTCTCCGCCTTCTCCACCCCGGAATTGTATGTGATACAACATGGCTTCGTTCATTTGTATCGCATACAAGAAAAGGCGAAGCGCATGCACCGGACCGAAGTCGTCGTGACCGGACTCGGCGCGATCACACCGCTCGGCGCCGACGTGGCGTCCACCTGGGAGGCCCTGCTCGCCGGAGAGTCCGGCATCCGCGGCGGCGCTCTGCCGGGCCACGAGGACATCGACCTGCCGGACATCGCGGCCGGCACGATGGCGGCCGATCCCGCCGCGGGGCTGCCTCCGGCCCGGGCCAGGCGGCTCGACCGTTCGCAGCAGGCGGCCCTCACCGCGGCGGCCGAGGCCTGGGCGGACGCGGGCGCGCCGGGCGTGGACCCGGACCGGCTCGCGTCGTCGATCGGCACGGGCATCGGCGGCGTGCGGACGCTGCTGAAGGAGGACGACACCCTGGAGGCCGCCGGGACCCGGCGCGTCTCGCCGCGCACGGTGCCCATGCTGATGCCGAACGCGGCGGCGGCCCTGATCAGCATCGAGTACGGCGCCCGGGCCGGCGCCCACACCCCCGTCTCGGCCTGTTCGTCCGGGGCCGAGGCCATCGCCCTGGGCGCCCGGCTCATCCGGGCCGGCGAGGCGGACATCGTCATCGCTGGCGGCACCGAGGCCGCGCTCACCCCGATCACCGTCGCCGGCTTCACCCAGGCGCAGGCGCTGTCCCGGCACACCGGCGAACCCGCCTCGGCGTCCCGGCCGTTCGCCGCGGACCGCAGCGGGTTCGTCCTCGGTGAGGGCGCCGCCGTCCTGGTGCTCGAGAGCGCCGAGCACGCCGGGGCCCGGGGCGCCCGCGTCCACGCGGTGCTCGCGGGAGCCGGCATCGCCGCCGACGCCCACCACATCACGGCGCCCGCCACCGACGGCGCCGGTCAGATCTCGGCGATGCGCAAGGCCCTCGCAGAGGCCGGTCTGCCCCCGGAGCGGATCGGCCACGTCAACGCGCACGCCACCGGGACTCCGGTCGGTGACGCCGCCGAGGCGCGCGCGATCCGGGAGGTCCTCGGCCGCGCCACGGTGACCGCGCCCAAGGCGGCGCTCGGTCATCTCTTCGGCGCGGCGGGCGCGGTCGAGGCGCTCGTCGCCGCCCTCAGTGTGCGGGACGGCATGATCCCGCCGACCCGCAACCTCACCCCGTCCGGCGTCGATCCCGGCATCGACCTCGATGTCGTCGCGGAGCGCCGGGACGTCCCCCAGGAGGCCGTGCTGAGCAACTCCTTCGGTTTCGGCGGGCAGAACGTGTCCCTCGTCCTGCGGCGTCCCTAGGTCCCGTCCGCACTCGACAGCGGTGGCCCCATCGGGTTGAGTTCGTGCCGACCGGTGTCCGGTGGTCGATCGGTGAGTCGAGGGGTGCGAGGCGATGGATGCGGCGCTGATTGCCGTGCTGGGAACGCTGTTGGGGTCCGTGGTCACGCACTTCTTCCAGGGGCGGGCCACCGTGCGCAGCGCCGAACTGGCGCGGGCCGAGCAGATGCGGCAGGAGCGGATCTCCAGCTACAGCGCGTTCGCCGGGGAACTGCACGACTATCGGCGGGCGCAGAACGACCGCTGGTACCGGGCCCACGAGGACGCACCGGCGAGCATCGCCGACGCCTCGCGCTACGCCTCCTACGAGGCACGCATCGCGGCCCGGGCCGCACTCACCCGCGTACAACTGGTCTGCGCGGACCCGGCCCTGCGCGAACTCGCCGCCCGAGCCTTCGAGTTGACGAACTGCATGCACGACGCGACCGACGAGTCCGACCGTGACCGCCGCTCACGCGAGGCGAAGGCGGCCCTGGACACCTTCGTCACGCGCGCGGCGCCGACCGTGCACGAGTGAAGCCCCGTCAGGTGAGGCCGAGCAGCGAGTCGAGTGCCGACACCGGGTCCGGGGAGGGTTCGCCGCGGGGCCACCAGTCCTCGCGGCCGGGGTCGGACTCGTAGCCGTACCAGCGGCCGTCGCGGCCCAGGCGGAGCTGGAGGGACGGGGTCGAGAGGTGGTTGCGGCGCGGGCGGAACTCGGGGTGGCCCGTGGCGAGGAGCGCGGGGCGGGCGCGGTCGAAGGGGCCGGCCGGCGGGTCCCACTCCTCCTCCAGGACGCCGAGGCCCGCGAATCCGCCCTGCCGCCAGGCGGCGACCGCGCGGGCGAGGTCGGCAGGGGTGCGGCCGGTGCCGCGGGCCAGGGAGGCGTACAGGGCGCGGGTCGCCGCGGTGAGGCCGGAGCCGGGATGCGCGGCGGCGAGCCGGACCGCGTCCTGCCAGGGCGTGAATCCGGCGAGCGGGTCGAGGCCCGTCGTGAGCAGGGCGTGGGCGCGGGCCGTCGCCTCCGTGGCGAGGAGGTCGAGGGCGAGCGGGTCGGGGGCGCCGGGCGCCTGCGGGTAGGACGGCGGGCGCTCGGGGTGGGCGGGCGGCGGGAACTCCGGTGGCAGGGCGGGCAGTCGGGCCGTGTCCCGCGCGAACACGTCACGGGCGGGGAGCGAGTCGAGCTCGGGACCAGCGGCCTCGGCGCCGGCCTCCTGCTGCTCGCGCGCCGTGTGCGTGGCGTGCCGCCGGGTCAGGTCGGCGAGCAGCTCCTGCTCGCCGCGTCCGCGCAGCAGGAAGAGGACGAACGGGTCCTCGTCGATGAGCCGCGCCGTCTGGTAGCAGAGCGCCGCCGCGTGCTTGCACGGGTGCGCGCGGTCCGGACAGGTGCACTCGGGGGTGAGGTCGTCGACGGCCGGGAGGAGGTCGGCGGACGCGGCGAGCGCGTGCGGCACGTCCTTGTCGAGCAGGGACGCCATGTGGTCGGGGCGGGAGACCGCGGTGTCCAGGAAGCGCTCCCAGGCCTCGTCCGGCAGGGTGCGCAGCCGCAGTTCGGCCCGGTAGGGGCGGGGGCGCGAGCCGTGCACGTACGCGACGACGCGGCCGGGCGTGACGGTGATCGCGTCGACGTGGCCCCGGTCCGCGTAGGCACGGCCGCGGGCGAGGCGGGCCGGGTCGAGGGCGGTGTCCTCCAGGGCGTCCACCCACGCGTTGCCCCACCAGGTCAGCGCGAACGCGGCGCTCGCCTGGGCGCGGGGCGGCAGCGGCGGGAAGGTGCGGCGGGTGTCGGTGTGCCGGGCCTGGGCCTGCTCACCGGACCGGGCGCGGCCGGGGATGTGCGCGGCGGGACGCCGGGCGCGGGCGGGGCTCATGTCGGGTCACTTCCCTTCGCGCTCATGACGCCTGCCGGCGCAGGGAGACCAGGTCGGTCAGCTCGCGGTCGGACAGCTCGGTGAGGGCGGCCTCGCCGGAGCCGAGCACGGCGTCGGCAAGGGCCCGCTTGCTCGCGAGGAGTTCGGCGATGCGGTCCTCCACGGTGCCCTCGGTGATGAGCCGGTGGACCTGGACGGGCTGGGTCTGTCCGATGCGGTAGGCGCGGTCGGTGGCCTGCTCCTCCACGGCCGGGTTCCACCAGCGGTCGAAGTGCACGACGTGGCCGGCGCGCGTCAGGTTGAGCCCCGTGCCCGCGGCCTTCAACGACAGCAGGAAGACGGGGACTTCGCCGGCCTGGAACCGGTCGACCATGCGCTCGCGCTCCGCGACCGGGGTGCCGCCGTGCAGCAGCTGGCAGGGGATCGCGCGGGTGGCCAGGTGGGTGGCGAGCAGCTTGGCCATGGACACGTACTGGGTGAAGACGAGGACGGAGCCTCCCGAGCCGTCCTCGGCGACGATCGTGTCGAGGAGTTCGTCGAGCAGGGCGAGCTTGCCGGAGCGGCCGGCGAGCCGGGGGCGGCTCTCCTCGGCCTCTTTCAGGTACTGCGCCGGGTGGTTGCAGATCTGCTTGAGGGAGGTCAGCAGCTTCATGACGAGGCCGCGGCGGCCGATGCCCTCGGCGGCCTCGATCTGCGCCATGGACTCGCGGACCACGGCCTCGTACAGCGAGGCCTGTTCACGGGTGAGCGGGGCCGGGTGGTCGGACTCGGTCTTGGGCGGCAGCTCGGGGACGATGCCGGGGTCGGACTTCTTGCGGCGCAGGATGAACGGGCGGACGAGCCGGGCCAGCCGCTCGATCGCCTCCGGGTCCGTGCCGCCGTGCCCCTGGAGCGGGACCTCGCCCTCGACCACGCGCGCGTGCCGGGCGCGGAACGCCTTGAGCGGGCCGAGCAGTCCGGGGGTCGTCCAGTCGAGCAGGGCCCACAGCTCCGACAGGTTGTTCTCCACCGGGGTGCCGGTGAGGGCCACGCGCGCGGGGGCGTCGATGGTGCGCAGCGCCTTCGCCGTCGCCGAGTGCGGGTTCTTGACGTGCTGGGCCTCGTCGGCGACGACCATGCCCCAGGTGTGCGCGGCGAGTTCGGCGGCGCGGGTGCGGACGGTGCCGTACGTGGTGAGGACGAAGCCGCTGGAGTCGAGCGTGCGGGCGCTGCTGTGGAAGCGGGTCACGGGGACGCCGGGGGCGAACTTCTCGATCTCGCGCTGCCAGTTGCCGAGGAGGGAGGCGGGGCAGACGACGAGGGTGGGGTGCGGGCGGGCGCGGCGCAGGTGGAGGGCGATGAGGGTGACGGTCTTGCCGAGGCCCATGTCGTCGGCGAGACAGCCGCCGAGGCCGAGTGAGGTCATGAGGTCGAGCCAGGCGAGGCCGCGCAGCTGGTAGTCGCGCAGGGTGGCGGCGAGGCCCGGGGGCGGCTCGACGGTGTCGAGGCCGCGGGTGAGGCGGTCGCGCAGCTCGGCGAGGCGCCCGGTCGGCACGGCGGGGACGCGCTCCCCGTCGACCTCTGCTTCGCCGGTGAGCGCGACGGCCAGCGCGTCGACGGGCTGGAGCAGTCCCAGTTCGCGCTTGCGGGCCTTGCGCACGAGGTCGGGGTCGACGACGACCCACTGGTCGCGCAGCCGCACCACCGCGCGGTGGGACTCGGCGAGCCGGTCCATCTCGCGCTCGGTGAGCGGGTCGCCGTCGAGCGCCAGCTGCCAGTTGAACGCGAGCAGTTCGTCGCTGTCGAAGAACGGCGTGCCGTCGGTCGCGGAGCCGGGCGCGGCCTGGGCCCGGACGACGGCCGTGGCGGTGAGGGAGCGGGCCAGCTCGCGGGGCCAGTGGACGGCGACGCCGGCCTTCGCGAGGCGTGCGGCGCCCGGCCCGAGCAGGTCGATCAGCTCGCTCTCGCTCAGGGCGAGGACGTCGGGCACGTCCTGCTCCATGAGGCGGCCGAGCGGCGGCCAGGCGGCGACGGCGCGGCGCACGGCGAGCACCGCGTCGATCCGGGCGCGCGGCCCGAAGTGCTCGTCGGCGTCCCCGGCCCACAGGGCGGCGGCGTCGACGACGCGCGTGGGGTCGGCGAGGCTGTGCACCTGGACGACGGCGGCCCCGGCGCGCCGCTCCCCCGTCTCCTCGGGCGAGGCGTCCTCCTCGGCCGCGTCGAAGAGGGCGTGCTGCGCGAGGTCGAGCCGGAGCGAGACCTTCACCCCGGCGTCAAGGCCGGCGGCTGCCTCGACGGCCCAGGGGCGCGCGTGCGGGAGGTACTGGGCGGCGGCCGCGGCGAACGGCGCGCCGGCCGCGTGCGCCGCGGCCGGGGTGCGGGGCAGCGTGTCGGCGACGGCGTCGAGGAACGCGCGCACGAGCGCCTGCGGCTCGGGCAGCCGCAGCGGGCGGCGGCCCGGGAGCGGGATCGCGTACCCCTCGGGCGGCAGGGCGGCGGCGATGCCCCGGATCTGCGCGACGTCGTCCTCGTCGAGCGGGCCCGCGCGCCAGGCGTCGTGGTCGGAGGCGGTGAGTCCGGGCAGCAGCCGGCCGCGGGCGACCAGGTGCAGGGCGTGGGCGGCGGCGGCGCCCCAGGCGGCGGTGGCGGGGTGGGCGGCGCGGGTGCGGCGGGCCCGCAGGAGCAGCGGCAGCGCGTCGGCCACGGGCAGGACGCGCGCGGGGACCTTGCGGGAGCGCACGCCGGTGCCGTGCGGCCGGACCACCGTGATCTCCTCGTCGGCGCCGGGCGGCCCGGCGCCCTCCGGGCACCACAGGGCGACACGGCCCTCGCGCGGCAGCGGCGCGGGCAGGAAGACGGCGGCGACCTCCGCGCCCACACCCTGCGGCTCCGGCAGCGTCACGCCACGTCACCTCCTCCTGCTGACTGCTCACTGTTGGTGTCCTGTCCGGTCCGCGTCCCGTGCGGCCCGGTCTCCACGACCCGTACGACCTTACGGGCCGGGTCTGACAATCACGGTCGGCGCTCCCCGGTCCGCGCCGTGGGCGGGCCTCGGGGAGAATGGCCCCGGACCTGCACGAGACCTCATGAACAGGCGTGAACCTTGGGTGATCTGCTTCTCGTCCGGCACGGCGAGACCGAATGGGCGCTGAACGGACGGCACACCAGCTGGACGGACATCCCGCTCACGGAGAACGGCAGGGAGCAGGCGCGCCGGGTCGCGCCGCTCGTCGGCAGCTATCACGTGGGGGCGGTGTTCACGAGCCCGATGCGGCGCGCCCGGGACACGGCGAAGCTCGCGGGCCTGGACCAGGCCGTGGTGGACCCGGACCTGTGCGAGTGGGACTACGGCGGCTACGAGGGCGTGACGACGCTGGAGATCCATCGCACCCGGCCCGACTGGTTCCTGTTCGACGACGGGGTGGCGCCGGGTCCGCCGGAACACCCGGGCGAGACGCCGGAGCAGGTGGGGGCGCGCGCGGACCGGATGCTGTCGAAGGTGGACGCGGCGCTCGCCAACAACGAGGGCAGTGTCGTGCTCGTCGCCCACGGCCATTTCCTGCGGGCCCTGACCGCGCGGCGTCTCGGCCTGCCGGCGTCCGAGGGCGCGCACTTCCTGCTGGCGACGGGCACGGTGAGCCGGATCAGTACGGAGCACGGCCGGCCGGTGATCGCGGGCTGGAACCTGCGTCCCTGACCTGGCGCCCGACGCAGCGTTGTCGGCGTTGTCGGCGTTGTCAGTGGTCCCGTGCACCATCGTGGTCAGGAGGTGTGCCATGACCAGACCGCCGACCGCCGCGCAACGGCGGATCATCGACGCGGCCGACCCGGAGACGGGCCGGATCACCGGGAGCGAGGCCCAGCTGGCGCGGCTCGTCGTGCTGAAGCTGGCGTTCCGGCATCCCCGGCCGCCGCACGCCCACTTCCTGACCCCGGAGGGGCACCGGCTGCGGGAGGCGGGCCCGGAGCTGCCGCCGCCGCCCGAGCCGGAGACAACGCAGGACGGGCGGTTCCGGGCGCGGCTGGGCGGCGAGCCGGACGCCGTGGCTTCGCCCGCGCGAGCCCGCGAGGTGCGCACGGCCTGGCAGGGGCTGCTCGAGATACGCCGGATGACGAATCCGGACGGCGCGCTCGACCGGCCGTGCGCCTGGGAGCGCGGCCGGCTCGAACACGCGGCGGCCCTCGCCCTGGAGGCGGCGGGCCGGGAGCCCGCGAGCGGGGCGGCGCCGGGGTACCGGGTGACGTCGACGCCGCAGCCCGAGGCGGTGTCGGTGCACCATCCGGACGCGGCGGGCCTCGCCGCCTGCGCGGCGACGCTGACCGAGGCCGGCTGGCAGGTCAGCGAGCACGCCGGGAAGCGGGGCGAGCGCTGGCTGCTCGCCTCGCCCAGACGCACGTAGCTGCCCCCTGGTCCGGGCCAGGGACGAGGAATGCGGGGCCGCTCCCGGCTGTTGGCCTCGTCAAGAGGCCTGAGCAAGCGCTCAGGCATAGAGGCAGGCAGCGCAGGGCGCAGCGAGAGGAACATCGTGACCGATCCGCACAACAGCGAGCCGTACTCCGTCCACATCCAGGTCCGGGGCTACGAGACCGACTCCCAGGGGCATCTGAACCAGGCGGTCTACCTCCAGTACGCGGAGCACGCGCGCTGGTCGGCGCTGCGGCACGGCGGCATCGAGCAGGGCGACCTGCTGGCCCGGGGCGTGGGCCCGGTGGCGCTGGAGACGACCATCCGCTACCTGCGCGAGCTGCGGGCCGGCGACGAGGTGGACGTGGACTGTGTCTTCGAATGGGGCGAGGGAAAGACGTTCCGCATGCGTCAGACGGTGCGCAAGGCGGACGGCACGGTGTCGGCGGAGGTGTCCGCCGTGGGCGGGATCCTGGACCTGAAGGCGCGCAAGCTGGTGCCGGACCCGCGGCAGATCTTCAAGGAGCTGTCGGCGGACCCGGGCGTGTTCGGCCTGTAGACCGGACACCCGGGCCCGCCGGTCGGCCCGGGGCTCAGTCGGCCGTCAGGCGGCGGGCCGGGACGATCTGCTGTTCCTGGTCCGGGCCGGACCAGAGGAGCTTCATGTGGGCCTCGCCGGTGTTCTCCGTGTAGTCGATCCGGATCGCGTGCCGGGTGCCGGCCGTGAGGCGCACCGTCCCCTTGTCGACGCGCGGGCCGTGCGGATCCGAGGCGTCGACGACCAGTTTGCCGTCGATCCAGACGCGGGCGGTGTCGTCGGAGACGGTGGTGAGGGTGTAGTTCTCCGTGCGCGGGGCGGTCAGGTGGCCGCTCCAGCGGACGGAGAAGGTGTCCGCCGGGATGCTCGGGTCGGGTGAACCGGCGTACTTCCAGGCGTGGTTGACGGTCGGGTCGACGCGGGTGATCTTCGGGTCGCCGCTGAGCGTGGCGTTGTCGAAGATCTCCTGCTTGAGCCCGTGGCCCGTGCTCGTGGGCGTCTCGGGGCCTGTGTCGACGGTCAGCCGGACGACGGTGGCGATGTCGTTGGTGGGCCCTCCGGACGGGGCGAGGTCGTAGCCGTCACCGGAGCGGGTGACGGTGACCTCCTGGTCGCTGCCGAGCACCCGCGCGTGCGCGATCTTGAAGTCGGTGCGGGCCTTGAGGTGCAGCGGCTGTCCGGCGGCGGGCCAGTCGGTGACGGCGGCGTACAGCACGTCGCCCTTGCGGCTGACCGAGCCCCAGGCCGGCTCGTCGACGAGGCCCGCGTACCGGGCCCCGTACACGGCATCGCCCTGGCCGTCCGCCCGGAGCCAGTCACCCATCTGCTTCAGGCGGTCCACAGATTGCTGCGGGATGCGGCCGCGGCTGTCGGGGCCGACGTTGAGCAGATAGTTGCCGCTGCGCGAGGACGTGGCGAGCAGGTTGCGGACGAGGCCGCCGGGGGACTTCCAGTTCTGGTCGTAACGGGCGTAGCCCCAGTGCCCGTTGAGGGTCATGCAGGACTCCCAGAGCTGGCCGTCGACCGGGGCGTCGGGGATGGTCTGCTCGGGGGTGCCGTAGTCGCCGTCGACGACGCGGCGCTTGCCGACGCGGTTGTTGACGACGAGGTCCGGGTCGAGGTCGTGGAGGTAGGACTCCAGGCGTTCGCCGTCGCGCGCGGTCCAGGGGTTGTGCGGGTCCTCGGTGTCCCATTCGCCGTCGAACCACAGCAGGGCGGGGTCGTAGGAGTCGACGAGCTCCTTGAGCTGGGCGTACATGCGCTTCTCGTACTTCGGGAAGGTCGCCGGGTCCGGGAAGTCGGGGTCGTGCCAGTCCCAGATCGAGTAGTAGAAGCCGAGCTTGATGCCCGCGTCGTCGGCGGCCTTCTTCAGTTCGGCGAGGATGTCGCGGTTCTTGTCGAAGGACGAATGGTCGCGCAGGTTCCAGGAGTTGACCTTCGTGGGCCACATCGCGTAGCCCTCGTGGTGCTTGGACGTGATGACGATGTACTTCATCCCCGCGTCCTTGGCGGTCTTCACGACGGCCTTCGCGTCGAAGTCGGCGGGGTCGAACGTCGCCGCCTTCTTCTCGTACGCGTCCTTGGAGATCTTGCACGAACGCTGGATCCACTCGGCGTCGCGGCAGACGGTGCCGTCGGCCCGCGGATACTCGCCCTCCCAGTTCGAGTAGGCGCCGAAGTGGATGAACATGCCGAAGCGGTCCTGGCGCCACCAGTCGGTGCGTTCGGCGGTGAAGGGGTCGTCGTGGGCGTAGTCCGTGCCGGGTCCTGCGGCGGTGGCGGCGGCGGCCGCCGGCGGCTCGGACGGGGCCGCGGCGACCGGCACGGCGGCCGTGGCCGCCAGGGTCGCGGCGAGCAGGACGGCGAGTCCCGCGATGCTTCGCTGGATGCGCATGGTGCGGCTCCCGGGGTGTGGGTACGTCGGTGCATGCGTGGCGCGTGGGACCTGAGGCGAACCAAACGCATCGGAACGTAGAGGCGCAGACATCGGATGTCAATGCGTCCGGCACTCGACGGATACCCGGGAGTCGCACGAGAATCAGCCACTCCGACGCCACTACATCCGATGAATCGGCACGCGATCCGGCCGCGGTCGACGGGGTCGCGCGTGCGTCGCGGCGGGGGTCGTTCACCTGTCTCCTGCCGGGGCTTCGGCATGGCGTCACCTCCGCCGGGGGTCGCGCCGGGTATGCAGGAGCCATGCCGCTGGCTCGCCGTACGCTCCTGACCGCGCTCGCCGGATCGGCCGCGGTGTCCTGCACCGCCGGGGCCGACCGGGCCGACGCCCTACCCTCCTCCGCCGCGACCAGCGGCGCCGCCGCACGCGCCGCGCGCCGGCTCCTCGGGCCCGTCGCGGACCAGCTGGACTTCGGCCCACCGGGCGGCACGCACGACACCTACCGGGTGGCGGCCTCGGGTGGCCGGATCCGGGTGACGGGATCCTCGCCCGCCGTCCAGCTGGCCGGTCTGCGCCGGTACTTGAAGGACGTCGCGCACGCCAACATCTCCTGGGCGGGCGAGCAACTGGACCTGCCGGACCGGCTGCCGCTGCCCGCGCGGGCGCTGACCGGGCGCGCGGGTGTGCCGCACCGGTTCGTCCTCAACGACACGAACGACGGCTACACCGGGGCGTACCACGACTGGGCGTACTGGGAACGCGAGCTGGACGTGCTCGCGCTGCACGGGTTCAACGAGGTGTTCGTGCAGGCCGGCGCGGACGCGCTGTACCACCGTGTGTTCCGCCGCTTCGGGTACACGGACGCCGAGCTGCGGGCCTGGATCCCCTCCCCCGCGCACCAGCCGTGGTGGCTGCTGCAGAACATGGCGGGCCCGGCGGGCGGGCCCGTCTCGGCGCAGCTGCTCGCGGCGCGGGCCCGGCTCGGTCGCCGGATCGCGGACCGCGTACGGGAGTTGGGCATGGAGCCGGTGTTCCCCGGCTACTTCGGGACGGTGCCGCCGGGCTTCGCGGACCGCAACCCGGGCGCGCACGTAGTGCCGCAGGGCGACTGGTACGGGTACCGGCGCCCCGACTGGCTGGATCCGCGCGGCCGACAGTTCGCCGCGGTGGCCGCCGCGTTCTACCGGGACCAGGAGGAGCTGTTCGGTCCCGCCCGGCTGTTCAAGATGGATCTGCTGCACGAGGGCGGCAGCGCGGGCGACGTACCGGTCGGGGACGCGGCACGCGGCGTCGAGCGGGGTCTGCGCGACGCGCGCGGCGACGCGGTCTGGGTGATCCTCGGCTGGCGGCACAATCCGCCGCGGGCGATCGTGGACGCCATCGACAAGCGGCACATGCTGGTCGTCGACGGGCTCTCCGACCGGTTCACGAGCGTCACCGACCGGGACACGGACTGGGGCGGCACACCGTACGCGTTCGGCTCGATCTGGAACTTCGGCGGGCACACCGTGCTCGGGGCCAACACCCGGGACTGGGCGGAGCTGTTCCCGGCCTGGCGGGACCGCCCGGGCAGCGCGCTGCGCGGTACGGCGCTGCTGCCGGAGGCGGCCGACAACAATCCGGCCGCGTTCGAGATGTTCTCCGAACTCGCCTGGAGCAACGGCGCGTTGGACCTCAAGAGCTGGTTCGAGGCGTACGCCGTGGCCCGGTACGGGGAGCGGGACGCGCGGGCCGTCGCCGCGTGGGACGTGCTGCGGCGCACCGCCTACGGGACGACGCGCGCGGACGAGTGGGCGGAGGGCGCGGACGGGCTGTTCGGGGCGCGACCCTCGCTCAAGGCCGTGTCGGCGGCGACGTGGTCGCCGAAGCGGCTGCGCTACGACGCGGGCGAGTTCGAGAAGGCCCTCGACCATCTGCTGGCGGTGCGCTCGGGACTGCGCGGCTCGTCGGCGTACCGCACCGACCTGCTCGACGTGGCGCGGCAGGCCCTGTCGAACCGGAGCCGGACGCTGCTGCCGCGGATCAGGGCGGCGTACGAGGCGAAGGACGCGGCCAAGTTCGACCGGCTGTGCGCGGACTGGCTCTCCCTCATGAGCCTGCTCGACCGGCTGCTCGCCACCGACTCCCGTCATCTGCTGGGCCGTTGGGTCGCCGAGGCGCGGGCCTGGGGCGCCGACCCGGCCGAGCGGAACCGGCTCGCGCAGGACGCGCTGTCGATCGTGACGGTGTGGGGGACGCGGTCGGGCGCCGCGGCGGGCCTGCACGACTACGCGAACCGGGAGTGGGCGGGCCTGGTCGGCGGGCTCTACCGCAAGCGCTGGGCGGCGTACTTCACCGAGCTGCGGGCCGCGCTCGGCGCGGGGCGCGCGCCGGGGAAGCAGGACTGGTACGCGTTCGACTCGGCGTGGATCCGCGATCCGGGGGCGCTCGCGACGCGGCCGAGCGGCAGCACGTACGACCTGGCGGTTCAGGTGCGGGACCGGCTGCGGCAGGGCTGAACCGGCCCCGCTCCGCAGACGTCTGACGGGTGCTTGACGGGTGTACGTCACGCCAGATCTCTGGTAGGAAACCTTCCTAACAGTCGGCGGAACGTTCAACTCCCCCAGGAGGAACCGTGCCCACCCCCCACATACGCACCTCCCGTCGCACGCTGCTCACCCTGATCGGCGCCACCGTCGTGGCGGCTCCGCTCCTCACCACCCAGCTCGCCGGGGCCGCCGGGTTGCCGGCGCGCGCGGTCGGGCTCGACGACCCGGCGAAGAAGGAGATCGCCATGCAGCTCGTGTCGAGCGCGGAGAACTCCTCGCTCGACTGGAAGGCCCAGTACCGGTACATCGAGGACATCGGCGACGGCCGCGGCTACACGGCGGGCATCATCGGGTTCTGCTCCGGCACCGGCGACATGCTCGACCTCGTCGAGCTCTACACCCGGCGCGCACCGGACAACCCTCTCGCCGACTATCTGCCCGCCCTGCGCGAGGTCGACGGCAGCGACTCGCACGAGGGCCTCGACCCGGGCTTCCCCGACGCCTGGGCCGAGGCGGCCCGCGACAGCGCGTTCCGCAAGGCGCAGGACGACGAACGGGACCGGGTCTACTTCGATCCGGCCGTGTCCCGCGGAAAGGCCGACGGGGTCGGCACGCTCGGGCAGTTCGCGTACTACGACGCCATCGTGATGCACGGCGACGGGTCGGACCCCACGAGCTTCGGCGGGATCCGCGCGCGGGCGCTCCGCGCGGCGCAGCCGCCGGCGCGGGGCGGGGACGAGGTGGCGTGGCTCGACGCGTTCCTGGACGCGCGGGTGTGGGCGATGCGGCAGGAGGAGGCGCACAGTGACACCAGCCGGGTCGACACGGCTCAGCGGGTTTTCCTCCGGAAGGGGAACCTGGGGCTTGAGACGCCGCTCGACTGGAAGGTGTACGGGGATGCGTATCACATTGGGTGAGTTGGTCTAGGCCCCGCTGGGGTGCGGGGAGTCGGGCTGCGCGGACTCGTCTGCCTGGACCGGCGCGTGCGCGTCTGCCGGTCGCGTCGTGGCTGGTCGCGCAGTTCCCCGCGCCCCTTACGGGGCGCTTGCGCCCTCTCAGCCGATCGTGACCACTCGGGCCCAGTCTGGGGGGCCCGCGGGCTCGTAGTCCTCGTTGTTCTCGTTCACCCTGCGGGCGGGGCGGGGGAAGAGGCCCACCACTGTGCGGCAGGGTGGGCGTTCGGAGGGCCAGGGGGTCTGGCCGTCGGTCAGGGCGACGATCACGTCGGGGCCCGGGCTGCGGCGCAGGGCCGTCGCGAAGCCCGAGCGCAGGTCGGTGCCGCCCCCGCCCACCAGTTCCAGGCTCTCCGCGCGGCAGAGCGGCACCGCGACCCCGGCCGCCGCGTCGCACGAGACGACCGAGACGAGGTCGCGCCGGCCGCCCACCGCGCGGGCGATCGCGGCCACCTCCAGCAGGGCGCTGCCGAGTTCGGCGTCGCTCACCGAGCCGGACGTGTCGATGACCACGCAGACCCGGGGCGGCGTGCGGCGCAGGCTCGGCAGGATGACGCCGGGCAGCGAGGCGGAGCGGCGCGAGGGGCGCCGGTAGCTGTGGTTCTCGCCGACGCCGGGGGCGCCCGCCGCCGAGCGGATCGCGGCGCCGAGCAACTGCCGCCAGGGCTGGGGAGGTTGGAACGCCTCGTCGGCCCAGCGCCGCCAGCCCGCGGGGGCCTCGCCGGGGGCGCCCTTGATCGCCTCGGTCACCCGGAACCGTACGGCGTCCCGCTGCTGGCGGGTGAGGCCGTGGGCGCCGTCGGGGCCCAGCTCCCACGGGCGCGGTTCGCCGTCGGCGCCGCTGCCGCAGTCCAGCCAGGCCAGGTCGCCGGCGAGGCCCTTCATGGAGGCGGTCCGCAGGTACTCCTCCATCAGCAGGCCGTCGCTGAGCCTCAGCCGCGAGGGCAGGACGACTCCGGCGGGCGTCGGGAGGCCGTCGCCGTAGATGTCGTCGTTGATCTCGAAGTCGGCGGCGATGTTGCGGCGCAGCCGCTGGAAGGCGCCGTGCTCCTCGTGTTCCCGGGCGTAGCGGGCGCCGCGTTCGTGATGGTCGCGCAGCAGGTGGGACACCTCGTGCACCCAGACCCCGGCCAGGTCCTCGACGCTCGTCCGGGCCACGAAGGCGGGCGAGACGTAGCAGCGCCAGTGCGCGTCGACACCCATGGTCGGCACCGCCCGGTCCTCCACGATCTGCAGCGCGAACAGGGCCGCCGCGAGGTAGGGCCGGACCTTCACGGCGTGCAGCCGCGCGGCGAGCAGCTTCTCCATGTCGAGCGGCGGCCCGGACGTGTCGGGGGTCCGGGCGGGCGGCTGGGTGAGCGGGGCCTTCACCGGGCGCGGCGGCGGGGGTGGGGCCATGGGGCGGGGCAGGGGGCGCGGGGCCGGATTCGTGGTCGTCATCGGCGTGCGCCGTTCGCCGCGGAGCGGACGCGGTCCACCGAGCGGTCGGCCGTCCTGGCGATGCCGATGACGTCGGCCAGGCGTTCCATCGCGGCCGGGACCTCCCAGGAGTCGCGGCGCAGGCCGGCCAGGGCCGTCGCGGGGGCGACCAGGAGGTCGGGGGCTCCGGTCTCCAGGGCCCGTACGAGGACGGTCCAGGCCGCGTCCCAGCGGGCCCGTTCCGGGCGGGCGCCCACGGCGGCGACCACCGCTTCGAGCGCGGCCTGGCGCAGGTCTCCGCGCTCGGGGAGCTCCGCGCGGGGCGGCTGGGCGAGGAGGTCCTCCGGGTTCGGCAGGTCCATCCGGTCGAGGTGGGCGAGGAGTTCGAGCCCGGGGCCGTCGCCGACCGCGCCCCGCACCAGCAGCGCCAGCACGTCGCGCGAGACGCCGGCCGCCGTGGCGAAGGCCAGCAGGGTCAGCGCCGCCTCCCAACTGCGCGGCGAGGGCCAGGCACCGCCGCGCCGGGTCTCGGAGGTGGGCAGCCGGTGGATCAGGGTGGGGCGGGCCTCCAGGAAGCCGCAGACCGCGCGCCGGGCGAGCGCGACGGCGTCGGCGAGCCGGTCCGGGTCGAGGCTCGGCAGGGTGGGCCGGGGCCAGACGCCGCCCAGCCCCCGCACGACCACGTCGCGGTCGTGCACCCAGTACAGGTGCACGAACCGGTTGGCGAGCGGCGGGCTGAGCTCCCAGCCGTCGGCGGCGGAGGCCCGCGGGTTGGCGGCGGCCACGATCCGTACGCCGGGCGGCAGTTGGAGCGATCCGACGCGGCGCTCCAGGACGACCCGGAGCAGGGCCGCCTGTACGGCCGGGGTCGCGGTGGACAGCTCGTCGAGGAAGAGCAGACCGCGGCCGGCCCGTACGAGGTCCACCGCCCACTGCGGCGGGGCCATCGGGACGCCCTGCGTGGCGGGGTCCTCGCCGACGATCGGGAGGCCCGAGAAGTCGGACGGCTCGTGCACGCTGGCGATCACGGTCGTGAGCGGCAGTCCGAGCGAGTCGGCGAGCTGGTTCAGCGCGGCGGTCTTCCCGATGCCGGGTTCGCCCCAGAGCAGCACGGGGAGGTCGGCGGCCACGGCGAGGGTGAGCGCCTCCAGCTGCTCGTCGGGGCGGGGTTCGGTCGTGGTCCGCCGCAGCAGCGTCAACAGGTCCCCGGCGACGGCGAGTCGGGAGGCGGGACCCTCCGGGTGCGCGGGAGTAGGAGGGGGCGTGGGCGTGGGCAGAAGGGAGCTGAGCGTCATGGGCATCACCTGGTGTGTTGGGGGACGGGACACACGCCCGTCCGGAGGCTGGGAGAAAAGCAGGGGACGTTGTCGGGTGCGGGTACGTGGGGGCTGGGGCATCGGGGAAATGCGCCCGAAGGGCAGGCATTTCAGGGGCGCGGGGAACTGCGCGACCAGCCCCCACCGGAGCGGCACCCGGCGACGAACCCGTCAACGGCTCCGCGGCCGCCGCCACCCGTTCCGACGCCCCCGCTTGAGGAGGAGTTCGGGCGGAAGGCTGCGGGCCAGACGCAGACGCGCCCGGGGCCCCGCCTCCGCACCCGGGTGCTCCTCGGGGAGGCCGGAGCGGAAGAGGCCGTGGTCGACCCGGCCCGCCGCGGCCTGTTCCAAGGCGTCGCGGAGCGGACCGGCGCGGAGCATCGCTCCAGCGCCGAGCAGGCCTTCGACGACATCGAGCGCTCCGCGTACGTCGCCGTGTCCGAGCCGTTCGCGTACGGCCGGCAGGGCCTCGGGCGTGCGGTGGACCGCGTCGATGGCGCGCAGGCAGGGCAGCGGCGGGCCGCCGAGCGCCACCAGGAGGTCCTCGCGGCGCAGTTGCTCGGCGTCGTGGTCGACCGCGGTCAGGACGCCGTCGCGCAGTGCGATCCGGTGGATCTCGCCGCGGCACTCGACGCGGTGCGGGTCGGCCGGTTCGGTGCCGGCGTCGAAAGACCCTGGTTCCGGTCCCGCGTACGGGTGCAGTGCTGCCGCGACCAACGGGTGGAGGTCGCCGAGGGAGACGAGTCCGGATCGCAGGAGGGCCAGGTCGGGGGCCTCGTGGACGGCCGCTTCTGGGAGCGCGGGCAGCGCGGCGGCCTGGCGGGCCGGCACGGCGTCGCGCAGCGGGCGGACCGTGGGGGCGTGGCTGTCGTCGGGGGCGACGAGTTCGAGCACGGCGCGCCGGCGGGCGTCGAGCCGTACGGTGAACGCCCCGCGCGGGCGGCCGGTGGCGCTGCGCAGCAGCAGTTCCGCCTCGGTGGCGAGGTCGGCCGGGGCCCGTACCGCCAGTTCCCCGCTGCGTTCCGCGTCCCAGAGGTGGCGGTGCAGGTCGAGCCGGAAGCGGCGGTCGGGGTGCGGATGCGGGTGGTCGCCGAGCGGGGCGCCGCCCGAGCCCTCCCACAGCGCCAGGGAGATCCGCTGGCCCGCGTCGGCGCGGACCGGCATGGTCCGTGCGACGAGGTGCAGGGGCGGGTCGCCGGGTTCGCCGTAGCGGACGAGCGGGACAGTGAGGCCGGGGCGCAGCCGCCCGTCGGGGGCCATGCGGGGCAGGTGCCAGCGCAGCAGGTCCGGCGCGAGGCGGCGCAGGTCCGCGCGGAGGCGGGCGGTCTGTTCGGTGCCGTGGCGACGGCGCACGGCGCGCAGATCGAGGTCGGGGTCGACGCGGGCGGCGGCGCAGGCGCCGGCCCAGTCGCCCGCACCGCGGCGTGCGGTGGCGGTCTCGATCATGGACGGTGGCACGGCGTAACGGCGTACGCGCTGCCACATCAGCAGGTGGGGTGAGATCCCGTCCGGGAGGTGATGTGCCATCAGCACTCACCTTGCGTGGACGGTTCCCCCAATCGTGGCGAGGAGGTGTTCAGCATCGCGGGCATCGTAACCACACGCGCGATGATCTGTCAGTCGGGTTTTTCGCCGGACTCTTTTCCGGCGGCGGAGAACCGGCGGGGGTCGGTGCCTTGTCTTCGGCACCGACGCCCTCCGTGTTCTGCTTCTGCTTGCGTGTCGCGTCGTCAGTGCACGCCGGCCGCCGAGTGTCCCGTGCGCTGTTCGGCGATGGCGCCGCCGGACTCCATGGGCGAGGTGACGTCGTCGGCGTCGCGGCCGCGTCCGAGGTGGTTGAAGAGGATGTTGAGGACCACCGCGGCGACACAGCCGGTCGAGATGCCCGAGTCCAGGATGATCTTCGCGTTCTCCGGGAACGCGTGGTAGAACTCCGGCTTCGCGATCGGGATGAGGCCGACGGCGAGCGAGACGGCCACGATCAGGACGTTGTTGTCCTTCTCCATGCCGGCCTTGACCAGGGTCTGGATGCCGCTGGCCGCGACCGAGCCGAAGAGAACCACACCGGCGCCGCCGAGCACCGGGCGCGGGACCACGGCGATGAGCGAGGCGGCCATCGGGCACAGGCCCATCAGGACGAGGAAGCCACCGCCGGTCGCGACGACGAAACGGCTGCGGATCTTGGTCATGGCGACCAGGCCGATGTTCTGCGCGAAGGCGCTGCACATGAAGCCGTTGAACAGCGGGCTGAGCGCGGAGCCGAGGGTGTCGGCGCGCAGGCCGGCGGCGATGGTCTTCTCGTCGGCGGGCCGGCCGACGATCTCACCGAGGGCGAGCATGTCGGCGGTGGACTCGGTCATCGAGACGACCATGACGACGCAGAGCGAGACGATGGCCGCGCCGGCGAACTGCGGAGCGCCGAAGTGGAACGGGGTCGGGAAGCCGACGATCGCGGCGTCGCCGACCGGGCCGAAGTCCGTCACGCCGAACGGGATCGCGATGAGGGTGCCGACGACCAGGCCCAGCAGGACCGCGATCTGCTTGACGAAGCCGGTGGTGAAGCGGCGCAGCAGCAGCACGATGAGCAGGGTGATGCCGGCGAGCGACAGGTTCTTCAGCGAGCCGAAGTCGGATGCCGCGGGGTTCGGCCCCTGGGCCCAGCCGAAGGCGACGGGCATGAGGGAGACACCGATGAGGGTGATGACGGTGCCGGTGACGACCGGCGGGAAGAAGCGGACCATCTTCGAGAAGAAGGGTGCCGCGATGAATCCGAGGACGCCCGCGACGATCACCGCCCCGAAGATGAGGGGCAGCGCGTCGGACTTGTCCTTCGTGGAGGCGACGACGGCGAGCATCGGGGCGACGCCGGCGAAGGTGACGCCGTTCACGAAGGGGAGCCGGGCGCCTATCTTCCAGAAGCCGAGCGTCTGGAGGAAGGTCGCGAGGCCTGCCGTGAACAGGCAGGCGCCGGTGAGGAAGGTGAGATCCTTCGGGTTGAGTCCGATCGCGGCGCCCACGATGAGCGGGGGCGCGACCACGCCCGCGTACATGGCGGCGACGTGCTGGAGGCCCGTGGTCGCCATCTTCAGCGGCGGGAGGGTCTCGTCGACCGGATGTCTGGTCTGCTCCGCGCCCTCGGGTGCGGAGGTGGTGCCTTGCTTGGTGAACCTGGGCTTCGTCGCCACTGCGGCTCCTCCGGTTGTTTTCCGGCACCGGGCTCTCGCCGGTGCTTTTCGCTTCATGGAGGTGGTGCATGGTGATGCAAGGTGCAAGGTGCTGACCGATGTTCAGTTGTTGTGCGCCCAGGTAGTGCTGACCGCCCCGGGAACGTGAGGCTTTGGGCCACGTTCCGGGGCGGCACCCGAGCTGCCCGCTCGGCAGCTCGGGTCCCCGGTCAGGGGCCGTCCCCCCTGACCGGAGTCGGTGAATCAGGCCTGCGCGACGATCCGCGCGAGGCGCTGGGCCTCGTCCCGCGTGGAGCGGGCGATGGCGTCCTCGTCGGCGTGCAGCAGGCGGCCGTTCTCGACGACCGGCTTGCCGTTGACGAGGGAGAGGGTGACCGGTGCGGCCGCGCCGAAGACGAGCGCGGTCACCGGGTCGGCGATCGACGAGTGGGCCAGGGTGTCCAGCTTCCACAGGACGAGGTCGGCGAGCTTGCCGGCTTCCAGAGATCCGATCTGGGAGGCCCGGCCGAGGACCTGAGCGCCTCCGTACGTCCCCAGGCGCAGGGCCTGGCGGGCGTTGAGGGCGGCCTCGCGGTGGGCGCCGAGGCGGTTGATGAGCAGCGCGTTGCGCAGTTCGGTGTGCAGTTCGCCCGACTCGTTGGAGGCGGTGCCGTCGACGCCGAGGCCGACGGGGACGCCGGCCGCGAGCATGTCGGGGACGCGGGCGATGCCGGCCGCGAGGCGGGCGTTGGAGGACGGGCAGTGAGCGACGCCCGTCTTGGTGCGCCCGAACGCGGCGATGTCGGAGTCGTTCATGTGGACGCTGTGCGCCATCCACACGTCCTCACCGAGCCAGCCCGTCGACTCGAAGTAGTCGGTGGGGCCCATGCCGAACAGCTCGTGGCAGAACTTCTCCTCCTCGACGGTCTCGCTGCCGTGGGTGTGCAGCCGTACGCCGAGGCGGCGCGCCAACTCGGCGCCCTGCTTGAGGAGTTCGGTGGACACCGAGAACGGCGAGCAGGGGGCCACGGCCACCTGCGTCATCGCGTCGAAGGAGGCGTCGTGGTGCTTGTTGACGGTTTCCTCGGTGGCGGCGAGGGCGCCCTCGAGGGTCTCGACCGCGAAGTCCGGCGGCAGGCCGCCGTCCTTCTCGCTGCGGTCCATGGAGCCGCGGGCCAGGGTGAACCGCACGCCCATCTCGGAGGCGGCCCGGATGATCGATCCGGAGAGGTCGCCCGAACCCTTGGGGAACACGTAGTGGTGGTCCATGGCGGTGGTGACACCGCCGCGGGCCATCATCGCGAGGGAGCCCTGCGCCGCCGCGTACGTCATCTGCTCGTCGATGCGCGCCCAGGTCGGGTAGAGCGCCACCAGCCAGTTGAACAGGTTGTGGTCCGTCGCCAGGCCACGGGTGATCCACTGGTAGAAGTGGTGGTGCGTGTTGACCAGGCCGGGCGTGGCCAGGTGGCCGGTCCCGTCGATGCGGCGGACTACGTTCTCGAGGTCCTTCGGGGCCTGTCCCGCCCCGATGGACTCGATCCTGTTGCCGCTGACGACGATGTGGCCCGAGGCGTACTCGGTGTCCTGTGCGTCGACCGTCGCGATCGCGACGTTCTCGATGACGATGCGGTCTGCCGAAGAAGGTGCCATGGTGCTTCCTTCATTTCGTGTGTGGCGATGTGGGCACGGCAGGACCCTAGGAGGATTTGAGTGCCGCGGTCGCGCTGGCGCTGCCGCGGGTGCCGAGATGGTGGAAGAAGAGATTCAGCGAGACGGCGACGAGTGCGCCGGCGCTGATGCCGGAGCCGAGCACGGTCTGCGCCCAGGCGGGGAAGTCGGCGTAGAAGCCGGGCGCGGCGAGCGGGATGATGCCCGCGCCGAGCGATACGGCCACCAGGATGATGTTGGAGCTGTCGTCGAGACCCGCCTCCGAGAGGGTGCGGATGCCGCTGACGGCGATGGAGCCGAAGAGGACGATGCCCGCTCCGCCGAGGACCGGCATGGGGACCATCGAGACCACCGCGCCGAGCACCGGGAAGGCGCCGAGGATCAGCAGGGCGCCGCCCGCGACGGCGACGACGTAGCGGCTGCGCACCTTGGTGAGCGAGACGACGCCGACGTTCTGGGCGAAGGCGGAGGTCGGGAAGCCGCCGAAGATCGGGCCCAGGAAGGTCGCGAGGCCGTCGGTGCGCAGACCCCGGGTGATGGTCTTTCCGTCGCAGTCGCGCTCGCAGATCTCGCCGATGGCGAGCATGCCGGCGCTGGACTCGGTCATCAGCACGAGCATGACCAGGCACAGCGAGATGATCGCGGCGGGCTGGAACTCGGGTGCGCCGAAGGCGAAGGGGGTGGGCAGGGCCGCGACGGGCGCGGACTTGAGGGCGCCGAAGTCGGCCATGCCGAACGGGACGGCGGCGAGTGTGCCGATCAACAGCCCGAAGAGCAGGGCGACTTGCTTGACGAAGCCCTTGCCGAACCGCTGGATGAACAGGATGACGGCGAGGGTGAAGCCGGCGAGCGCGAGGTAGCGCATGTCGCCGTAGTCGGCGGCGGTCTTGTCGCCGCCCTGGGCCCAGCCGACCGGCACGGGCATCAGGGTCACACCGATGAGGGTGATCACGACGCCGGTGACGAGCGGCGGGAAGAAGCGCAGGAGCCGGCCGAAGAACGGACCGATGGCGAGACAGAAGACGCCCGCGACCATCACGGCCCCGTAGATGGCGGGGAGTTGGTCGCCCTTGGCGTTGGTCTCGGCGATGGCGAGCATCGGTGCGATGCCCGCGGAGGACGCGGCGTTGACGAAGGGCAGCCGGTTTCCGACGATTCCCTTGACGCCGAGCGTCTGGAGCAGGGTGGCCACACCGGCGATGAGCAGGGACGCGGCGATCAGCCGGGTCTGGCCCGCGGTGTCGAGGTGGACGGCCTGGCCGATGATGAGCGGCGGGGTGACGACGCCCGCATACATGGCGGCGATGTGCTGGAGTGCGGCGGGGACGAGCCGCGACGGGTGGAGCTTCTCATCCACCGGGTGGACCGCTTCGGCGGTCTCGTTGGTGCTTTCCGGTGGGGTGGAACACGGGCCTTCGGCTGCCGCCGGCCCTTTTGCTGGCACTGCCATTGCTTTGTTCCCTCCGGTGTGGCGCGCCCCCGCCCACTGCGGGGCGGGCGGGGGCGCGCGCCCCGCGTCAGAGGTTGGTCATGTCGACCGGGATGCGCTGGTCGGCGCCGTCCCGCAGGATCGTGGCCTCGATGAGGCCGTAGGGGCGGTCGGCGGCCCAGTACACGGCACCGTCCTTCGCCTCGTTCTCCAGGCCGAAGGACGAGAGGTCCTGGCGGAAGTGGTGCTTGTTCGGCGCGGAGAAGCGGATCTCGTCGATCTCGGTGCGGTTGTTGATGATCCGCGAACCCATCTGGAAGAGGGTCTGCTGCAGCGAGAGCGAGTACGTCTCGACGAAGGCCTCGAGCATGTGCTTCTTGGCCTGGTCGTAGGACTTGTTCCACTGGGGCGTGCGCTCGTCGGCAGACGTCCAGTTGTGGCGCCACCACGTCGACAGGGACGTGGCGAGGATACGGTCGTAGTCCTCCTGGAGCGTCGTGTACTTGTCCTTGATGAAGCCCCAGAACTCCGAGTTGGTGGAGTTCATGACGGTGAGGTCCTTGAGGCCGGAGAGGACCTCGAACTTCTCGCCGTCGTAGGTGATCTGCGCGAGGCGGATCTCCTGGCCCTTGCGGACGAAGGAGTGCTTGACCTCGTCGGCGCCGATGAACTTGGAGCCCGCGTCGGAGCCGGCGATCCGCTCCCAGGCGTACTCCTCGAGGCGGATACGGGCCCGGTGGATGGACGGCTGGCTGTCCACGAAGTGCCGGGCGAGCTCGATGCCGTACTGCTCGATCGACTCGATCCCGTATTCCTTCGCGAAGGCGAAGCAGGTGTTCTTGGTGGTGTCCGTCGGCAGGCAGTTGGCGTTCGACCCGGTCAGGTGGACGTCGTCGAGGTCACCGCTGAGGGCGACCGAGACGTTGACGTCCTTGATGTGGTGGGTGTCGCCGTCCCGCGTGATCTTGACAACGCGGTTCTCCGCCTTGCCGTACTGGTTCTGGCCCAGGATCGTAGGCATGTCTGCTAGCTCCCTCGGTAAACGGAGTAGCCGAACGGGTTGAGCAGCAGCGGCACGTGGTAGCGCTCGCCCGGGACGACGGCGAACGTGATCGCCACCTCCGGGAAGAACACCGCGGAAGCGTCGCTGTCCCGATTCGCGGGGGCGTCCTGCTGCGCATCGGCTTGCTTCTTGGCGAAGTACGTCTCGGTGTCGAAGTCGAGGCGTACGTGGGTGGTGTCCGCCGGCAGGACCGGCAGGTTCTTGCAGCGCCCGTCGTCGTCCGTGGCCGAGGAGCCGAGCGTCACCCAGTCGGCGTCCGCGCCGGAGCGCGCCGCGACGGTGACCGCGACGTCGACGGCCGGGAGGCCGAGGCTGGTGTCCAGGATGTGCGTGGACACATAGGGGGCGGTCTTCTCGGTGCTCATCAGGCGGTCTCTCCTTGTTCCACGAGGCTCGTGAGGCGGATGCGGTTGATCTTGCCGAGTTCGGCGCGGACGATCTCCCACTCCTTCTCCGGCGTGTTCTCGATCCGGGCCTTGAGCGCGTCGCGCATCTGCTCGCCGGTCAGGCCGGTGGCGCAGATGAGGAAGACATGCCCGAAGCGGTCCTGGTAGCCCAGGTTGAGCTCGAGCATCTCCGCCTTGAGTTCCTCGGAGGCTCCGGCCATGCCCCGCTGCTCGCGGGACGAGGTCGGGTCGCCGGGCTTCGGGCGACCGATCGGCGGGTGGCCCGCCATGGCCTCCGCGAGGTCCTCCGTGGACAGCTCGGCCATGGCGGCGTCACTGGCGGTGAAGAGAGTCTCTGCGGAAGCGAACGGGCGCTGGGCGATGATCTTGCGCCCCCACGCCGATGAAGTGCACACCTCGTGGAGCTCGGCCTGGGCCGCGCTCTCGTCCGAGGCGTTGAACCGGGTCAACCCCCGCTGGGTGGCTGACGAACCTGAAGTCACGGGACTGCCTCCGTGGCCTTGTGCTGGACGGGCTGCGGATAGCTAACGCCCTTGGAAACACCACGTCAACAGTTTGTTGAAAAGTTGGTGTAACGAAAGACCGCCGTCCGGAATCCGGACGGCGGTCGGGGCCTGCCACGGCTGTCGCCGCATCACTCCAGGTCAGGCTGGGTCAGGAGGTCTTCTCCCGGTTGAGGTAGTTGTAGACGGTGAACCGTGAGACGCCCAGCGCGCCCGCCACGGTCTCCACTCCGTGCCGTACGGAGAAGGCGCCGCGCCCCTCCAGGACGCGCACGATCTCCTGCTTCTCCCGGCGGTCGAGCTCGGCCAGCGGCCGCCCCTTCACCCGCTGCATGGCGGCCAGGATGTGATCCAGGGAGTCGGCGAGCTGCGGCAGTCGCACGGCGGCGACGTCCGCCCCCTGCCAGCTCAGCACGACATCGTCCAGACCGGCGTCGGCCGGCGGGACCAGCTCTCCACCCATCGCGTCGACCAGCGGCTTCACGGCCGTGATGAAGGCCTCGCCGGAGGCCTCGCCCCCCGTGTTCGTCACGCCTGGTCCTCCCCCGTCACGTTGATCTGCAGCGAGATACGGGTGGCGCCGGTCGCGAGACTCTCGCGCAGCAGGGCGTCGACCGCCTTGAGGACCGCCTCGGCCCCGCCTTCCGCCGTGTTCCCGAACGGGCCGACGTCGACCGCGTCCAGTTCCGCCGCCTCGATCACCCGGCGGGCGGCCACCGCGTGCGCGGGCGCCTCGTCGAGATCGAAGGGCTCCGTCGTGAATTCCACTCTCAATCGCACCCGGTCAACCTAACCCGCGATGGCCCCCTTTGGACCAGGTCGCGCCCACCCCCTTGACAGAGACGAGCCCTTCCAGGCAATCTTCCATCACGCAGAAAGAAACTTCCGCAATACGAAATTAGACGTCATGCGGAACACGGACCGGACCAGAAGGGAGCGCCGACCCTGATGGGATTCGCAGACCAGCGCTTCAACGTCAACCTGTCGATCCTCTTCACGGAGCTCCCGCTCCTGGAGCGCCCGGCCGCCGCCGCCGCGGCCGGCTTCACGGCGGTCGAGCTGTGGTGGCCGTGGGTCGATGCCCCCACCCCCGAGCAGTCCGAGCTCGACGCGCTGCGCAGCGCGATCCAGGACGCGGGAGTCCAGCTCACCGGCCTGAACTTCTACGCCGGTCAGCTGCCCGGCCCGGACCGGGGCGCCCTGTCGATCCCCGGCGAGGAGAGCGAGAAGTTCCGCGCCAACATCGACGTGGTGGCCGACTTCGCCCAGTCCCTCGGCTGCAAGGCGCTCAACGCGCTGTACGGCAACCGGGTGGAGGGCGTGGACCCCGCCGTCCAGGACGAGCTCGCCCTGGAGAACCTGGTGCTCGCGGCCCGCGCGGCCGACCGCATCGGCGCGGTGCTGCTCATCGAGGCGCTGAACAAGCCGGAGTCGCCCGCCTGCCCGATCGTGAGCGCCCCCAAGGCCATCGAGATCGTGGACAAGGTGAACGAGGCCACCGGCCTCGGCAACGCCAAGTTCCTCATGGACCTGTACCACCTGTCCATGAACGGCGAGGACCTCCAGCAGGTCATCAGCGCGTACACCGACAAGACGGCGCACGTGCAGATCGCCGACAACCCGGGCCGCGGTGCGCCGGGCACGGGCTCGCTGCCCCTCGAGGACCTCCTCGACCAGCTCCGCAAGGCCGGCTACGACGGCTACGTGGGCCTGGAGTACAAGCCGGGCGACGCCCCGAGCGCCGAGTCCTTCGGCTGGCTGCCGCACGAGGCCCGCGCCGCGCGCCACTGAGCGGAGCGCGCCCTGCGGCGCACCGGCTCACCCACGGATCACAGCTTTTCTGAGTTTTTTGGAGTCACCCTCATGAGCAACAACCTCCCCAAGGTCGCGTGGATCGGTCTCGGCATCATGGGCTCGCCCATGTCGGAGAACCTGATCAAGGCCGGCTACGACGTCACCGGCTTCACCCTCGAGCAGGACAAGCTGGACCGCCTCGCCGCGGCCGGCGGCACCGCCGCCACGTCGATCGCCGCGGCCGTCAAGGACGCCGACGTCATCGTCACCATGGTCCCGGCCTCCCCGCAGGTCGAGGCGATCTCCTACGGCCCCGAGGGCATCCTGGAGAACGCGAAGTCCGGCGCGCTGATCGTCGACATGTCGTCGATCACCCCGCAGACCTCGGTCGACCTGGCGAAGAACGCCAAGGAGAAGGGCATCCGCGTCATCGACGCGCCCGTCTCCGGTGGCGAGGCCGGCGCCATCGAGGCCGTCCTGTCCATCATGGTCGGCGGTGAGCAGGCCGACTTCGACGAGGCCAAGCCGCTCCTCGACGCCCTCGGCAAGACCATCGTGCTGTGCGGTCCGCACGGCTCGGGCCAGACCGTGAAGGCCGCCAACCAGCTCATCGTCGCCGTGAACATCCAGGCGTGCGCCGAGGCCGTGGTCTTCCTGGAGAAGTCCGGCGTGGACCTCACCGCCGCGCTCGACGTGCTCAACGGCGGCCTGGCCGGCTCGACCGTCCTGACGCGGAAGAAGGACAACTTCCTCAACCGCGACTTCAAGCCGGGCTTCCGCATCGACCTGCACCACAAGGACATGGGCATCGTCACCGACGCCGCCCGCAACGTGGGTGCGGCCCTGCCCGTCGGCGCCGTGGTGGCCCAGCTCGTGGCCTCGCTGCGCGCCCAGGGCGACGGCGGCCTGGACCACTCCGCCCTGCTGCGCGCCGTCGAGCGCCTCTCGGGCAACCAGGTGGCCTGACCCTGAAGACTTCCGGGCCGTGGCGGCGCTGACACCTGTCCTGTCGCGCCCAGGCGTCGCCACGGCCCGGAACCCATACCCACCTGTTCAACAAAATGTTGAAAAAGGTCGCCCGGAACTTCAACAAACTGTTGACGTAGCAGTTCAGGGGTACCTACGCTCCCCCCATCGTCAGCAGCCATTGCACGGAAGGTCGCCTCCAAAACCATGCCCAAGCGTGTGCTCACGACCGAGTCCGGCGCCCCTGTCGCCGACAACCAGAACTCCGCGACCGCCGGCGCCGGCGGCCCGCTTCTGATCCAGGACCAGCACCTGCTGGAGAAGCTCGCCCGCTTCAACCGCGAGCGCATCCCGGAGCGTGTCGTGCACGCCCGTGGTTCCGGCGCCTACGGTTACTTCGAGGTGACGGACGACGTCACCGGTTTCACCCACGCCGACTTCCTGAACACGGTCGGCAAGCGCACCGAGGTCTTCCTGCGCTTCTCGACCGTCGCCGACAACCTCGGTGGCGCGGACGCCGTCCGTGACCCCCGCGGTTTCGCGCTCAAGTTCTACACCGAAGAGGGCAACTACGACCTCGTCGGCAACAACACCCCGGTCTTCTTCATCAAGGACCCGCTGAAGTTCCCCGACTTCATCCACTCCCAGAAGCGCGACCCCTTCACGGGCAAGCAGGAGCCGGAGAACGTCTGGGACTTCTGGGCCCACGCCCCCGAGGCCACCCACCAGATCACCTGGCTCATGGGCGACCGCGGCATCCCGGCCTCGTACCGTCACATGAACGGCTACGGCTCGCACACCTACCAGTGGACGAACGAGCAGGGCGAAGCCTTCTTCGTGAAGTACCACTTCAAGACGAACCAGGGCATCCGCTCCCTGTCGTCGGAGCAGGCCGCCGAGATCGCAGGCAAGGACCCGAACTCGCACCAGACGGACCTGCTGCAGGCCATCGAGCGCGGCG
This sequence comes from Streptomyces sp. NPDC025806, assembly GCF_055558275.1. NCBI lineage: Bacteria > Bacillati > Actinomycetota > Actinomycetes > Kitasatosporales > Streptomycetaceae > Streptomyces > Streptomyces sp. NPDC025806. The sequence goes on along the minus strand of NZ_JBVHMU010000003.1, from coordinate 517,919 downwards.
TGAACCCGTCCTGGACCCTCTACGTCCAGGTCATGCCGGCCGCCGAGGCCGCGGACTACCAGTTCAACCCGTTCGACCTCACCAAGGTGTGGCCGCACAAGGACTACCCGCTGCAGCGCGTGGGCCGACTGGTCCTGGACCGCAACCCCGACAACGTCTTCGCCGAGGTCGAGCAGGCCGCCTTCTCCCCGAACAACTTCGTTCCGGGCATCGGCCCCTCCCCCGACAAGATGCTGCAGGGCCGCCTGTTCGCCTACGCGGACGCGCACCGCTACCGCCTGGGCGTCAACCACACCCAGCTCGCGGTCAACGCCCCCAAGGCGACCACCGCGGACAACTACGGCCGCGACGGTCTGATGGCCGCCAACGCCTACGCCCGCAGCCGCAAGAACTACGAGCCGAACTCCTTCGACGGCCCGGCCGAGACCGGTCGCGCGCTCTCCGCGCCGCTCGCGATCTCCGGCCACACGGGTACGCACGAGGCGCCGGCCCACGCCAAGGACGACGACTTCTACCAGGCGGGCGAGCTGTACCGCCTGATGTCCGAGGAAGAGAAGGGACGCCTGGTCGCGAACATCGCGGGCGGCCTCTCCCAGGTCTCGCGCGACGACATCGTGGAGAAGAACCTCGCCCACTTCCACGCCGCCGACGCCGACTACGGCAAGCGCGTCGAGGAAGCGGTCCGCGCCCTGCGCGAGGACTGATTCGCAGGAACTCCCCAGACCGCGTACGGGGATTGACGGGAGGTCAGCCCCCGTACGCACAAGCCCGCACCTGCTGCGTGACCCGGATGAGGGGTGGTCACGTGGTGGGTCGCGGGAGGACGAGGATCGCGGCGGCTCGTGCGAGCCAGTGCGGTGGTGAAAGTTTTCCGGGCCCCCTTTCGACCTGAGGAAGGATGCCCGGGGAGCCGTCGCACAGCCGCCGCGGTCCCAGCCGACTCCCCCGCCCTCCGCGGCGGGTTCTCTGCTCCGTCCGGCGGCGCGCATGCATGTTTCGCCAGTCGCCCGCCGTCGGACGGCAACCACCTCCCGAACCAGAGCCCCGGGTACGACGGTCCGTACCCGGGGCTCTTTTCCGCGTTCTGCGCCTTGAGCCTCAGGCCCGTCTCCGCCGCGCGGGGGAGGCGGTTCGACGCCTTGGCGGACGCCGTGCGCGGCGCCGCGCGGGAGCGTAAGAGGCATGACGACGACGGCAGTTCACCTCTCCCCCGCCCGTGTGACGGAGCGTCCCGTGCCTCGCTGGGCCGAGCGGGTCGCCCATCTGATCCCGCTCGTGCTGCTCCCCCAGTGCCTGTGGCGGCTGCCGTTCGCGTTCGGCTTCGACATGGGCACGGGCAACGGCTCCATCGGCAGCCTCTGGCTCTCCGTGCCGTACATCTTCGGGCTCAGCCTGCTCACCGAGGCGCTGGCGCTGCTCTGCTTCGGGCTCGTACGGGGGTGGGGCGAGCGGGTGCCGTCCTGGATCCCGCTGGTGGGCGGGCGGCGGCTGCCCGTGCCGGTGGTCGTGGTGCCGGCGCTGCTCGGTGGGCTCGGGGCCACGGTGTTGTGGGGCGGGTTCCTGCTCAGCGTCCTGGGTGTACCCGGGTACGAGGCGCCGCCGGCGGACGGTCCGGGGTGGGAGCTCCTGTTCCACGTCTGCGTGTTGCCTGCGACGCTCTGGGGGCCCTTGGTGCTGGCGCTGACCGGACAGTACGTCCTGCGCCGTCGCCGGGCCTGACCCGCCCACGGAGTGGGGTCCCCCGGCCGTCGGGCGACCACCGGCCGGCGGGGGCTGGTCGCGCAGTTCCCCGCGCCCCTGGAAGGCACACTTCGTGCGCCCCAGGGGCCCGCCGGTCGCGCCCCGCGACGGAGTCGCTGATCGGGCACAGCCCCGCGCCCCTGAAATGCAGGCACTGCGCGACCAGCCCCCACCGGGGCGCACCCTGCGACGAACGGGAAAAGGGTGGGCCCCGGTTCCGTAGAACCGGGGCCCACCCTTGCTACCCGCCCCCCGCAGGGGCTCGGGATCAGACCTTCAGCGGACGGATGGCCGTCGGCGCGTGGCCCGGCTCCGTCGCGAGCTCCTCGAATTCCTTGACCGCGCTGATGTCGGCCGTGGGGCTCATCGCGATGTTCGTGATGCGCTCCAGGATCGCCTCGACGACGACCGGCACCTGGTGCTCCTGCGCGAGCTTCTTGGCCCGCTCCAGGGCCTCGCCCAGCTCGTTCGGGTCGGTGACCCGGATCGCCTTGCAGCCCAGGCCCTCGGCGACCTTGACGTGGTCGACGCCGTAGACACCCAGCTCGGGGCTGTTCTGGTTCTCGAACTCCAGGTTGACCTGGAAGTTGATGTCCAGGCCGATCTGGGCCTGGCGGATCAGGCCCAGGTAGGCGTTGTTGACCAGGACGTGGACGTACGGGATGCGGTGCTGCGCACCGACCGCCAGCTCCTCGATCATGAACTGGAAGTCGTAGTCACCGGAGAGGGCGACGACCTGGGTGTCCGGGTCGGCCTTGGCGACGCCCAGCGCGGCCGGGATCGTCCAGCCGAGCGGGCCGGCCTGGCCGCAGTTGATCCAGTGGCGCGGCTTGTAGACGTGGAGCATCTGGGCGCCCGCGATCTGCGACAGACCGATGGTCGTGACGTAGCGCGTGTCCCGGCCGAACGCCTTGTTCATCTCCTCGTAGACGCGCTGCGGCTTCATGGGGATGTTGTCGAAGTGCGTGCGGCGCTGCAGGGTCTCCTTGCGCTCCAGGTGGGAGGCGACCCAGGCGGAGCGGTCGGGCAGCTTGCCCGCGGCCTTGAGCTCCTTGGCGACCTCGACGAACAGCTCGAGGGCGGCCTTGGCGTCGGAGGTGATCCCGTAGTCCGGCGCGAAGATCTTGCCGATCTGGGTCGGCTCGATGTCGACGTGGACGAAGGTGCGGCCCTCGCGGTAGACGTCCAGCTTGTAACCGGTGTGACGGTTGGCCCAGCGGTTGCCGATGCCGAGGACGAAGTCCGACTCCAGGAACGTGGCGTTGCCGTAGCGGTGACCGGTCTGCTGGCCGACCATGCCCGCGTTCAGGTCGTGGTCGTCCGGGATGGTGCCCCAGCCCATGAGCGTGGGCACGACGGGCGTGTTGGTGATCTCGGCGAACTCGACCAGCAGGTCGGAGGCGTCGGCGTTGATGATGCCGCCGCCGGCGACGATCAGCGGACGCTCGGACTCGACGAGGAGCTTGATCGCCTTCTCGATCTGGGCCCGCGTCGCGGCCGGCTTGTAGACCGGCAGCGGCTCGTAGGTCTCCGGGTCGAACTCGATCTCGGTCTGCTGGACGTCGATCGGCAGGTCGATGAGGACCGGGCCGGGACGGCCGGAGCGCATCAGGTGGAAGGCCTGCTGGAAGACGCCGGGGACCTGCGCGGCCTCCAGGACGGTGACGGCCATCTTGGAGACGGACTTGGCGATCGTGGCGATGTCGACGGCCTGGAAGTCCTCCTTGTGCAGGAGGTGGCTCGGCGCCTGGCCGGTGATGCACAGGATCGGGATGGAGTCACCGATCGCGGAGTACAGACCGGTGATCATGTCGGTGCCGGCGGGGCCGGACGTACCGATGCAGACACCGATGTTGCCCGGGTTGGCCCGCGTGTAGCCCTCCGCCATGTGCGAGGCGCCCTCGACGTGACGGGCGAGGGTGTGGTCGATGCCGCCGCTCGCCTTGAGCTCCTTGTAGAAGGGGTTGATGGCGGCACCGGGCACGCCGAACGCGTTGCTGACGCCTTCGCGCTTGAGGATCTCAACGGCCGCGCGGGCGGCGGTCATACGAGCCATGAGTGCTCTCCCGACTTGTGCTGTGACTGCTGTGTCTGTGTCCGGCTGTCGGATTCGCGCTCCCGTCGCGCCCCCGCGGCGAGCTGTGAAGTCCGTTTACTGCTTCGTCGTGCTGTTTCGTATTGCTTCGCTCAGCCCCAGCCCCTCATCACTTCCATGATGCGGAAACTAGGTTCTGCTATATGGAAGCAATGTAGAGGGGGGTCTCGGAGGCCGTCAAGGTGGATGATGAGACTCACGTCGTCGCGGAGGGCTACGCAATCCGCAGCGGAATCCTTGGGGCAGCAGGGCGGAGGGGGTGTTTCATGGCCGAGCGGGTGCACGTCAGATGTCCGGCCTGCCGGCGCGAGCACCTTTTCGCGCCCCCGGTTCTCCCCTGCGCCTGCGGCGCGCCCGTGGCCCCGCCGGTGGTGCGCGGCGCCGATCCGGAGCCGGTGAGCGAGCGGACCTGGGCCGACGACTGGGTCACCCTGCGCTGCCCCGTGTGCGGCCGGCACGACCGCTGGCCACGCCCCGAGCTGGGCTGCGACTGCGGCACCCTGCTGCGCGTCCCCGTCCAGGGCGACCCCGCCCCCGTGGCCCCCGCCCACATCCCACTGCCGCGCACGGCGCCCGCGCCCCGGGCCGCGTTCCAGCCCGTCGCCATCCGCACCGCACGCGACGCCGTCACGGCCGCCGCCCTCTATCTGCGCTGGCTCGGTTACGGGGACGTGCGCCGCGCCGACCAGCGCCCGCCCTCCGGCGTCGGGCTCGCCGCGCGCGGGGTCGTCGCCCAGGTCGAGCCGTCGGTGCGGCCCGCGACCCTGCGCGACGTGGAGTGCCTGTGGCTCCAGGCGATGACGGAGTCGGCGGCCTGCGTCTACTTCTCGCTGGCCGGATACGCGGACACGGCCCGCAGCCGCGCGGACGAGCTCGGCGTCCCGCTGTTCGTCCTGGACCTCGCGGGCGTGCCGCAGCCGGTGAACAGCCCGGCGGACGAACTCCTCGCGGGCGGCGCGTAGCGGTCCTGCGGCTTCATACTGGGCCGGTGATCATCCGTAGCGCCGAGTCGGCGGACCTGCCGCGGCTCCAGGACATCGAGGTGGCCGCGGGCGAGCTGTTCCGCCCGCTCGGCATGACGAGCGTGGCCGACGACGAGCCGCCCGCGCTCGCCGAACTGGAGCGGCTGCGGCAGGAGGGCGAGGCCTGGGTCGCGGCCGGGGACGACGGGACACCGGTCGCCTATCTCGTCGCGGAGGACGTGGACGGCGCGCTGCACATCGAGCAGGTCACCGTGCACCCGGAGGCCGCCCGGCGCGGCATCGGCCGGGCCCTGATCGAGCGGGCCGCCGTCCGGGCGGGCGAGCGAGGGCTGCCGGCGCTCACCCTCACCACGTTCCGGGACGTGCCGTGGAACGCTCCGTACTACGCGCGGCTCGGCTTCCGCGTGCTCGCGCGGGATGAGCTGACCGAGGGGCTCGTGCGGATCCGCGCGGCCGAGGCGGCGCACGGCCTCGACCGCTGGCCCCGGGTGTGCATGCGGCGGGACCTGTGAAGGCCCCGCCGCACCGACGCCCGTACGGGAGCTACTCCCCGTAGCCCTCGCGGAGTTCGATCTTGCGAACCTTGCCGCTGACCGTCATCGGGAAGGAGTCGAGGATCCGCAGCCGGCTCGGCACCTTGTAGTGGGCGAGCCGGTCCTTGCAGTACGCGCGCAGCTCGTCGAGGGTCAGCCCCTGTTCCGGGTCGCGCAGGATGACGCAGGCGAGGACCTCCTCCCCGTACTTCTCGTCGGGGACGCCCACGACCTGCACGTCGGCGATCCTCGGGTGCGCGTAGAGGAACTCCTCGACCTCGCGCGGATAGATGTTCTCCCCGCCGCGGATGATCATGTCCTTGATGCGGCCCACGATCTGCGCGTAGCCGTCCTCGCGGAGCACCGCGAGGTCGCCGGTGTGCATCCAGCGGCCCGCGTCGACGGCCTCGGCGGTCTTCTCGGCCTCCTCCCAGTAGCCGAGCATCACGCTGTAGCCGCGGGTGCACAGCTCGCCCGCCTCGCCGCGCGGCAGCGTGACGCCGGTGACCGGGTCGACGACCTTGACCTCGATGTGCGGCAGGACCCGGCCGACGGTGCCGGTGCGGCGCTCCAGGTCGTCGTCGCGGCGGGTCTGCAGCGACACCGGGGAGGTCTCCGTCATGCCGTAGCAGATGGACACCTCGGCCATGTGCATCTCGGCGACGACCCGCTTCATCACCTCGACCGGGCAGGGCGAGCCCGCCATGATGCCGGTGCGCAGGCTGCTCAGGTCGTAGGAGGCGAAGTCGGGCAGGTTCAGCTCGGCGATGAACATCGTGGGCACCCCGTACAGCGAGGTGCAGCGCTCGTCCTGGACGGCGCGCAGGGTCGCCGCCGGTTCGAAGGACGGCGCGGGGATGACGATGCAGGCGCCGTGCGAGGTGGCGCCCAGGTTGCCCATGACCATGCCGAAGCAGTGGTAGAAGGGCACCGGCAGACAGACCCGGTCCTCCTCGGTGTAGGCGATGGTCTCGCCCACCCAGAAGCCGTTGTTCAGGATGTTGTGGTGGGAGAGCGTGGCGCCCTTCGGGAAGCCGGTGGTGCCCGAGGTGTACTGGATGTTGATCGGGTCGTCGCAGCTCAGCTCGGCCTCGCGGGCCGTGAGCCGGTCCCGGTCCGCGGCGCTGCCCGCCGCGACGAGCGCGTCCCAGCTGTCCTCGCCGATGAACACCCGCTCGCGCAGCGCCGGGCACTCCCCCGCGACCTGGCGGACCAGCTCGCGGTAGTCGGTGCCCTTGTGTCCGGTCGAGGCGACCAGCACGGAGATGCCGGACTGCCTGAGCACGTAGGCCAGTTCGTGGGCGCGGTAGGCCGGGTTGATGTTGACCATGATCGCGCCGATGCGGGCGGTGGCGTACTGGACGAGGACCCACTCGGCGCAGTTGACGGCCCAGATGCCGACCCGGTCGCCCTTGGCGACGCCGCGCGCGAGCAGGCCGAGGGCGAGCCGCTCGACGTCGGCGCCCAGCTCCGCGTACGTCCAGCGGCGGCCGGACGGCACGTCGACGAGCGCCTCGCGCTCCGGGAAGGCGTCCACGGCGCGCTGGAGATTGGCGCCGATGGTGTCGCCGAGCAGCGGCTGCTCGGCCACCCCGTGCGCGTAGGACAGTTCGGTCACCGGAAGTCCTCCTCGCGGTACTCGGCGGACGACCCGGCGGCCGTCGCCTCGCGCAGCTCGATCCGGCGGATCTTGCCGGAGACGGTCTTGGGCAGCTCTCCGAACTCGATCCGGCGCAGCCGCTTGTACGGGGCGAGGACGGCGCGGGAGTGCTCGAAGAGGAGCTTCGCGGTGTCCGGACCCGGCTCGTAGCCCTCGGCGAGCACGACGTACGCCTTCGGGACGGCGAGCCGCAGCTCGTCCGGCGCGGGCACGACGGCCGCCTCGGCGACCGCCTCGTGCTCCAGCAGGGCGCTCTCCAGCTCGAAGGGGCTGATCTTGTAGTCGCTGGCCTTGAAGACGTCGTCGGCGCGGCCCACGTAGGTGAGATAGCCGTCGGCGTCGCGGGAGCCGATGTCGCCGGTGCGGTAGTAGCCGCCCGCCATGGCCTCGGCGGTGCGCTCGGGGTCGCCGTGGTAGCCGACCATGAGGCCGACGGGGTGGGCGGACAGGTCGAGGCTGATCTCGCCCTCGTCGGCGCCGGGCGCGCCGGTGACCGGGTCGAGGAGCTCGACCTTGAAGCCGGGGCTGGGGCGGCCCATGGAGCCGGACTTGAGGACCTGGCCCGGGCTGTTGGACACCTGCACCGCGGTCTCGGTCTGGCCGAAGCCGTCCCGGATCGTCACGTTCCAGGCCCGCTTGACCTGCTCGATGACCTCGGGGTTGAGCGGCTCGCCCGCGGCGACGACCTCGCGGGGCGGGGTGCGCAGCTGGGTGAGGTCGGCCTGGATGAGCATGCGCCACACGGTGGGCGGGGCGCAGAAGGAGGTGACGCCCGCGCGGTCCATCGCGGCCATCAGCTTCCCGGCGTCGAAGCGCGTGTAGTTGTACAGGAAGACGGTCGCCTCGGCGTTCCACGGGGCGAAGAAGTTGGACCAGGCGTGCTTGGCCCAGCCCGGCGAGGAGATGTTGAGGTGCACGTCGCCGGGGCGCAGGCCGATCCAGTACATGGTGGCGAGGTGGCCGACCGGGTACGAGACGTGGGTGTGCTCGACGAGCTTGGGGCGGGCCGTCGTGCCGGAGGTGAAGTACAGCAGCAGCGCGTCGTCGGCGAGGGTCTCCCCGTCGGGGGTGAAGGTGTCGTCGGCGCCCGCGCTGTCCTCGTACGCGGACCAGCCCTCGGCGGGTGTCCGGGAGCCGACGACGGTCCGCGTGTAGTCGCCGGAGACCTCGGCGAACTTGGCGACGTCCTCGGGGCGGACGATGACGTGCCGGGCGCGGCCGCGCTCGACACGGTCGGTGAGGTCGGCGGGGCCGAGCAGCGGCGTCGCGGGGATGACGACGGCGCGCAGCTTCATCGCGGCGAGCATCACCTCCCACAGTTCGACCTGGTTGCCGAGCATGAGCAGGACGCGGTCACCGGCGCCGACGCCCCGCTCGCGCAGCCAGTTCGCGACCTGGTTCGAGCGGCGGCGCAGGGTGTCGAAGGAGAAGCGGGCCTCGTCGCCGGCCTCCTCCACGATGTGCAGGGCCGTCTTCTCGTTGCCGTCGGCGATGACGTCGAACCAGTCGAGAGCCCAGTTGAACCGGCCGGGGCGGGGCCAGGCGAAGCCCTCGTAGGCGGACTCGTAGTCGCGGGCGTGCTCCAGCAGGAAGTCGCGGGCCGTGCGGAACTGCTCCGTGGGTCCGTGTCCCGTCGTCATGTGCGCTCCTGTCGTTCGCTTGTCCCGCGCCGTCGCTCTTGTCCCGCGCCATTGCGGACCGTGCCCGCCATCGTGTAATCCGTGACGCAGGTCTCACTACCCCCGAACGGGGGTGAACGCGGCAGGGAACTCCGGATCAGGACCTGGGAGGGTGACGGTGAGCGCAGAGGCGGCCGACGCGGTCGAGCTACGCGCCGCACTGGTGCGGCTGCGCCGGGGCACGGGGCTGCCCGTGGCGTTCGGCGGCATCGTCGCGACGCCGGGGCAGGTGCGGATCGCCGAGCTGAGCGGCGCGGCGACGAACGCGCTGCGCGGCCTCGCGATCGTCGCGGGCAACGGGCTGGGCGGCAAGGCGCTGTCCCTGGCCCGGGCCTGCGCGGTCACCGACTACCGGGACTCTCGGCACATCAGCCACGAGTACGACGGCGCCGTCGAGGCGGAGGGCCTGCGCTCGGTCCTCGCGGTCCCCGTCGTCGTGCGCCGCCGGGTGCGCGGCGTCCTGTACGGGGCGCTGCGCTCGGCCCAGCCGCTGGGCGACCGGGCGCTCGGCGCGGCGGTGGCGGCGGCGCGGGACGTGGAGCAGGCCCTCGTCGTACGGGACGAGGCACACTCCCTGCTGGCCGCGGCGGCGGCGCCGGTGGCCGCCGGGCCCGGGGCCTGGGAGGAGGTCCGCGAGGCGCACGGCGCGCTGCGGGCCCTCGCACCGAAGATCGTGGACCCGGTGCTGCGGGCCGAACTGCTCGCGGTGTGCGGGAGGCTGGCCTCGGCGGCGTCCCCGGTGGAGCGGGAGGCGCCGGTGGTGCTCGCGCCGCGCGAGGTGGACGTCCTCACCTGTGTGGCGGCCGGCGCGACGAACGCGGTGACGGCCGATCGGCTCGGGCTGCGCCCGGAGACCGTGAAGGGCTATCTTCGGTCAGCCATGCGGAAGCTGGGGGCGCACACGCGGGGCGAGGCGGTCGCGACCGCGCGCCGGGCGGGGCTGCTGCCCTGATCTGAGGGGGTACCGAGGTGTCGACGGATCGGATCCTGGCGTTCGCGGCGATGTCGCTGCTCGTCATCGTCATTCCGGGGCCGAGCGTGCTGTTCGTGATCGGACGGGCGCTCGCGCACGGCCGGCGCACGGCGGTGGCGACGGCCCTGGGCAATGTGTTCGGGTCGTACCTGCTGGTCGTGGCGGTGGCGCTGGGGATCGGCTCGCTGGTCGAGCGCTCGGCGACGCTGTTCGTCGCGGTGAAGCTGGCCGGTGCGGCGTATCTGGTGTGGCTGGGGATCCAGGCGTTCCGGCACCGGCACGCGATGAAGGCCGCGGACATCCAGGGCCCGGCCGGTCCCGCGCGCGGCGATCTGCGCACGCTGCTCGACGGGGCCCTGGTCGGGGTGACGAATCCGAAGGGGATCGTGTTCTTCGCGGCGGTGCTGCCGCAGTTCGTGGACCACACGGCCGGCCGGGTGCCCGCGCAGATGCTGCTGCTCGGGCTGATCCCGATCGGCATCGGCCTGGTCACGGACACGCTGTGGGGGCTGACGGCGTCGGCGGCGCGGAACTGGTTCGCGCGCTCGGACCGGCGTCTGTCGCTGATCGGCGGCACGGGTGGCTTCGCGCTGATCGGGCTCGGCGTGACGGTGGCGGCGACGGGCCGCGCCGACTGACGGTCCGGTCCTCCTGGGCGGGCGCTACTTCCGTACGGTGCCGAAGTCGACGGTGACGGGACCCGGGGCCTCCAGGACTTCGGCGGTGCGCTCGGCCTCGGCGACGAGCTCCTCGCGCTGGGCGCGGGTCGGGCTGGCGAAGGGCTGCAGGGTGATCCGGGTGCCGTCGGCGGACTCCTTGAGGCTCCACAGGCCGGCCAGGAAGCCGTCGAGGAGGAAGGTCAGATAGGCCGTGTTGACCTGCCAGTTGAGCCCCTTGTCCGCAGCGTGCACGACGCGGGTGCGGTCGGCGTGCGAGAGCAGCAGGTTGTCGAACTCGGCGAGCAGCCGGGGCGGCGCGGGCACGTCCTCGTCGGGGCGCGGCGCGTCGGGCAGGTCGAACAGCTCGACGCCGTGCTCGTCACGGAAGGTCACGAGGCGGTCCCGCAGCCGCTCGAAGGCCGGCTTGGTGCGGGTCAGCCCGGCCCACTGCTGGAAGTCCTTGACGGAGGCGGGGCCGAACGCGCCGAGGTAGCGCAGGATCGTCCCCTCGAGCTCGGGCGGTTCGACGGCGTCCCGGTCCAGCCAGTGCTCGGCCGTCGTCAGGTGCACCCCGCCGCTGCGGCGCCACAGGCCGCGCGGGGTGACCTGGACCAGCGGCAGGGAACAGCGCGCGGCGATCATCAGCGCCTGCGGGTCCGCCTCCGGCCACTCCTGGAGCAGCCGCTCCCGGATCTCCTTCGGGCTGCGCGGCGCCTCCTCCACGTAGGGGCGGGTCAGGGCCCTCAGCCGGTCGAGATCCACCCCCACGAGCCCCTTGCGGAAGATCTTCAGCTCGCGGTCGCGCGCGTCCTGCACCAGCGGGCGCAGCGTCATGCAGTCGTCGGCGGTGTGCAGATGGATGGTCGAGCGCAGGGTGACGAGCCGGGCGACCCTCCGCTGTTCGAGGGCGTCGGACAGGGCGGCGGGGGTGAAGCCGTCGAGGCGGGCGGCGAGCGCGAGATACGGCGGGCGCACCTCCTGCGCCTGGAGTCCCACCAGATGCGCGACGGCGGCCTCGACCGTCATCGGGCTGCGGCGCAGCAGGAGTTGGCGCTCCAGAGTGGCCCGTCCCAGGGCGCGGGTGGTGATCGGCTTCGTCGTCATACGGGGACCGTAACGGGAACGAGGACAGCTGGTGTCCTCGATGCACCGACCTGATCGGGTCACTTTCGCTGGTTACGCTGCCCAGGGACCGGACGGCGGCGGAAGGAGCGGGCATGGTGCGGCGGCAGGGGCGGACGGGCGAGGGCGGCGGCGGGGCGCGCCGGTACTCCTGGCGCCGAGGCCCGGCGCCGGAACCGTCGGCGCGACCGGCACCCGCGCCCGCCGACGCCCCGGCGCCGCCGCGCGAACCGGCGGACAGCGTCGTGCACGCGGCGCTGTACCGCGACGGGGTCCGGGTGGCGAGCCCCGAGTCCCTGACGGACACGTACCGCCAGCTGCGCGAGCGCCCGCACACGATGGCGTGGATCGGCCTGGCCCGCCCGACCGAGGCCGAACTGAAGTCGCTGGCCGCCGAGTTCGACCTGCACGAGCTCGCCGTCGAGGACGCCCTCGAAGCACACCAGCGCCCCAAGCTGGAGCGCTACGGCGAGACCCTGTTCGTCGTCCTGCGGGCCGCCCGCTATCTCGACGCGCCGGAGGAGGTGGACTTCGGCGAGCTGCACGTCTTCGTCGGCCCCGACTTCCTCATCACGGTCCGGCACGCCGCGGCCCCCGACCTCTCCTCCGTCCGCCGCCGCATGGAGGCCAGCCCCGACCTGTTGCGGCTCGGCCCGGAGGCGGTCCTGTACGCGATCCTGGACGCCGTCGTCGACGGCTACGCGCCGGTCGTCGACGGCGTCCAGAACGACATCGACGAGATCGAGACCGAGGTCTTCTCCGGCGCCCCCGAGGTGTCCCGCCGCATCTACGAACTCTCCCGCGAGATGGTCGAGTTCCAGCGCGCGACGCGCCCCCTGGTCGGCATGCTGCACGGCCTGATGGCGGGCTTCGCGAAGTACGGCACGGACGAGGAACTCCAGCGCTACCTGCGCGACGTCGCCGACCACGTCACCCACACCAGCGAACGCGTCGACGGCTTCCGCCAGGCCCTGGCCGACATCCTGACGGTGAACGCGACGCTCGTCACGCAGCAGCAGAACGCGGAGATGAAGGCGATGGCGGAGGCCGGCTTCGAGCAGAACGAGGAGATCAAGAAGATCTCGGCGTGGGCGGCGATTCTCTTTGCGCCCACACTCGTGGGAACCATTTATGGCATGAACTTCGACAACATGCCGGAGCTCGGCTGGACCTTCGGCTACCCCTTCGCGATCGGCCTGATGGGCGTGGTCTGCGTCAGCCTGTACGTGATCTTCAAGCGGCGGGGGTGGTTGTGACGGCCGCGCCCCTCACCGGAAGGGGCGTGGTCCGGGCGGCGACGTCGCCGGAGACCAGCCGGTTCTCCGGACTCGAACGGCATTCGGCCCTCACCGACCTCGCGGATCGCTTCGCGCGACTCCGCACCCTCAACAGGGGCCACCTGTGAGCCGGGGCCGCCGCGCCGCTCGCTGTCATGCGGCGACATCGACTCCGTAGCCCCGCGCCAGGTCGGCCAGGCCGTGGTCGTAGCCCTGGCCGACGGCGCGCAGACGCCAGGCTTCTCCTCTGCGGTACAGCTCCGCGAGGATCATGGTGCGCTCGCTGGTCGCGGCGTCCAGCGTGGCGCGGGCCGTCGGGGCCGCGCCGATGCCGCGCGTGGCGGTGATCTCGATCGCGCCGACGTCGGAGAAGGTCGCCGCGCCGTCGATGGCGGCGGCGATGACGATTCTCCGGACCTCCAGGGGCAGGCCGTCCAGGTCGGCGGTGACGGACTGTTCCGTCGGGCCGTCCGTGGCCAGGCGGACGGTGCCGTCGGGGTGTTCGGGCGCACCGTAGAAGACGAAGTCCTCGTCCCCTGCCACCTGTTCCCGCGCGTCGACCGCGAAGGCCACGACGTCCACGTCCGAGGCGGTCTGCTGACGCCACGACGCCGATACCGTCCACGGCGTGCCGGTGTCGGTCAGATCGATCACAGCGCCTCGGACCAGGACGGCGGACGTGTCCGGCGCGGGTTCCGCTGCGGGGGTGGGGGCGAGGAGCCAGGCGGTGTCGTGGACGGGCAGACCGAGTGCGGTGACGCGTCGCATCCGTCTGTCCGCCTCGCCGCCGGGCAGAACGACGATGTCGGTCACGCTCGCGGAGAGATTGACCGCCGCCGAGGCCCCCAGAGCGACAGCGAGCACACGCGCCTCGGCAGCCTCGTCGTGGGTGCCGCCGAGGACCAGGACCCTGCGCCCGGTGAGCGGCCGGCCCGTGGGGGCGTCGGGTCGGCTCGGTGCGGCGGTCCGCTGTGCCGGGACCTCCGGCGAAGGCTCAGGCGCAACGGTGGGTTCCGTCGCAGGCGGCCGTTCAGTGGGGCGCTGGCGCGCCGTTCCCTTGGTCTGCCCCGGCCGCACCCTCTCCAGCAGGCGCAGATAGGCCGCCTCGTCCACCAGCGGCACTCTTTCGGTCGCCGCTCGCTTCAGCTTGGTGGACCCGGCTCCCGGGTCGTTCGTGACGACGACGCCGGTCTGGCCGCTGACGGAGGTCATCACGTTCAGCCCGGCCGCGACGGAGCGGGCGACGAGTTCCTCGCGGGACAGCCCTGTCTCCCCCGTGATGGCGACCTTCATGCCCTGTACGAGTGGCCCGCCGGGCGTCAGCCGGCCCGGGTTCCGGTACGGACAGGGCGTCTTGGGGACGTACGGCTTGTAGTCCTGGCGGGGCGGGCACTCCAACAGGGGGAGCGACAGGCCCAGTTGCTCGGCGGCGGCCAGCGAACCGCGCAGAATGCCGGAGAGCACCCGTACGTCGTCCTGTGCGTCGTGCGCCTTCAGTTGCCGCACCCCGTAGTGCTCGGCGAGCGTGCCGAGCTTGAGGTCGGACGTCGGGGGCCCTACGAGGCGGTTGAGCGCCAGTGTGCACAGCCTTCGGCCGACCGGCACCCAGGACCGGACGCGGGCGAACTCGTGCGCCAGGAAGTCGTAGTCGAACTGCGCGTTGTGCGCGACGAGGACGCGACCGCCCAGCAGCGCGCCCACCTCGGGCGCGATGTCCTCGAAGGTGGGCGCGCCCGCGAGCCGGGCGGAGGTCAGACCGTGGACGTGCACCGGGCCCGGGTCGCAGCCCGGATCGAGCAGGGTGGAGAACTCGCCCGTCCGGTTGCCGTGCGCGTCGAGGGTGAGGATCGCCAGGGACAGCACACGGTCCCGGCCGGGCCTGAGCCCTGACGTCTCCACGTCCACCAGCGCCCAGTCGTGGAAGTACTCGGGAAGCGTGGGCCACTTCGGACGCGACGACAGCAGGGCCATACGGGCTCCCCTCCCCCGGGTGCGACCGCCTGCACACCCTCTCCACAGTGAACTGGCAGGATTTTCACATATTCCGGCGGAGCGCGGCGGTCACATCACCGCGTTCAGCGCCAGCACCCCGCCCAGCCCCAGCAGCGCCAGCACCGTCGTGTACGTGGTGCGGGCCTTGAGGGCGTCCGGGACCGAGAGGTTGAAGTACTCCTTGAACATCCAGAAGCCGGGGTCGTTGACGTGGGAGAAGGCGATCGAGCCGCAGGAGACGGCCAGGACCATCAGTTCGGGGGACGTGCCGCTGCCGGCGACCATGGGGGCCACGATGCCGGCGGCGGTGGAGACGGCGACCGTGGCGGAGCCGAGGGCGATGCGCAGGATCACGGCGATCAGCCAGGCCAGGAGGAGCGGGGAGACGGACCAGTGGGCGGTGGTGTCCTTGATGTAGTCGGAGATGCCGCCTTCGACGAGGACGTTCTTGTAGGCACCGCCGGCCGCGATGACCAGCATGATCATGGCCATCGACCTGGCGGCGTCGGCGCAGGACGTGGCGAGGTCCTTCAGGGAGCGGCCGGCGCGGGGGCCGAAGACGTACATGGCGAGCAGCAGGGTCAGCAGCAGCGCGAACTCGGGGGAACCGGCGAACGTGATCACGCCCATGCCCGGGGCGTGGTCGTCGAGGGACATCTCGGCGACGGCCGCGCCGGCGATGAGGACGACGGGGAGCAGCGCCACGGTGAGGGACCAGAGCGTGCCCGGCAGTTCGTCCTCCTCGAAGACGCGCTCGGTGACGAGCCCGGTGGGGATCGACGGGTTCATCCGGCGGACGAACGGCAGCCGGGGCCACACGAGCGCGATCAGGGCGCCGGCCGGGACGGCGATGAAGAGGCCGACGAAGAGCGTCTTGCCGACGGAGGCGTCGAACATCTCGGCGACGGCGGTGGGTCCGGGGTGCGGCGGCAGGAAGCTGTGCATCGTGGAGAGCGCGATGGACATCGGCAGGCCGATCCACAGCAGGTTCTGCCGGGTGACGCGGACCAGGGTGAAGGCGACGGGGACGATGATGACGAAGGCGACCTCGTAGAACATGGTGACGCCGATGAGCATCGCGGTGACCACCATGGCCACCTGCACCCACCGGTCGCCGAACGCCTGGGTCAGCTTGGTGGCGATGCGCTGGGCGGCGCCGGCGTCGCCCATCACCCGCCCGACCATCGCGCCGAGTCCGATCACGGGGAGGGTGCCGGAGAGCTGGTCCCCGATGCCGGTCTCCAGGACGTCGGATATCTCGGTGAGTCCGATGCCCTGGACCACCGCGACGACCGTGGCGACGAGCAGCAGGGCGATGAAGCCGTTGAGCCTCACCTTGGTCATCAGGAACAGCAACGCCACAACACTGAGCGCCACGACGAGCAGGGGCATGTTCGGTTCTCCTACGGCAGGTCGGCTCGGCCGTTTCCGGGCAGGGCTGTGCCGCGGCGCGGCGGCCCGAGGCGGGGGCCGCGCCGCGAGGGGCGGCTGAGGGGGCGTCAGCGCACGAGGGCGGGGCGCTTGGCGTCGAAGGTCCAGCCGGGGATCAGGTACCGCATGCCGGCGGCGTCGTCCCGGCCGCCCAGCCCCAGGGACCGATGGAGCTGATGGGCGGCCTCGACCTGGTCGAGGTCCAACTCGACGCCCAGACCGGGGCGTTCGGGCAGGGCGATGGCGCCGTCCTCGATCGGCAGCGGCTCGCGCGTGAGGCGCTGGCCGTCCTGCCAGATCCAGTGGGTGTCGATGGCGGTGATGTCGCCGGGCGCGGCGGCGGCGACCTGCGTGAACATCGCGAGGGACACGTCGAAGTGGTTGTTGGAGTGCGAACCCCATGTCAGACCCCAGGCCTCGCACAGCTGGGCGACGCGCACCGAGCCGTTCATGGTCCAGAAGTGCGGGTCGGCGAGCGGGATGTCGACGGCGTCGGCCTTCACGGCGTGGCCCAACTGGCGCCAGTCCGTGGCGATCATGTTCGTGGCGGTCCGCAGACCGGTCGCCCGGCGGAATTCGGCCATCACCTCGCGTCCGCTGTAACCGCCCTCCGCGCCGCACGGATCCTCGGCGTACGCGAGGACGTCGCGCAGGGAGCGGCCGATGGCGACGGCCTCGTCGAGCGGCCAGCCGCCGTTGGGGTCGAGGGTGATCCGCGCGTCGGGGAAGCGCTCGGCGAGCGCGGTGACCGCCTCGGCCTCGGCCCATCCGTCGAGGACTCCACCCTTGAGCTTGAAGTCCTGGAACCCGTACCGCAGTTGAGCCGCCTCGGCGAGCGCGACGACGGCCTCGGGGGTGAGCGCCTCCTCGCTGCGCAGTCGCTCCCAGTCGTCCTTCGCCGTCGACTCGTCGCGGTACGGGAGGTCGGTGCGGCGGCGGTCGCCCACGTAGAAGAGGTAGCCGAGGACGGGGACGCTGGTGCGCTGCACCCCCTCGCCGAGCAGGGCGGCGACCGGCACCTCCAGGTACTGGCCGAGCAGGTCGAGCAGGGCCGCCTCGACGGCGGTGACCGCGTGGACGGTGACGCGCAGGTCGAAGGTCTGCGCGCCGCGGCCGCCCGCGTCGCGGTCGCCGAACCGCTCGCGCATCGCCCGGAGCACCGCCTGCGGGTCGCCGACGGGCCGGCCCACGACCAGGTCGCGCGCCTCGTCGAGGGTGCCGCGGATGGCCTCGCCGCCGGGGACCTCGCCGACGCCCGTACGACCGTCGGAGTCGGTGAGGATCACCAGGTTCCGGGTGAAGTACGGGGCGTGGGCGCCGCTGAGGTTCAGCAGCATGCTGTCCTGGCCGGCGACCGGGACGACCCGCATCGAGGCGACGACGGGCGTTCCGGAGTGCGGGGCGGGTGCGTTCACGAGGCGGCGCCTTTCAGAAGGAGTGCGGCCGGCATGCCTTTCCTTGCTGGCGGGAACGTTAGGAGCTTGCCGCGATGCAGGTCCAACACCATTTTGGAATCCTGCGATACCCGGGACGCATCACCGGCGGACCCCCGACGGAGACCCGTTTCGCGGGGTTCCGCCACGGGGGTCAACAGGCGTCATTTTCCGTCTCAAAGCTTCTCCACATTTTCCACACATCACCCCACCAAGCCCGTCCCGATGGTCTAGATTGACCCTGCTTCTGCACTTCGGACATGAAGCGACAAGTGATGATCTATAGGTCCGAGCGCTGTCCGCAGCGCTGAAATAGCCGGGATGTCACATGCGGGAGGCGGGGGCCTCCCGGGGGGCGTACAGAGCTAGTCGCACACTTCACAACCACTGGGAACCTGGGGGGTTCTGTGTGGCAGGGGGGAACTGTCGGCAGCGCCTTGCCGTCAGCGCGGGACGCGCTGACGCACGACGCGTTCGGCCGGACGACGAACG
Organism: Streptomyces sp. NPDC025806; assembly: GCF_055558275.1. Classification (NCBI taxonomy): domain Bacteria; kingdom Bacillati; phylum Actinomycetota; class Actinomycetes; order Kitasatosporales; family Streptomycetaceae; genus Streptomyces; species Streptomyces sp. NPDC025806. The sequence continues at coordinate 499,850 of NZ_JBVHMU010000003.1, read as the reverse complement.
ACTGGGAGCAGCGCTACCGCCGCACCGTGATAACCGGCGACACCGTGGCCACGGCCGTGGTGGTGGCGTCGATAGGCAACTTCTTCGGGGCCCGGGACGCGGCCAACTGGCACGAGAAGTGGGGCATCCTCGCCTTCGGCACCTGGCTCCTCGTCCTGGGCGCGTTCACGGTGAGCCGGGCCTGGGCCCCGGCGGTGCTCGGCCAGGGCGCCGAGGAGTTCCGCAGGCTCGGGCGCTCGCTGTTCACGGCGACCGTCGTCCTGGCCCTCGGCGGCATCGCGCTGACCTCGAGGAACATCAAACTCTGGATCTTCGTCGCGATCCCGGCGACGGCGCTGGTCACCATGACCGAGCGGTACCTGCTGCGCCTGTGGCTGCACAAGCAGCGCAAGGAGGGCAGATGCCTGCGCCCGGTGCTCGCCGCCGGAAGCCTCGCCACCGTGCGCGACCTGATCAACCGCACCCGTAAGTTCCCGCACATCGGCTGGCAGGTGGCGGCCGTGTGCACGACGGACGGGCTCGGGCTCGACGGGCACCTGGTGGACGGCGTACCGGTCGTCGGCCGGCTCTCGGACGTCGCCGGGCACGTGTGCCGCGGCGGCTACCGGGTCGTCGCCGTCACCCCGGACCCGCACTGGTCACCGGACCGGCTGCAGCGCCTGGCGTGGAACCTGGAGGGCAGCGACACCGAGATGGTCGTGGCCCCTGTGCTGATGGAGGTGGCGGGACCGCGGCTGCACGTCGACGCGGTCCTCGGCATCCCCCTGCTGCGGGTCAGCATGCCGACGTTCACCGGCGGCCGGCGGGCGGTCAAGGAGGTCGTCGACCGGCTGGGCGCCGCGCTCCTGCTGCTGCTGTTCGCACCGCTGATGGTGCTGGTCGCGCTGCTGGTCCTGGTCGACAGCCGGGGCGGGGCCTTCTACCGCCAGCGCCGGGTCGGCAAGGACGGCCGCGAGTTCACCATCCTCAAGTTCCGCACCATGGTCGCCGGGGCGCACCGGGCCCGGGCGGATCTCGCCGGCCTGAACGAGGGCGCGGGACTGCTGTTCAAGATGCACCGGGATCCGCGGGTGACGCGGGTGGGCACCGTGCTGCGCCGGTACTCGATCGACGAGCTCCCGCAGCTGTTCAACGTGCTCACCGGATCGATGTCGCTCGTCGGACCGCGGCCTCCCCTGCCGGAGGAGTCCGCGGCGTACGGACCGGACATCCGGCGGCGGCTGCTGGTCAAGCCCGGGCTCACCGGCCTGTGGCAGATCAGCGGACGCAGTGACCTCCCGTGGGAGGAGGCCGTGCGTCTCGACCTGCGGTACGTGGAGGACTGGTCGCTCGCCCTCGACACAGTGATCTTGTGGAAGACGCTGCGGGCGGTGCTCCAGGGCCAGGGGGCCTACTGATGCGCGAGAGGCGGCGGCGCCGTCCGACCGGCGCACGGACCGCAGGCCGTGAGGGCCTGCTTGGGGGGAAGGACGCGTCATGAGAGTCAGTGTGTTCGGGCTCGGCTACGTGGGCTGCGTGTCGGCCGCGTGCCTGGCCAGCATGGGACACGAGGTCATCGGGGTCGACGTCAACCAGACGAAGGTCGACCTGGTCAACGCCGGCCGGGCCCCGGTCGTCGAGGAACGCATCGGCGAGCTCACCGCCGAGGTCGTACGGACCGGCGCCCTGCGCGCCACCCGCGACGTCCGCGAGGCGATCCGCGACAGCGAGATATCGCTGATCTGCGTCGGCACGCCCTCGGAGCCCAACGGCAGTCTGTGCACCACCTATCTGGAGCGGGTCACCGAGGAGATCGGCGCCGCGCTCGCCGAGCGCGGCGGCCGGCAGACCGTCGTGTTCCGCAGCACGATGCTCCCCGGCACCTGCCTCGACCTGCTCGTCCCGATCCTGGAGAAGAACGTCGGCGGCACCGCCGGCGTGGACTTCGGGGTCGCGGTCAACCCCGAGTTCCTGCGCGAGGGCACCAGCGTGCGGGACTTCTTCGACCCGCCCAAGACGGTCATCGGCGAACTCGACCCGGCGAGCGGCGACGCGGTCGCGGAGCTCTACAAGGGCCTGCCCGGCGACGTGTTCCGCGTCCAGATCCCCGTCGCCGAGGCGATCAAGTACGCGGACAACTCCTTCCACGGCCTCAAGATCGGCTTCGCCAACGAGCTGGGCGCGGTGTGCCAGGCGCTCGGCGTCGACTCGCACCAGGTCATGGACGTGTTCCTGGCCGACCGCAAGCTGAACATCAGCCCCGCCTATCTGCGGCCCGGCTTCGCCTTCGGCGGCTCCTGCCTGCCCAAGGACCTGCGCAGCCTGGTCCACGCGGCGCAGCGGGCCGACGTCTCCGTCCCCATCCTCGCGCACGTGCTGACCTCCAACTCCGCGCATCTGCAACGGGCGGTGGAGCTGGTCGAGCGCACCGGCAAGCGCAAGGTGGGCCTGTTCGGGCTGTCCTTCAAGCCCGGCACCGACGACCTGCGCGAGAGCCCCCTCGTCGAGCTGGCCGAGCGCCTGTTCGGCAAGGGCTACGAGCTGAAGATCTACGACGCCAACGTGAGCCTGTCCCGGCTGATCGGCGCCAACCGCGAGTACATCGAGAACCGGCTCCCGCATCTCGCGCAGCTCCTCGCCGACTCCGTCGACGAGGTCCTCGACCACGCCGAGGTGTGCCTCGTGGGCACCCGCGACCCCGCCGTCCTCGCCGCGCTGCCGCACGGCGGCGGTCCGGCGATCGTCGATCTCGTCCGCCTCCCCGACGCCGAGGCGCGCCGGGCCGAACCGGGGTACATGGGCCTTGCCTGGTGACATGTCGAACGAGGGAACGGCCGCCCGCGGCGGCCACGGCCGGCGCGCGCTGATCCTCGTGGAGAACCTCTCGGTGCCGTTCGACCGGCGGGTGTGGCAGGAGTGCACGACGCTGCGCGACGCGGGCTGGACGGTGGACGTGATCTGCCCGCAGGGCAGCAAGCGCGACACCGAGCCGGAGGCGGTGATCGACGGGATCCGGATCCACCGCTATCCGCTGCGCGCGGCCACCGGCGGGCCGTCCGGCTATCTGCGCGAGTACGGCTCGGCGCTGTGGCACACCGCGCGGCTGGCCCGCAAGGTCGGCCCGGTGCACGTCGTGCACGCCTGCAACCCGCCGGACCTGCTGTTCCTGCCCGCTCTGATGCTCAAGCGGCGCGGCGCCCGGTTCGTCTTCGACCAGCACGACCTGGTGCCCGAGCTGTACCTCTCCCGCTTCGGCCGCGGCGAGGACCTGCTGTACCGCGCCGTGCTCGGCCTGGAGCGGCTGACCTACCGGGCCGCGGACATCGTGCTCGCCACGAACGAGTCGTACCGGGACGTCGCGGTGCGCCGCGGCGGACAGCGGCCCGAGGACGTGTTCGTGGTGCGCAGCGCGCCGCAGACCGACCGCTTCCAGCCGGTGCCGCCCGAGCCGGAGCTGAAGCGCGGCAAGCCCCATCTGCTGTGCTACCTGGGCGTGATGGGCCCTCAGGACGGGGTCGACTACGCGCTGCGGGCGCTCGCGAAGCTGCGGGACGAGCGGCAGCGGACCGACTGGCACGCGGTGTTCGTCGGGTCCGGCGACGCCTTCGACGCGATGGTCGAACTGTCCCGGGAGCTCGGGCTCGACGGGCAGGTGGAGTTCACCGGCCGGATCCCGGACGCCAACCTGGTGCGGTACCTGTCCACCGCGGACGTGTGCCTCTCCCCCGACCCCTGCAACCCGCTCAACGACGTGTCGACGATGAACAAGGTCCTGGAGTACATGGCGATGGGCCGGCCGATCGTGTCGTTCGACCTGCGCGAGGCGCGGGTCTCCGCCGGTGAGGCCGCGCTCTACGCGTCCGGCGACGACGAGTCCGCGTTCGCCGGACTGATCGAGCGGCTGCTCGACGACCCCGACGAGCGGGCCCGCATGGGCAAGATCGGCCAGGAGCGGATCGGCGGTCCGCTGGCCTGGAGCAACTCGCAGGCCTCGCTGCTCGCCGCGTACGCCGCCGCCTGCCGCAAGCGCCGCGCGCCCCGCATCGGACGGAGGCCACGCCGTTGAACGACGACACGCTGCGCCTGGCCACCGTCGGGCGGATCCTCCGGCGGCGCTGGCGGCTGCTCGCCGTCCTCACCGTGCTGGGCGCGCTGGTCGGTTACGGCACCTCGGTGGTGTTCCCGCCGCGCTACACGGCGTCGGCGTCCGTCCTGCTGCCCGGGCAGTGGGAGGAGCGGGAGCTGCTGACCCAGGTGGACGTCGCGACGAGTTCGGCGGTCGTCGACCGCACCGCCGACGAGCTCGGCTGGAGCGACGTCAGCGGCGAGGAGCTGCGCAAGCGGGTGAGCGCCGAGGCCGCCGACGGCAACATCATCACGATCTCCGGCACCTCCGACACCCCGCGCCACGCGCAGCGGCTCGCCGACGCGATGGCCCAGCAGTTCGTGAAGTTCGCCGCGCGGCTCGCGGGCGGCGCCGCCGACGCCCAGCCGGCGAACGGGCCGGAGGCGCTGCGGCAGAAGGTGGCCGAGACGAACCGCCGCATCACGGAGCTGGCGAACTCCGCCGACCCCGGGCGGACCGTCGAGAGCGTCCAGGCCCGTACGGCGCTGGAGAAGCTGCGCACCTCGCTGGAAGAGGCCATGACGAAGCTGGACCAGGCCGACCCGGCGAACGAGAAGGCCGGCATGGTCGTCATGGGCCCCGCGGCCCGGCCGACGAGCGAGGCGCCCCCGACCCGGGTGCAGCTCGTGGCGGCCGGGGCGCTGCTGTTCCTCCTGCTCGCGATCGTCGGCCATCTCGCCTCGGCGCGGGTGAACCGGCGGCTGCGCACCGAGGAGGAGATCACCGCCGCGCTGGGCTCGGTGCTGCTCGGCACCGTCGACGTGGCGGGTGAGCGGCCCGCGCGGCAGCCCCGGGAGCGCGGCCCGCGGGCGCTGGTGCGGCGGCTGCTCGGCACGGACGTCCGCTGGGACCTGCCGGCCCCGCAGCGCTCCGGCGACGAGGCCGGGCGCCGGGTCCGCTACCGGCGGGTGTGCGCCCGGCTGCGGGAGCAACTGCCCACCGCGCGGCGGCTGCTGCTCGTCGTGCCGGAGGGCGACGAGATCGCCCACCGGGCCGCGGGGCAGCTCGCGGCCGAGGTCAAGGGGGATCCCGTGCTGCGGGTGGTCGAGGTGTCGGTGGACCGGCCGATGGTGCCGGACGCCGATCTGGAGTCCGGGGCCGTCGTGGTGCTCAGCCCGGGCAGCCGCACGGCGGAGGAGCTCGCGGGGATCAGCGGGGCCTGCGCGGACGGCGGGCACGAGGTCGTCGGCGTCGTCGTCGCCGGCGCGGTCCGGGGCGGCCCGGCGCGGGCGGCCGGACACGGGCCCGCGGACGACGCCACCGTGGCGCTCACGGTTCGCCACCACGCGACGGGAGGTTCGGCGTGACGACGAGCACGACGACGGAGGCGCACGAGACCACCGTCCTCCTCGACCTTCAGGGGCTCGTGGTGTCGGTGCGCAGGCGCCGCCGCCTGTGGGCCTCCCTGGCCCTGTTCGGGCTGCTGGTCGGTGCGGCGGTGGCGGTGCTGCTGCCGCCGTCGCCGAGCGCCGCGACGAAGGTCCTGGTCGCGCACGCGGAGGACCAGCCGAACGACACCGGGACGCTGATCCGCACCGACGTGGAGGTCCTGGGCACCACCCGGATCGCGAACGCGGCCCTCAAAGCACTCGGGTCGACCGAGAAGCCCGAGGACTTCCTGCGGGACTATCGGGGCACCGGCCTGACCAACAACGTCCTGCAGATCGACGTGAAGGCCGGTTCCGACGCGCAGGCGGTGGCCCGGGCCCGGGCGCTGGCCGACGCGTTCATCGCGGACCACGTACGGCGGATGCGGGACACCGCGCAGGCCGAGGCCAAGGCGCTGACCGACCAGCGGGACCGCATGCGGACCGAGCTGGAGGAGGTCAACCGGACGATCGGCGACCGCTCTCCGGACAGCGACCCGAAGGCGTCGGCGAGCCTGGAGTCGCTCTTCGCCCGCCGCGCCGAACTCAACTCGCGGATCGCCGACTTCGACCAGCGCGCCGAGGAGGCCCGCATGGGCACGCCCCGGCTCGTCGCCGGGACGCAGATCGTGGACGCACCGCGCGCCGTGCGGCACTCCCTGCCCAAGGCCGTCGCGACGAACGCCGCGATCGGTCTGGTCCTCGGGCTCGTCCTGGGCCTCGCCCTCGCCGCGGTCGGCACCGTGGTCGCGGACCGGCCGGTGCTGCGCCGGGACGTCGCGGCGCATCTGGGGGCCTCGGTCATCGCGGAGCTGCCGCGTCGCACGGGCCGCCGGTGGGAGCGCCGTCGCACCCGAGCGGCGCGCGAGCGGCTGACCACGGCCCTGGCCCGCGCGGCCCGGGACGCGGCGGAGCCGGTGTCACTGCTCGAACTGGGCTGCGCGCGCGGCACGGCCGTCATCGCCCTGGACCTCGCCGACCGGCTGGCGCAGGACGGGCCCGTGGTCATCGTCGACGGGCAGCCGGGGCTCCAGCTCGCGAGCCGGCGCCAGAAGCCGGGCGAGCCGACCGTGGTGAGCGGCGAGCGGGCGGCGAACGTGCCGGACGGGATGCGCCGCATCGGCGTCGGTTCCGTGGCGCCCGGAACGGCGTGGACCGACCTCCAGTACCTGGGCACCCACACCGTGCTCGTGGTGCGGGCCGGGCACGGCAGCGCCGCCTGGCTGCACATCGTGGCGCGGCAGCTCGCCGACCAGCGGATACCGGTCCTGGGTGTGGTGCTCGTCGACCCCGATCCGAAGGACCGGACCGACGGCACGCTGTGGGACGGGCTGCACACGGCGCTGCGCGGCCGCGGCGAGCGGACGGCCCGGCAGAACGGGGCCGGCCGGCGGCGGCCCGAGCGGGCCGCGCCCATGTGGGCCGCACGGGTCCCGGACAACGACCAGGAGGCGCGCTAGGCATGTGTGGCATCGCAGGGACGTACCGGTGGCCGGACGGGAAGCTCGTGACCGACCGGCTCACCGACACGCTCGCCCACCGCGGCCCGGACGGTTCGGGCCGGTACAGCCATCCGGCCGGTGACGGCGAGGTGCATCTCGGGCACCGCCGGCTGTCGATCATCGACCTGTCGGAGACCGGGGCCCAGCCCATGGTCTCGGACGGCCTCGTGCTCACGTACAACGGCGAGCTGTACAACGCGCCGCAGCTGCGGGCCGAGCTGGAGGCCGGCGGGGTGCGGTTCCGCGGCACCTCCGACACCGAGGTGCTCCTGGAGGCGTGGCGGCGCTGGGGCACGGACTGTCTGCCCCGGCTGCGCGGCATGTTCGCGTTCGGTGTCTTCGACGAGCGCACGGGTGAACTGGTGCTGGCCCGCGACCAGTTGGGCATCAAGCCGCTGTTCGTGCTGCGGCGCGGCGAGGGCCTGGTGTTCGCCTCCGAGCTGAAGGCGCTCGCCGCGGCGACCGGCGGCTCCCTGGAGGTGGACCCCGGGGCGCTCATCGCCTCGCTGCTCTACTACTGGGTGCCGGACTCGCGGTGCGCGTTCCGCGAGGCGGAGAAGCTGCCGCCGGGGAGCTGGCTGCGGGTGCGGCCCGACGGGCGCACGGAGCGCGGCCGGTACTGGCACCTCAAGGAGGTCGCCGCCGAGGGCCAGGAGCGGGCCCGCAGCGGTGAACTCCCGGACCTGGCCGCGATCGTGGAGGAGTCGACGCGGCGCCACCTGCTGTCCGACGTGCCGGTGGCGACGTTCCTGTCCGGGGGCCTGGACTCCAGCTGGCTGACCGCGCTCGCGGCCCGGCATCAGCCCGGGATCTCCGCCTACACGATCGGGTTCCGCGCCGAGGACGCCCGCTTCGAGGCCATGCCGGACGATCTGCGCTACGCCCGGCAGGTCGCCGCGCGGTTCGGGGTCGATCTGCACGAGATCGAGATCGCCCCGGACGTGCTCGACCTGCTGCCCCGGATGACGTACCACCTGGACGAGCCGATCGGTGACCCCGCCGCGATCAACACGTATCTGATCTGCTCCGCCGCCCGGGAGGCCGGGGTCAAGGTGATGCTGTCCGGGATGGGGGCCGACGAACTGTTCGCCGGGTACCGCAAGCATCTGGCGAACCTGCTGGCGCTGCGCTACCAGCGGGTGCCGCGGCCGGTGCGGCGCGGGGTGTCGGCGGTCGTGGACCGGCTGCCGGTCGCCACGTCCCGCCGGGGTCTGCGCTCGGTGCGCTTCGCGAAGCGGTTCCTGTCCTTCGCGGAGCTGCCGGAGGAGACCGCGTTCCGGCGCAGCTACACGATGTACGACCGGGGCGAGCTGCTCGACCTGGTCGATCCGGACCTGGCCGGGACGGTCGAGGACGTGCTGACCGAGCACGCGGACGTGTACCGGGACAACGAGCTCGACGACTTCGTGAACCGCATGTGCCTGGGCGACGCCCGGATGTTCCTGCCGGGCCTGAACCTGGCGTACACGGACCGCTCCAGCATGGCCGCGTCGACCGAGGTGCGGGTGCCGTACGTGGACGTGGAGGTCGTGAAGGCGGCGTTCGCGGTGCCCGGCGACCGCAAGATCGTGGGCCGGCAGGGCAAGGCGGTGCTCAAGGAGGCGGCGACCTCGATCCTGCCTCGGGAGATCGTGTACCGGCCCAAGGGCCTGTTCAGCGCGCCGCTGCGGGCCTGGATGAGCCGGGACCTGGCGCCGCTGGTGCGCGAGGTGGTGCACGACGGGGAGCTGGTGCGCTCCGGGTTCCTGCGGCGCGAGGCGCTGCAGCGGCTGGTCGCCGAGGACGCCTCGGGGCAGCGGGACCACTCCAAGCACCTGTGGCACGTACTGACGCTGGAGCACTGGTACCGGAGCGCGACCACCGGCGCGGGCCGGGACACACCCATGGCCGCGTAGCAGGACCTCGCAGGGCGCTGTTCGACAACTGGGATGGAAACAAGGGGATTTCGAGTGAAGCAGGTTGTGCAGAACTACAAGAGCGGCGAGCTGGCGCTGCTCGACGTGCCGGTGCCGGGGTGCAAGCCGGGCGGGGTGCTGGTCCGCAGCGCCTTCTCGCTGATCTCGACGGGCACGGAGCTCATGAAGGTGTCCGAGGCCGGCATGTCGATGGTGGGCAAGGCCCGCTCGCGACCCGACCAGGTGGCCAAGGTGATGCAGAGCGTGGCCACCAACGGGGTGCCCGCGACGTACCGCAAGGTGATGGGCAAGCTGGACTCCTACACGCCGCTGGGCTATTCGCTGTGCGGGGTGGTCGAGCAGGTCGGCGCGGGGGTCGACGATGTGGCGGTCGGTGACCTGGTGGCCTGCGCGGGCAACGAGCACGCGCTGCACGCCGAGCTGAACTGGGTGCCGAAGAACCTGTACTCCCGGGTGCCGGACGGTCTCGCGCCGCGGCACGCCGCGTTCGGCACGGTCGGCTCGATCGCACTCCAGGGCGTGCGGCAGGGCGAGCCGCAGCTCGGGGAGACGGCGCTGGTGATCGGGCTGGGCCTGATCGGGCAGCTCGTGGTCCAGCTGCTCGCCGCCTCCGGGGTACGGGTGGTGGGCGTCGACCCGGACCCGGTGCGCTGCGAACTGGCGGAGCGGCTCGGCGCGGCGGCCTGCGGCGATCCCGAGTCGGCGGCCGTGGCGGCGGCCGTCGCCGAACTCACCGACGGGCACGGCGTGGACCAGGTGTACCTGGCGGCCGGCGGCGGCAGCAACCAGCCGGTGGAGCTGGCCGCGCGCCTGGCCCGGGACCGGGGCCGGGTCGTCGACATCGGCAAGTGCCGCCTCGACCTGCCGTGGAACGCGTACTACGAGAAGGAGCTCGACGTCCGCTTCTCGCGCAGCTACGGGCCGGGGCGCTACGACCCCGAGTACGAGCTGGAGGGGCGGGACTACCCGATCGGCTACGTGCGCTGGACCGAGCGCCGCAACCTGGCGTGCTTCCTCGACCTCATGGCCCGCGGCCGCGTCGACGTGGAGCCGCTCGTCTCCCACGTCGCCGACTTCTCCGACGCGGTCGAGACGTACCGGAGCCTGAAGGAGGGCGAGCTGAAGGCCGTCGCGGTGCTGTTCGAGTACCCGGCCCCCTCGGCGGAGGCCGAGGCCCCGGCGGTGAGCGTGCCCGCCGTGACCGTGAAGCGCAGTCCGGTGCGGGCCGCCGTGACGCCCGTCCGCGTGGCGTTCGTCGGGGCGGGCAACTACGCGACGTCGATGCTGCTGCCGCACCTGGCGGGCCGCGACGGCGTAGAGCTGTCGACGGTCGTCACGACGACGGCGCTGTCGGCGGCCAACGCGCAGCACAAGTTCGGCTTCCACCGGGCGACGACGGACCTGGACGCGGTGCTCGGCGACAAGGACATCGACGCCGTGTTCGTCGTCACCCGGCACAGCTCGCACGCCGAGCTGACCCGCAGGGCGCTGCTCGCGGGCAAGGCCGTGTTCGTGGAGAAGCCCCTCGCCCTGTCCGAGGAGGAGCTGGCCGATGTGCTGAAGGCGGTCGAGGAGTCGGGCAACGACCGGCTCCAGGTCGGCTTCAACCGCCGGTTCGCGCCGCTGCTCCAGGAGGCCCGGCAGCGCTTCGGGGAACGGACGGGCCCGGCGAGCCTGCGCTATCTGGTGAACGCGGGCCGCCTCGACCACGGCAGTTGGTATCTGCGCCAGGGAACCGAGGGGTCCCGGTTCGCGGGCGAGGGCGGGCACTTCGTCGACACGGCGAGCTGGCTGCTCGGCGCCGACCCGGTGTCCGTGTACGCGACGGCCTCCTCCGGCGAGGAGGACCTCCAGGTGCTGCTGCGCTACCCGGACGGCTCGACCGCCACGATCAGCTACGTCACGACGGGCGCCCCGGGCTTCCCCAAGGAGACCCTGGACCTGGTCGCGGACGGCAAGGTGCTGCGCCTCGACGACTTCGTCCGGGCCTCGGTCTATGGACGTAAGCGGTGGGTCAGTTCGCGGCTGCCGAAGGCGCGGGACAAGGGGCAGGAGGCCGAACTGGCCGCGTTCGTCCGGGCCGTGCGCTCCGGCGGGCCGATGCCGGTGCCGCTGGAGTCGCTCGTCGCCACCACGGCGGCCACCCTCGCGGTGCGCACGGGCCTGGCCGCCGGCGCCCCGGTGACGCTGGCGAGGCAGCCATGACGATGAGCGCGGGCTGGTACCTGCGGCGGCTGTCCCGGATGGACCCGCGGGAGGTCGCGGGCCGGGTCGGCGACACGGTGCGCCGGCGGCGGTGGCGGTCGGCGCCGCCCGAGGCCCCGGCCGTGACCGGGGCCCGGTTCACCGCCGTGCTGCCCGCCGGGGCGCTCGCCGACGTGGCGCCGGACGCCGTGAAGCGGCTCGTCGCCGAGGCGGACCGGCTGATGGACGGGCACGCCGGGTTCTTCGGCGTGGTCCGCGACGATCTGGCGGACCCGGACTGGCGGTTCGACCCGAAGACGGGGCGCCGGGCTCCTTCGGGCTACGCGTTCGACGTGCCGTACCGGGACGAGGACGCGGTCGGTGACATCAAGCAGATCTGGGAGCTGTCCCGGCACCACCATCTGACGGTGCTGGCCGCCGCGTACGCGCTGACGGGCGACGAGCGGTACGCCGAGCGCGTGGCGGAGCACCTGCGGTCGTGGTGGGCGGGCAACGCGCCGCTGCGCGGGGTGCACTGGGTCAGCGGCATCGAGCTGGGCATCCGGCTCCTGTCGTGGGTGTGGGTGCGCCGGCTGCTCGACGGCTGGGCGGGCGCGCCCGCGCTGTTCGAGCACAACCCGGTGGCGCGGGACCAGATCTGGCACCACCAGCGCTGGCTCGCGGCGTTCCCGAGCCGGGGCTCGTCGGCGAACAACCATGTGATCGCGGAGGCCGCCGGGCAGTTCGCCGCGGCCTGCGCCTTCGACTGGTTCCCGTCCTCGGCGCGGTGGCGCACCGACGCACTGCGGCTGCTCGACCGGCAGCTGCGGGCCAACACGTTCGGCTCGGGGCTCAACCGGGAGCTGGCCACCGAGTACCACGGCCTGGTCCTCGAACTCGCTCTGGCGGCGGTGGCCGAGGCGGACGCGGCGGGCGTCGCGGTCCCCGCGACGACGCGGCTCGTGCTGCTGCGGATGACGGACGCGCTCGCGGCCGTCGTGGACGAGCGGCTGCGGCCCCCGCGCCAGGGCGACGCGGACGACGGGCACGGTCTGGTCCTCGACGGCGCGGACACCGACCGCTGGGGCTCGCTGCTCGCCACCGGGGCCGTCGTGTTCGGCCGGCTCGACTGGTGGCCTGAGGTGACCGGCACCGATGTGCGCACGCCGCTGCTGACCGCGCTCCTGCGGCCCGGCGCCGCCCCCGCCGTGTCCCGCCCCGACCACCGCCCGGTCCACTTCGCGGACGCGGGCCTGACCGTGCTGCGCGGCCCGGACGGGATCTGGTGCCGGTGCGACGGGGGGCCGCACGGCTTCCTGTCCATCGCCGCGCACGCGCACGCGGACGCGCTGTCGGTCGAGGTCCGGCACCAGGGCGTCGACGTGCTCGCCGACCCGGGCACGTACTGCTACCACGGCCAGCCCGAGTGGCGGAGCTACTTCCGCTCGACGCTCGGCCACAACACGCTGGAGCTGGACGGCGCGGACCAGTCGGGGTCCGGCGGCCCGTTCCTGTGGACCCGGCACGCGACGAGCCGCGTCCTGCGTGCGACGGCGTCCGCGTGGTCCGCCGAGCACGAGGGCTACGCGGGGACCGTGCACCGGCGCCGGGTCGAACTGGACGCGGTGACACAGGAGTTGACGATCGTCGACGAGGTGCGCGGCGGCCCGCGCCGGGACGTGCGCCTGGCGTTCCACCTCGGCCCCGCGATCACCGCCGTACTGGAGGGGAACCGCGCCGTGCTCACCTGGACGCGCGACGGCGAGGACCGCCGCGCCGTGCTCGACCTGCCGGGGCGGCTGTCCTGGCGGGCGCACCGCGGCGAGAGCGCGCCGCCGCTCGGCTGGTACTCCGCCGGGTTCGGGCGCAAGGAGCCCGCCACGACGCTCGTCGGCACCGGATCCACCGACGGCGCGGAGGGTTTCACCACCGTGCTCGGATTCCGCGGCTAGGGGGGCGCGTGGCGATCAGGAGGAGGCACTGGGCGTCGGCGGCAGCGCTGGCGCTGGTTCTGCCGGCCGCGGCCGGGTGCACGAGCTCGCCGGACGCGTCGGCGAAGCCGGGCGGCGCGCCCACCACCTCGGGCGTGCCGGCCACGACCGTGGCCCGGATGTGCGCCGCCCCGGCGGACGGGCCCGAGAAGGCTCCCGAGGGCGCGGTCACCGTCGACCCGAAGGTGGTCGGCGATCTGGCGGCGAAGACGAAGAAGAGCCCGCCGAACACGACGTTCTGGCTGCGGCCCGGCGTGCACCGGCTGGACCCGGACCGGTTCGCGCAGGTCGTCCCCAAGAAGGGGGACCGCTTCGTGGGGGCGCCGGGCGCGGTGCTCGACGGCGGGAAGAAGAACCAGTACGCGTTCGCCGGCACGGCGGCCGACGTGACGATCAGCCACCTCACCGTGCAGGGCTTCGTGGCGCCTCCGGACGAGGGGGTGGTCAACCACGACTCGGGCGACGGCTGGGTGATCGAGCACTCCACGATCCAGCGGAACACCGGCGCCGGGCTGATGGCCGGGGCCCGCCAGCAGGTCCGCGCCAACTGCCTGCGGGACAACGGCCAGTACGGCATGAACGCCTACAAGTCGAAGGGCCGGATCAAGGGCCTGGTCGTCGAGGGCAACGAGATCGTCGGCAACAACACGGGCGACTGGGAGAAGAAGCGGGAGGGCTGCGGCTGCACCGGCGGCATCAAGTTCTGGGCCGTGGACGGTGCCGACGTGCGGGGCAACTGGGTGCACGACAACCGGGGCACCGGCCTGTGGGCGGACACGAACAACAACGACTTCCGCATCGAGGACAACGTGCTCGAGGCGAACGACGGCGCCGCGCTGATCTACGAGACGAGCTACAACGCGGTCGTCCGCAACAACACGATCCGGCGGAACAACTGGGTCGAGGGCCGCGAGCGGGCCGACGAGGGCGACAGTTTCCCGTTCGCGACGGTCTATCTGTCCGAGTCGGGCGGCGAGCCCCGCGTCCCGGCCCGCACCGACAAGATCGAGATCTACGGGAACGTGCTGGAGGACAACTGGTCGGGGATCACCCTGTGGGAGAACGCCGACCGGTTCTGCAACAGCCCGGCCAACACCTCCTCCGGCGACTGCACGCTGCTGGTGCCGAAGACCTCGCACTGTGCGCGGCCCGCGATCACGAAGGAGCCGCTGTACTCCGACTGCCGGTGGAAGACCCAGCGGGTCGACGTCCACGACAACCGCTTCGTGCTCGACCCGGACGTCGTCAAGTGCAAGGCGGAGTGCGGGCGCATGGCGGTCCTCGCCAACTACGGCACCTATCCCGACTGGTCGCCGTACAAGGGCGAGAAGGTGGCCGAGGCGATCACCGGCAAGCAGCACAACCGCTGGCACGACAACGACTACCGCGGCCCGTGGAGCTTCGTCGCCCACGACCCGAGCCGGACGCTCGACTTCAAGGAGTGGCAGGCGGAGCCGTACCGGCAGGACGCGGGCAGCACGCTGCGCGGACGGGACGGTGACTGAGATGGACGGCGCCGCGGCGCTCCGCACGCCCCGCACCGTCGGGGTCGTGTGGGGACTGCTCGTCCTCAACACGCTGGGCTCCGCCGGGGCGAAGACGATCGTCCCGCTGCCCCGCTCGGTCATCCAGGTCGTCACGATGGGCGCGCTGGTGGGCGCGTTCGCGCTGGCGCTCATGGTCAACCTGCGGCTGCGCGTGCGGCCCAGCGCCTACGTGCTGCTGCTCTCGCTGCTGGTCGTGGCGAGCGTCCTCGCGAGCGTGAACCTGGAGTCGGGCTTCGGCGCGCTGTTCCGCTGCGCGCGTCTCGCGCTGTTCGTCAGCACGCTGTGGCTGCTGAGCCGCTGGTGGGACGGCGGCCTGACGTTCGTCCGGCACCACATCCGGATGTACTTCTTCGTCCTCGGCTCGGTCGCGGCCGGCCTCGTCGTCTCGCCGGGGGCGGCCCTGCCCGACCTGTACGGGGGGCGGCTCGTCGGTGCGCTGTGGCCGCTCACCCCGCCGCAGATCGGCCAGTACGCCGCGGTGATCATCGGGCTGACCGTGCTGCTGGTGATCGGCCGCAGGACGGACCGGGCGAGCGCGGTGGTCGTCATCGTGCCGTCCCTCGTGCTGCTCGCCCTGACCCACACGCGGACGGCGACCCTCGGCCTGATCATCGGGCTCGTCCTGGCGATCGGCTCCCTGTTCCTGACCAGTGCGGCGGCCCGCCGGTTCTTCGGCTGGGCCGTGGTGTGCGCGACGGTCGCCGCCGTCGCGTTCGCCTCCGCGCTCCAGTCCTGGTTCCTGCGCGGCCAGACGGAGGAGAACTTCTCCAGTCTGACCGGCCGGGCCAAGGTCTGGGACGCGCTGCTCTCCGCGCCCCGGACCACCGCGCAGCAGGTGTTCGGCGTGGGCCTCGGCGACAAGTCGTTCGGCGGGCTGCCGATCGACAACAGCTGGCTGGCGGTCTACAACGAGCAGGGTCTGATCGGGGTGACCCTCGTCGCGGCGATCATCCTCGTGCTCGGCGGCGTCGCGCTGCTGCGACCGCCGTCGCTGCAGCGGGCCTGCGCGATCTTCCTCATCAGTTACTGCGGGATCGCCTCCTACACCGAGGCGGGCCTGGGCGACGCCTCGCCGTATCTGCTGCATCTGGCCGTCGCCGCCTCCCTGTTGGCGGTGCCCGTCAGAAGCACGCCGGCGCCCTCGCCCGACGTCCCCGGGCGCCGTGCCGTGCGCCGCACGCCCCGCCGTTCGGAGGTGTCCTGATCGTGCGTGTCCTCGTGGTGCACAACCGGTACGGCTCGGCGCAGCCGAGCGGGGAGAACAACGTCGTCGACCGGGAGGTGGAGCTGCTGCGCTCGGCGGGTCACCGGGTCGACCTGTTCGAGCGGCGCAGCGACGACATCTCTGAGCGTTCCCTGCTCGGGAAGGTCGCGGTGCCGCTGCTCGTGCCGTGGAACCCGGCGGTCCGTACGGAGCTCGCGGCGCGGCTGCGCGCGGAGCGGCCCGACGTGGTGCACGTCCACAACGTGTTCCCGCTGCTGTCCCCGGCGGTGCTCGCCGCGTGCGCGGACGCGGGGGTGCCGGCCGTCGCGACGCTGCACAACTACACGCAGGTCTGCCCGCCGGGCACGCTCCAGCGGGACGGCCGGCCGTGCACCGAGTGCGTCGGCGGGAGTCCGCTGCCCGCCGTGCGGCACGGCTGCTACCGCGGCTCGCGCCTGGCGACGGTGCCACTGGCGGTCAGCCTGTCGGCGAACCGGCGGCGGTGGTGGTCCGGCGTCACGCGCTTCCTGTGCATCTCGCAGGCGCAGCGCGAGGTGCTCGTACGGGCCGGGATGCCGGCGGAGCGGATCGCGGTGAAGCACAACTTCGTGCCGGAGCCGGAGGTCCGCCGCGCGGAGTCGTCGGCGGGCGAGCACCTGCTGTTTCTCGGCCGGCTCGCCGAGGCGAAGGGTGTCCGGCTGCTGATGACCGCGTGGGACACGCTCGCGGCGGACGGCGGGGTGGGCGTGCCGCTCGTGCTCGCGGGCGCGGGACCACTGGAGCCGGAGGTGGCCGCGTGGGCGGCGGGCCGCGACGACGTGCGCTTCGCGGGCCTGCTGGATCCGGCGGAGAGCCGCAAGGCGGTCGCGCGGGCGGTGGCCGTGGTGGCGCCGTCGACGTGGCTGGAGGCGTTCGGCCTGGTGGTCGTGGAGGCGATGGCGGCCGGGGTCCCGGTCGTCGCCGCCGGGCACGGCGCCTTCGTCGAGCTGGTCGAGGACGGGGTGACCGGGCTGCTGCACCGCCCGGGCGACGCCGCCTCGCTGGCGTCCCGGATCCGCCGGATCGCGGGCCGTCCCGATCTGGGCCGGGAGCTGGGCCGGGCCGCCCGGAGCCGCTACGAGCAGGGTTTCAGCCCCGCCGTCGGCCTGGAGCGCCTGCTGGAGGAGTACCGCACCGCGATCGCGGGACGGTCGGAACAACTGGGGGGCAGTAGATGACACGATGCCGACTGTGCGGCTCGGAGGCGATGGCGAGCGTCGTCGATCTCGGCGCGACGCCGCCGTGCGAGAGTTTCCTCGCCGCGCACGAACTGGACCGGGCCGAACCGGCGTACCCGTTGCACCTGCGGGTGTGCACGGAGTGCTGGCTGGCGCAGATCCCGCCGCTGATCACGCCGGAGGAGACGTTCAAGGAGTACGCGTACTTCTCGTCCTTCTCGACGTCCTGGGTGGAGCACGCGCGCACCTTCGTGACCGGCGCCGCGGACCGGCTCGGTCTGGGCCACGCGTCGTTCGTGGTGGAGGTCGCGAGCAACGACGGCTACCTGCTGAAGCACATGGTGGAGCGGGGGGTGCGCTGCCTGGGCATCGAGCCGTCGGTGAACGTCGGCGCCGCCGCGCGCGAGGCGGGCGTGCCGACGCTCACGGAGTTCCTGAGTCCGCAGGTCGGCGGGGAGGTCCGCGCGGAGCACGGCCCGGCGGACCTCGTCGTGGCGAACAACGTGTACGCGCACATCCCCGACGTGGTCGGCTTCACGCAGGGCCTGCGGGCGCTGGTCGCGGACGACGGCTGGGTGTCGATCGAGGTGCAGCACCTGCTGACCCTGATCGAGGAGAACCAGTACGACACGATCTACCACGAGCACTTCCAGTACTACACGGTCGCGTCCGCGATCCGGGCGCTCGCGAGCGGCGGTCTGACGCTCGTGGACGTGGAGCTGCTGCCCACGCACGGCGGTTCGATCCGGCTGTGGGCCCGCCCGCAGGAGGCGGCCGGCGAGCCGTCCGAGCGGGTCGCGGACGTGCTGGCCCGGGAGAAGGCCGCCGGGCTCCAGGAGCTGTCCGGGTACGCGGAGTTCGCCGCCCGGGTCGCGAAGGTGCGCCGGGACCTCCTGAAGTTCCTCATCGGGGCCGCCGAGCGCGGCGAGACGGTCGTCGGCTACGGCGCCCCCGGCAAGGGCAACACCCTGCTGAACCACTGCGGGATCCGCCCCGACCTGCTGCCGTACACGGTCGACCGGAACCCGTACAAGCACGGCCGGTTCACCCCGGGCGCCCGCATCCCGATCCTGCCGCCCGAGCGGATCGCCGCGGACCGGCCGGACTACGTCCTGGTCCTGCCGTGGAACCTGCGGGACGAGCTGGTGGAGCAGCTGTCCTACGTCCATGAGTGGGGCGGCCGCCTGGTCTTCCCCGTCCCGGAACTGAGCATCGTCGAGGTCGCGCCCGCAGAGGTCGCCGGAGGGGTCACGTCATGAAGGTCGTCCTGTTCTGCGGCGGTTACGGGATGCGGATGCGCGAGGGCACGGGCGACGACGTGCCCAAGCCGATGGCGATGGTCGGCCCGCGCCCCCTGATCTGGCACGTGATGCGCTACTACGCGCACTTCGGGCACAAGGAGTTCATCCTGTGCCTCGGCTACGGCGCCCACCACATCAAGGAGTTCTTCCTCACCTACGAGGAGACGACGTCCAACGACTTCGTGCTGCGCGGCGGGAAGACGGAGCTGCTCTCCACCGACATAGCCGACTGGACCATCACGTTCGCGCAGACCGGCATCGAGTCGCCGATCGGTGAGCGGCTGCGCCGGGTGCGCCACCACCTGGACGGCGACGAGATGTTCCTCGCCAACTACGCGGACGTGCTGACCGACGCCCCGCTGCCGGAGATGATCGAGAACTTCGAGCGGCGGGACGCGGGCGCCTCGATGATGGTGGTGCCGCCGCAGTCCTCGTTCCACTGCGTGGACCTCGGCGAGGACGGCCTGGTCGGCGGGATCACTGCGGTCAGCGACATGCCGCTGTGGGAGAACGGCGGCTACTTCGTGCTCCGTCAGGAGGTCTTCGACCACATACCCGAGAACGGGGACCTGGTCGCCGACGGCTGCGCCCAACTGGCCAAGCAGGGACGCCTTGTGGCGCACCGGCACCGCGGGTTCTGGAAGCCGACCGACACGGTGAAGGAGCGGGCGGCGCTCGACGCCTCGTACACCCGGGGCGAGCGTCCGTGGGCCGTGTGGGAGCGGGACCCGGCGGGGGTGGGCGCGTGATCGGGCTGGGCGCCGGCCGTCTGGAGCGGATCGTGGCCGTCGGCGCGCACTGCGACGACCTCGCGATCGGCGCCGGCGGCACCCTCCTCACGCTGTGCCGCGCGCACCCCGGTCTGCGGGTCGACGCGCTGGTCCTCACCGGCGGCGGCACCGAGCGCGAGCAGGAGGAGGAGGCCGCGCTCGCCGCGTTCTGCCCGGGCGCCGATCTGCGGCTGACCGTGCACAAGCTGCCGGACGGCCGGCTGCCCGTGCACTGGGACGAGGCGAAGCGCGCCGTCGAGGAACTGCGCGCGCAGGGCGACCCGGACCTGGTCCTCGCCCCGCGCACGGACGACGCGCACCAGGACCACCGGGGTCTCGCCCGGCTGATTCCCACCGCGTTCCGCGACCACCTGGTCCTCGGCTACGAGATCGTCAAGTGGGACGGCGATCTCGGCCGCATGGCCGCGTACCAGCCGCTGTCACCGGAGACGGCCGAGGACAAGGTCCGGCTGCTCCAGGAGCACTACCCCTCGCAGCGGCACCGTCCCTGGTACGACCGGGAGGCCTTCCTGGGCCTCGCCCGGATCCGCGGCATCGAATGCCACGCGCGCTACGCCGAGGCCTTCGCCGTCACCAAACTCACTCTCAACCTGGGGGGTTGAACCACCTTGCGCGTACTGCTGACCGGACACCAGGGCTATCTGGGCACCGTGATGGCCCCGGTCCTCGCCGCCGCCGGACACGAGGTCGTGGGCCTCGACTCCGGCCTGTTCGCCGACTGCGTGCTCGGCCCGGAGCCCGCCGACCCGCGCGGTCACCGCGTGGACCTGCGCGACGTCACGGCCGAGCACGTGGCCGGGGTGGACGCCGTGATCCACCTCGCCGCGCTCTCCAACGACCCGCTGGGCTCGCTGGCCCCCGAACTCACCTACGACATCAACCATCACGCGTCGGTCCGGCTCGCCCGGCTGGCCCGCGACGCGGGGGTGCGGCGCTTCCTGTACGCGTCGACCTGCTCCGTCTACGGCGCGGCGGGCGGTGACGAGCTGGTCGCCGAGGAGGCGCCGCTGCGCCCGGTGACCCCGTACGCGGAGTCCAAGGTGCGGGTGGAGGACGACCTGCACGCGCTGGCCGACGCCGACTTCACACCGGTGTACATGCGCAACGCGACCGCGTTCGGGTTCTCCCCCAGGCTGCGCGCCGACATCGTGCTCAACAATCTGGTCGGGCACGCCCTGTTGACCGGCGAGGTGCTCGTCCTGTCCGACGGCACCCCGTGGCGGCCGCTCGTGCACGCCGCCGACATCGCGCAGGCGTTCACGGCCGCGCTTCAGGCGCCGCGCGAGGCGGTGCACGACCGGGCGTTCAACGTCGGCAGCGAGGTCAACAACGTGACGGTCGCGGAGATCGCCGCGCAGGTCGCCGAGGCGGTCGACGGCGCGAAGGTGCGGATCACCGGCGAGAGCGGCGCCGACCCGCGCTCGTACCGGGTGGACTTCTCCCGGATCCGTGAAGCGCTGCCCGGCTTCGACTGCGCGTGGACGGTGAAGCAGGGCGCGCTCGAACTGGCCGACGCGTACCGGACGCACGGGCTGACCATGGCGGCGTTCACGGAGCGTTTCACCCGGCTCGCCGTGCTGCGCGCGGCGTCCGAGGCCGGCACCGTCGACGACACCCTGCGGCGGCGCGGATGACCGCTGTCGGCGAGGAGATGCACGCGCTGGTGGAGCGGATGTACCCGCTGTGCCGGAGCATCACGGGCGACGGGGTGCGCGCCACCCTGGACATCGTCGGCGAGCACGTCCCGCTGACCCGGCACGAGGTGCCGACGGGAACGCAGGTGCTCGACTGGACGGTGCCGCAGGAGTGGAACATCCGTGACGCGTACGTCGCGGACGCCACCGGCAAGCGGGTCGTCGACTTCGCCGCGTCGAGTCTGCATGTGCTCGGCTACAGCGTGCCGGTGTCCACGCGGATGCCGCTGGCCGAGCTGAGGAAGCATCTGCACACCCTGCCGGAGCACCCGAAGTGGGTGCCGTACCGGACGAGTTACTACAAGCCGGAGTGGGGGTTCTGTCTGGCCCAGGAGACCCTGGACGCGCTCCCGGACGGCGAGTACGAGGTCGTCATCGACTCCACGCTCGCGGACGGCCACCTCAGCTACGCCGAGCACGTGGTGCCCGGCCAGGTCTCCGACGAGGTGTTGGTCTCCTGCCACGTCTGCCACCCGTCGCTGGCCAACGACAACCTGGCCGGGATCGCCGTCGCGACGTTCCTGGCCCGGGAGCTCGCGGAGCGGGAGCCGTACTACACGTACCGGTTCGTGTACGCGCCCGGCACGATCGGGGCGATCACCTGGCTGGCCCGCAACCGGGAGCGGGTGGGTCGGGTGCGGCACGGGCTGGTGCTCGCGTGCGCGGGCGACCCGGGGAATCTCACGTACAAGCGGAGCCGGCGCGGCGACGCGGAGATCGACCGGGTGCTGCGCCATGTGCTGACCGCATCGGAACGGCCGCACGAGATCAGGGAGTTCACCCCGTACGGCTACGACGAACGGCAGTACTGCTCGCCCGGCTTCGACCTCGGCGTCGGCTCGCTCACCCGGACCCCGTACGCGGGCTACCCCGAGTACCACACCTCGGCGGACGACCTGGACTTCGTGTCCCCGGCCGCGATGGCGGACACCCTCGCCGTCTGCCGCGAGGCGTTCGCCGTCCTGGACCGCAACCGCCGCTACCTCAACCTCAGCCCGTACGGCGAACCGCAGTTGGGGCGGCGCGGGCTGTACGAGGCGCTCGGCGGGCGCAGCGACACCCAGGAGGCCCAGATGGCGATGCTCTGGGTGCTCAACCTCTCCGACGGCGAGCACGATCTGCTCGACGTCGCCGAGCGGTCCGGGCTGCCCTTCGCCACCGTCGCGGACGCGGCCGACGCGCTCGCCGCGGCCGGCCTGATCAAGGCGTGACGCCGATGACCACCGAGAAGGAGACCGAGGAGGTGCGGGCGACGGCACGGGCCGGGTCCGCGCGGCGGGCCCTCGTCGGCCGGCTGTCCTGGGGGCTCGCCGACCAGGCGGCCTCCAGCCTGTCCAACTTCGTGGTGGGCGTGTACGTGGCCCGCTCGCTGGGCGTCACCGCGTTCGGCGTGTTCAGCCTGGCCTGGGTGACGTACGGCGTGGTGCTCAACGTCTCCCGGGGCCTGGCCACCGACCCGCTCGTGGTGCGGTTCAGCGCGGTGCCTCAGGCGGCCTGGCGCGGGGCCGTCGCCCGGTCGACCGGTACCGCGCTCGGGGTCGGGGTCGTCATCGGCGCGGCCTGCCTGGCCGTCGGGCTCGCGCTCGGCGGCCGGGTGGGGCCCGCGTTCGCCTGCCTCGGCGTGGTCATGCCGGGGCTGCTGCTCCAGGACGCCTGGCGGTTCTCGTTCTTCGCCGCGGGCGCGGGCCGCAAGGCGTTCGTCAACGACCTGGTGTGGGGCGCCGCGCTCCTCCCGGCCATGGTCGTGGCCGACCGTGTGGGCGGCGTCGGCGCGTTCGTGGTGGCCTGGGGCGCCTCCGCCGCGGTCGCCGCCGCGTACGGCTGCGTCCAGTGCGGGATCCGGCCCCGGCCCGGCCGGGCCCGCTCCTGGCTGCGCGAGCAGCGCGACCTCGGCTACCGCTACCTCGTCGAGAACGTGAGCCTCAGCGGCGCGAGCCAGCTGCGGGCCTACGGACTCGGCGTGATCGTCGGCGTCGGCGCGGTCGGCGCGGTGCGCGGCGCCGAGCTGCTGCTCGGCCCGTTCCTCGCCGTGCTGATGGGCCTGTCCCTGGTCACGGTCCCCGAGGCGGCCCGGGTGCTGCGCAGTGCCCCGCACCGGCTCGGCCGGTTCTGCCTCCTGCTGGGCGGCGGGCAGGCCGGCGCCGCCCTCCTGTGGGGCGGCGCCCTGCTGCTGATGCCGGACCGGCTCGGCGAACTGGTCCTCGGCCACGTGTGGGAGTCGGCCTCCCCGCTCGTCGTGCCGGTGACCCTCGCCGTCGCCGGGGCCGGTCTCGGCACGGGCGCGGCGGCCGGGCTGCGCGCGCTCGGCGCGGCCCGGCGCAGCCTGCGCTGCCAGCTGTTCGCCTCCCTCTGTTACGTCACCGGCGGGCTCGGCGGGGCGGCCGCCGGCGGCACGGTCGGCTCGGCCTGGGGCGTCGCCGCCGCGACGCTGAGCGGCTCGGCCGTGTGGTGGCTGCACCTGCGGTCCGCCCTGCGCGAGCACCACCGGAACCACGAGAACCACGAAGCGAGGACGTCATGACCCCCCACCCCAGGCTGAGCATCGGCCTGCCCGTGTACAACGGCGAGGAGTACCTCGCCGAGTCGCTCGACGCGCTGCTCGGCCAGACCTACGAGGACTTCGAACTGGTCGTCTCCGACAACGCCTCGACCGACGCCACCCAGGAGATCTGCCGCAAGTACGCGGCGCGGGACTCCCGCGTCCGCTACCTCCGGCTGCCCCGCAACGTCGGGGCGACCCCGAACCACAACCGGGTGTTCGCCGAGTGCCGCGGCGAACTGTTCAAGTGGGCCTCGCACGACGACCTGTACGGCCGGGACCTGCTGCGCCGCTGCGTGGAGGCCCTGGACGAGCGGCCCGACGTGATCCTGGCGCACACCGACCAGGCGGTCATCGACGCCGACGGCCGGGTGAAGGTGCCGTACGCGTACACGCTCGACACCGGCTCGCCGAGCGCCCCGGACCGCTTCCGCAGCCTGCTGTTCGAGCCGGGCGGCGACGACTTCTACGGGGTGATCCGGGCCGACGTGCTGCGCCGGGTGAAACCGCTCGACAGCTACCACCACGCGGACCGCACCTTCGTCGCCGAGATCACTCTGCACGGGCGCTTCCACCAGGTGCCGGAGCTGCTCTACTTCCGCCGCGACCACCCGAACCGCGCCGAGCGGGCGAACCCCGGCAAGCGCGCCCGCTGCGTCAACCTGGACCCGCGCCGGGCCGGGCCGCTGCATCCGACGCCGCGGCTGCTCGCCGAGTACCTGTGGGGGTTCGTCGCGGCGATCCGGCGGGCGCCGCTGTCCCCGGCCGACCGGCGGGCCTGCTTCGGCCATCTCGCCGACTGGATGAGCAGCCGGGTCAGGCCGGGCGCCGGTGAGCGGGTCGAGGACCGCGCGCCGGTCGACCCGGACCTGCTCACCGTCTCCGTCGACGAGCTCGTCGCCGGGCGCGAGGGCCGGACCGGGGGGCGGGCGTGACGCCGGTGCGCGTCGGGGTGTTCGGCCTGCTCGGCTCCGGCAACCTCGGCAACGACGGCTCCCTGGAGGCCCTGCTCGGGTATCTGCGCGCGGAGCATCCGGACGTGGTCGTGGACGCGCTGTGCGGGGGGCCCGAGGCGGTCACGGCCCGGTTCGGGATCCCCGCGACGCGACTGCACTGGTACCGCGGGGAGTACCGGACGGCGTCCCGCGCCGGGGCGATCGCCGGGAAGGGCCTCGGCAAACTCGTCGACGTGTTCCGCACCGCCGCCTGGGTGCGACGGCACGACGTGGTGATCGTGCCCGGCATGGGCGTCCTGGAGGCCACGCTGCCACTGCGGCCGTGGGGCTTCCCGTACGCGCTGTTCCTGCTGAGCGCGAGCGGGCGGCTGCTCGGCACGAAGGTCGCGTTCGTCAGCGTGGGCGCCGCCCCGATCGGCAATCCGTCGACGCGGGCCCTGGTGCGCTGGTCGGCACGCCTTGCCGCGTACCGCTCGTACCGGGACGAGCGGTCCCGGGACGCGCTGCGGGGCATGGGCGTGGACACCACGCGCGACCGGGTCTACCCGGACCTCGCGTTCGCCCTGCCCGCCCCGGAGCGGGTGGCGCCCTCGGGTCCGCCGGGGCCGGTCTGTCTCGGCGTCATGGACTTCCACGGCGGCGACGACGACCGCGCGCGGGCCGACGAGATCCACCGGCGCTACCTCGACGGCACGATCCGCTTCGTGCGCGCGCTGGTCGGCGAGGGCCGGCCGGTGCGGCTGCTCACCGGCGACACCTGCGACGCGTCGGTGGTCGCGGCGATCCTCGACGCCGTCGACTCGCCCCTGGTCACGGCCGCCGAACCGGCCTCGCTCGCCGACCTGATGGACGAGATGACGGCCGCCGACACCGTGGTCGCGGTCCGCTACCACAACCTGATCTGCGCCCTGAAGACCGGAACACCCGTCCTCGCCGTCAGCTACGCGGCCAAGAGCGAGGCGCTCATGGACCGGATGGGCCTCGGCGCGTACTGCCATCCGGCGCGCGAGGTCGACGCGGACCGGCTGCTCGAACAGTTCCGGGAGCTGGAGAAGAACGCGGCGGACGTCCGGCGGACCCTCGCCGAGCGGGGCGAGGTGACCGCCCGGCAGCTGCGCGAGCAGTTCGACGCCCTGACCGCGCTCCTGCCCTCACCCACCGACACCACCACCCCCACGTTGCGAGAGGTTCCATGAAAGCGACCGAAGTCCCGGAGATCTCCGGCGCGTTCCTGTTCGAGTCCACCCCGTACGCCGACGAACGCGGCTTCTTCTGCCGCACCTTCGACGCGGACGTGATCCGCTCGGTGGGCCTCGATCCGCACGCCTTCGTCCAGGACAGCGTGTCCCGGTCGGTCCGGGGCGTGCTGCGCGGGATGCACCTGCGCTCGGGCGCCGGGGAGGCCAAACTCGTACGCTGCTCGTCGGGGCGGATCTTCGACGTCGTCGTCGACCTGCGCGAGGACTCCCCCACGTACCTGGGCCGGGCGTTCTTCGAGCTGTCCGGCGAGACGCAGACGACGCTGTACATCCCGGCGGGGTGCGCGCACGGCTTCCAGGCGCTCAGCGAGAGCGCCGACACCTCGTACCGGATCGACCGTCCGCACGATCCGTCCGAGGACGTGACCATCGCCTACGACGACCCCGAACTCGCCATCCCCTGGCCGCTGCCCGCGACGTCGGTGTCCCGCCGCGACCGGGAGGCGCCCGGACTCGCGGAGGTCCTCAAGCAGCGGAAGGAAGGGTGACCCGGGCCGTGGACGCCGAAGACTTCGAACTGCCCCGCTCGCGCGCGGCGAACGAGCGGCTGCACGCGCTGATCCCCGGAGGCGCGCACACGTACGCCAAGGGCGACGACCAGTACCCCGAGCACCTCGCGCCGGTCATCAGCCACGGCAAGGGCGCGCACGTGTGGGACGTCGACGGGAACCGGTACATCGAGTACGGGTCCGGGCTGCGCTCGGTGAGCCTCGGGCACGCCCATCCGCGCGTGACAGAGGCGGTACGCCGTGAACTGGACCGCGGCAGCAACTTCGTGCGGCCGTCCGTCCTGGAGGTGGAGGCCGCCGAGCGGTTCCTCGCGACCGTGCCGACGGCCGAGATGGTGAAGTTCGCCAAGAACGGCTCGGACGTCACCACCGCGGCGGTCCGCCTCGCCCGCGCCGTCACCGGCCGCACCCGCGTGGCGATCTGCTCCGACCACCCCTTCTTCTCCGTGGACGACTGGTTCATCGGCACGACACCGATGTCCGCCGGCATCCCGGCCGCGATCACCGACCTGACCGTCGGATTCCCCTACGGCGACCTGGCCGCCACGGAGGAGGTCCTGGTCCGGCACGCCGGCGAGATCGCCTGCCTGATCCTGGAGCCGGCCGGCCATGTCGAGCCACCGCCCGGCTACTTGGAGGGGCTGCGCGAACTGGCCCACCGGCACGGGTGCCTGCTGGTGTTCGACGAGATGATCACGGGACTGCGCTGGTCCGAGGCGGGGGCGCAGGGCCTCTACGGGGTCGTGCCCGACCTTTCCACGTTCGGGAAGGCGCTCGGCAACGGGTTCGCGGTGTCGGCGCTCGCCGGGCGGCGGGAGTTCATGGAGCGGGGCGGGCTGCGGGACGCGCACGACCGGGTGTTCCTGCTGTCCACCACGCACGGGGCGGAGACGCATGCGCTGGCGGCGGCGATGGCGGTGCTGGACACGTACGTCGAGGAGGGGGTGACGGCCCGGCTGCACGCGCTCGGGGAGCGCTTGGCCTCCGGCGTACGGGAGGCCGCGGCGAGCCGGGGTGTCGGGGAGCATGTCGTCGTCCGGGGCCGGGCCAGCAACCTGGTGTTCGGCACGCTGGACGAGTACGGGCAGCCGTCCCAGCCCTACCGCACCCTGTTCCTGCGGCAGTTGCTGGCGGGCGGGGTCCTCGCTCCCTCCTTCGTGGTGAGCGGCGCGCTCGAGGAGACGGACATCGACCGCACGGTGGAGGTCGTGGCCGACGCGTGCGGGGTCTACCGCAAGGCCCTGGACGCGGGCGACCCCACGCCGTGGCTCGGCGGCCGCCCGGTCAAGCCCGTCTTCCGGCAACGGGCTTGACCACGCCGCGGTAGGCCTTGGGCGCGGGGCGCGACCGGGGGGCTGATTCGGGCGCCGGGCGCGATCGGGGGGTCTGGCTTGGGCGCCAGGCGAGATCAGGGGTCCGGCTTAGCGCCGGGGCGAACTGTCTCCCGCCTATGGCCCGCCCCCTTATCCCACCCACCCGCCCCCTCCGGGGGCGTCGGCCCGGCGCCCAGCCTCGGCCACGGGTTCCCGTCATCCCGAGCTGAGGCGGCGCTGATTCGGCGCCGAGCAGAGCGCCCCGCCAGGGGCGCGGGGAACTGCGCGACCAGCCACGACGGCGCAGCGGTCGGCGACGAGGCTCAGCCCCTACGGCGGGCGACGCTGCACCCCGGCCCCGCCGACCGCGTGCTCCAGCGGCCTCGGCCCCGTCAGGGGCGCGGGGAACTGCGCGAGCAACCACGACGGCGCAGCGGTCGGCGACGGCGCTCGGCCCCTACGGCGCGGCACAGCCGGCCCCAGCGACCTCCGCCCCGCCAGGGGCGCGGGGAACTGCGCGGTCCGCCACGTCGGCGCGGCGCCGTTTCCGCGGACGATCCTCAGCCGGCCGGAACCTTGTCCGTGAGGGCGTAACCGCCCTTGATCACCTTGGAGTCGGCGGCCGGCGCCATGCACTTGGTCAGCAGAGGCTCGCCCTTCTCCGTGCCTCCGGAGATCCCGATGCGGCTGGGCCCGCCGCCCTCGCCCTCTGCCACGTAGAAGCTGATCCCCATGCGGACATGCCGCTTCAGATAGTCGTCCCAGGCGCCGACGTTGCCCCCGGTGCGCACGAGGCGCCCGGTCACGGTGGCGGTGGGGCCGCCGCTGGTCAGGCAGTCGACCTTGAAGTCGCCCCAGTTGACCTTCGCGGGCTCGCCGTCGGCGGCCGGCATCCGGTGGTAGATGCGAAAGGTCCCCCAGGCCTTGTCGGGCTGGGCCCAGCCCACGCCCTTGAAGACGGCATGGGCATCGACCGTGACCTGGATGTCGTCACCGACCGCGGGATAGTCCATACGGCCCCAGCCTTTGAGTCGGGAGGTGAGGGCCCCGGACGGGGCGGAGGCGTGCACGGCCTCGCCGGAGTCGCGCGTGGGGGACACCGGCGCCGAGGCGGAGGCGACCCCCGCGGTGGTCGCCAGGACGGCGGCCGCCGCGAGGAACGTGACGGCGCGGTGGGACAGCTTGAACCGGGACATGGTGAAGCTCCATTCGGGGTGCGGAACCGAAGCGTCGGAGGGAGAGAACCCTCCGCCCTGCCACGACCGATCCTGCTCGGCATCCGCCGCGCACACGTCAGTCACCGGTCGCGACCTCGTTCCGCCGCGCGGCCGAGCCTGCCGGTGGACCGGTCCCTCTCCCGACGTACGCGACGGCGGCGTCCTCCCGGCGGGCGGGGCTACTTCGGCGCCGGCTCCGAGGCCCCCGGTCTCGAACCCCGCCGCGCTGCCGCGTCGAAGAGCCCGGCCAGCGTCAACGTGAGCGCCAGCGCCACGCACCAGCCACCCAGGACGTCCGTCGGGTAATGCGCGCCCAGCGCGACCTGCGCCCACCCCATCGCGCCGCCGGCCACGAGCGCCGCACCGAAGACGACCCCGCGCCGCCCGGTCACGACCAGCGCCACCCCGACGGCCAGCGCCGTGAAGAAGGCCGTGTGCCCGCTCGGGTACGACAGGTTCCCGTCCCCGTGGATCGTGCGGCCCACCACGTGCTTGAGCAGGGTGGCCACAGCGACGGCCACACCACTTGCCGCGACGAGGAACACCGCGCCCCGCCGGCGCCCCCGCAGCAGGCACCAGCCCACGACGGCGCCCACCAGCACCACGGCCCCCACCGGCTCCCCGAGGAAGTCCAGCGTCAGGGCGACCCCGCGCCAGGGCTGCCCGACCGTGTCGTCCGTCGCATCGACGAACCACCGGTCCACCCGCCCCGGCTGCCCGTGCCCGGCGTACAACACCCCGATCACCGCGACGACCAGCACGGCCACCGCCCCGGTCACCGCCGCGAACCCCCGCAGCGCCGGAGGCAGTAGCACCCGCTCCCCCGCCGCACCGTCCCTCCCCGACTCGGACTCGGATTCCCCCACCGACGTGCCCCCTGTCATGTCCGCCGCCCTGGTCCTGGGCGACGGTTCCAGTATCGAGCCCGCTCCGGAGACCCGCATCCAGAGCGCCCGTGCGATCATCATGCCTCGCCGAAGATCAGGAGGAGTGCGTGAACTCGGGTGGGGACAAGGGCGGTTCGTCCGTTTCGGACGAGGAATGGGAGCGCTTCCTCAGGGAGTCCGAGGAGGGCGTGCACGACGCGCCGAAGGAGCCCTCGGCGCGGGCCCGGACGGTCACCCGCCGCCTCCAGGAGGAGAACCTCCGAAACAGCGACGGCGACGGCTGGCGGACGTACCGCCCCGACCACCCCCGCAGCCGCAGCCGCAGCCGCACCGGCTGGTACGTGGCCGGAATCCTCGCCGCCCTCGCCGCCCTGCTCTGGGCCCTGGCCCCGGACCGGGTGACGAACCTGCTCGGCGCGGGCGGCGCACCGGACGCCACCCCGCTCGGCGCGGAGACGGCACGCCCGTCGGGCCCGCCCCCGTCCGCCGGAACCCTGCGCGGCACACGCGCCGAACCGTTCCGGGGTTCGCCCGCCGCCCGCTGGGCCGACGGCGCGGCCGGCATCACGGTCCCCGCGCCCCGCGCGACGGCCTGGATGGACGAGGCGCAAGTCGCGAAGGCCCTGGACCGCAGCCGTGACTTCCTCGTCGCCTCCAGCCTCGACCGAGAGGTCCTGCGCGGCGAACGCCCGAGCGAGGCCGTCGCGTACATCAATCCGAAGCAGCCGAAGGAGCAGGAGTTCATCGAGACGGCCCTGCGCTCCCCCAGCGAGAAGTACAACCCGCTGGTGCTGTTCAGCCGCTTCGACCCCGACAGGACGTCGCTGGTCGGGGACGTCGTCAAGGTCCGCGGCCGGCTCTCGTACGAGGAGGGGCCGGGCCCGCACCACGCGCTGCGGGTGACCAGCGACGTGACGTACGTGTACCCGGTCGTGGCCACGGCCGGCGACCCGAACGAGGTCACCCGGGTCATCGTGCGGCGCCAGGTGGTCATGGACTGGCAGAACCCGGAGAAGGTCGTCACCAAGGACGGCACGTTCTCCGTGCACAGCAACATGGTCCACACCACGAACGCGGGCTGCCGCACCTACAACGGCTTCCTCACCCCGACCTTCGGCGAGACCGAGGCGTCGGACGGGCCGACCTCGGACCCGTACGACCGTAGCGCGCCGGTGGTCTCCGAGCAGCACGACGGCGAGTGCGGCACCGCCACCCGCTCCTAGGGCGTGTGTCGAAAGTCCCGTCGTCCGCCCGAAGGGCGGGCCCCGCGGTGTCCGGTGCGTGCGATCGCAAGGCGCCGGAGCGTCCTCATAGCGGAGCTATTAGGTCGTTTCGGCAACGCCGCGAGCGTGCGTGCCGGGCGCCGCGGGGCAGGCGGGACTTTCGACACACGCCCTAGGGCCCGTCCCCCTGGCCCCTACTCGTCCTCGAAGGCGCGCAGCAGATCGGCGGCGACGCTCACCGCGATCGTCGCCGGTTCCTTGCCGGTGATCTCGGTCAGGCCGATCGGGGTCTTGATCCGGGCGATGGCCTCGTCGGCGTGCCCGCCCTCGTCGGCGAGGCGGCGGCGGAAGCGGGTCCACTTGGCGGCCGAGCCGATCAGGCCGATCGAGCCGAGATGGCCGGTGCGCAGGGCGGCGTCGCACAGGGCGGCGTCCTCGGCGTGGTCGTGCGTCATGATCAGGACGTGTGTGCCCTGCGGCAGTCCCTCCAGGACCTCCTCGGGCAGCAGCGGTGTGTGGTGGGTGTGGACCTGGGCGACCGCGTCGGAGGTCAGCACGGCGAGCCGTTCCTCGGTGAGGAGCTCGGCGCGGCTGTCGACGAGGTGGAGGTCCAGGTCCTGACGGGCCAGGATCCGGGCCAGTTCGAAGCCGACGTGACCGACGCCGAAGACGGCCACCGCCCGGACCACGGGCAGCGGTTCGAGCAGGACCTGGACGGTGCCGCCGCAGCACTGGACGCCGTGCCGGTTGGTGACCTTGTCGTTCAGGGCGAAGTCGATCAGTTCGGGCGCGGTCGCGGCGCCGGTGATCATCTCCCTGGCGCGGTCGATGGAGACGGCCTCGACGTTGCCGCCGCCGATCGACCCCCAGGTGGCGCCGGCGCCCACGACGAGTTTGGCGCCGGCGTCGCGCGGGGCGTGGCCGCGCACGGCCGTGACGGTCACGAGCACGCCGGGCTCCCGGCGTGCCCGCAGCCGCGCGACCGCGGCGACCCAGGCCATGTCAGGCACCGACCGGCGCTTCCGCCTCGGCCCGGACCTCTCGCGGGCCGCCCGCGCGGGCGGCCTCGATCGCCCAGAACACGGCCTCCGGCGTGGCGGGCGAGGCCAGTTCGACCGCCGTGCCCGGCGTGCCGAACGCGGCGGCCGCCTGGCGCAGCGCCTCGCGCACCGAGAACGCGAGCATGAGCGGGGGTTCGCCGACCGCCTTGGAGCCGTAGACGGCGCCCTCCTCGGTCGCGTTCTCCAGCAGCTCGACGTGGAACTCCTCGGGCATCTCGGAGAAGCTGGGCAGCTTGTAGGTGCTGGCGGCCTGGGTCTGGAGCCGGCCCCGGTGCGGTCCGTCGCCGGTGTCCCAGCGCAGGTCCTCCAGGGTCAGCCAGCCCGCGCCCTGCACGAAGCCGCCCTCGACCTGCCCGATGTCGATCATCGGGGAGAGGCTGTCGCCGACGTCGTGCACGATGTCCACGCGCCGTACGCGGTACGCGCCGGTGAAGCCGTCGACCTCCACCTCGGCGGCGGCCGCGCCGTGCGAGAAGTACTTGAACGGCGAGCCGTGGAACGACTTCGCGTCCCAGTGCAGGCCCTCGGTGCGGTAGAAGCCGGCGGCCGACAGCTGCACCCGCTGGAAGTACGCGGTGCGCACGAGGTCGTCCCAGGCGAGCTCACGGTCGCTGCCGAGGACGCGGGCGACGCCCTCGACGATGCGGACGTCGGCGGCGCTCGCGCCGAGCTGTGTGCCGGCCACCTGGCGGAGGCGTTCGCGCAGTTGCTCGCAGGCGTTCTTGACGGCGGCGCCGTTGAGGTCGGCGCCGGCGCTGGCGGCGGTGGCCGAGGTGTTGGGCACCTTGTCGGTGCGGGTGGGGGCGAGCCGGACCTTGTGCAGGGGGATGCCGAGCGTGGTCGCGGCCACCTGGAGCATCTTGGTGTGCAGGCCCTGGCCCATCTCGGTGCCGCCGTGGTTGATCAGGACGGAGCCGTCCTTGTAGATCAGTACGAGGGCGCCGCCCTGGTTGAAGGCGGTGAGGTTGAAGGAGATGCCGAACTTGATCCCGGTGACGGCGAGGGCCCGCTTGGTGTGCGGGTGCGCGGCGTTGAACGCCTCGATCTCGCGCCGCCGTTCGGCGACGGCCGCGTTCTCCCGCACCTTGTCCCAGACGGCCCCGATGCGTTCGGGCTGGGCGAGCGGCTGCCCGTACGGGGTGGTGTGGCCGCGCCGGTAGAAGTTCCGCTCGCGCAGCTCCATCGGGTCGAGGCCGAGCAGCGGCGCGCACCGGCCCATGATGTCCTCGATGACGAGCATGCCCTGGGGTCCGCCGAAGCCGCGGAAGGCGGTGTTGGAGACCTTGTGGGTGCGGGCGATGCGGCCGGTGACGCGGGCGTGGGGGATCCAGTACGTGTTGTCGATGTGGCACAGGGCGCGGGCAACGACCGGTTCGGACAGGTCGAGGCTCCATCCGCCGTCGGCGGTGAGTGCGGCGTCCAGGGCCTGGATGCGGCCCTCGGCGTCGAAGCCGATGCGCCAGCGGGCGTGGAAGCCGTGCCGCTTGCCGGACATGGTCAGGTCCTGGGTGCGGGTGAGGCGCAGCCGGACGGGGCGGCCGGTGAGCTTCGCGCCGAGCGCGGCGACGGCGGCGAAGCCGTGCGGCTGCATCTCCTTGCCGCCGAAGCCGCCGCCCATGCGCAGGCACTGCACGGTCACCTCGTGGCTGCTGAGCCCGAGGACGTGCGCGACGATCTCCTGGGTCTCGGAGGGGTGCTGGGTGCTGCTCTGTACGAAGACCTGGCCGGCCTCGTCGATCTGCGCGAGCGCGGCGTGCGTCTCCAGGTAGAAGTGTTCCTGGTCGGAGAACTGGAACTCGCCGCTGAACACGTGGGCGGAGTCGGCGAATCCGGCGTCGATGTCGCCGGTCTCCATGACGGGCCGGGCGCCGTGGAAGCTGTCGGCGGCGATCGCCTCGTCCAGCGTGATCACGGAGGGCAGTTCGTCGAGGTCGACCTCCACGGCCTCGGCGCCGAGCCGGGCGGCTTCCAGGGTCTCGCCGAGCACCCAGGCGACGGCGTGGCCGTGGAACATGACCTCGTCGGGGAAGACCGGCTCGTCGTGCTTCATGCCGGCGTCGTTGACGCCGGGCACGTCGGCCCCGGTCAGGACGCGGACCACGCCGGGCACGGCGAGCGCGGGCTCGGTGCGCAGGGCGGTGATCCGGCCGTGGGCGTGCATCACCTGGACGGGGTGGGCGTGCAGGACGTCCTTGGTGCGGGCGACGAGGTCGTCGGTGTAGAGGGCGGTGCCGGTGACGTGCTGGACGGCGCTCTCGTGCGGCAGCGACAGGCCGACGACGGCCTGCTCCGGGCGCTCGGACAACTGGCTCATGCCGACACCTCCGCGGTGGTCTGTGCGTACAGCTTCTTCAGGCTCTGGCCGAGCATCGCGGAGCGGTACAGGGCGCTGGCCCGGTGGTCGCTCATGGGGGTGCCCTCGCCGCGCAGCACACGGGCGGCGGCCTCGACGGTCGCCTCGGTCCAGGGCTCGCCCTCCAGGGCGGCCTCGGTGGCGAGCGCGCGGACCGGGGTGGCGGCCACCCCGCCCAGGCCGATGCGTGCCTTGCGCACGGTGCCGTCCCGGACGTCGAGCGCGAAGGCGACGGCGACGCTGGAGATGTCGTCGAAGCGCCGCTTGGCGATCTTGTGGAAGGCGGTGACGGGCGACAGCGGCAGCGGCACGCGCACGGCGCGGATCAGCTCGCCGGGGCGGCGCACGCTCTGCCGGTAGCCGGTGAAGTACTCGGCGAGCGGCACGACGCGCTCGCCGTCGGCGTCGGCGAGCACGACCGACGCCTCCAGGGCGAGCAGCGCGGGCGGGCTGTCGCCGATGGGCGAGCCGGTGCCGAGGTTGCCGCCGAGGGTGGCGCCGTTGCGGATGAGGCGGGACGCGAACTGGGGGAACAGGTCGCCGAGGAGCGGTACGGAGCCGTCGAGTCCGCGCTCGATCTCGCTGAGGGTGAGGGCGGCGCCGATCTCGACGTGGCCGGACTCGGCGCGCAGTTCCCGCAGTTCGGGCAGTCGGTCGACGGCGATCACGCAATCGGCCCTGCGGGAGCGGATGTTGACCTCGACGCCCCAGTCGGTGGACCCCGCGACGACCGTGGCGTCGGGCCGCTCGCGCAGCAGCCGCAGCGTCTCGGCGAGCGTGTCCTTCCGTACGAAGGTCCGCTCGCCCTGCGTGTAGGCGGTGGCGACGGGCGCGGGCGGCGCCTCGTCGCGGCGGCGGGCCAGGGTGTCGTCCTCGCCGGGCGCGCCGACGGCGAACGCGGCGTCGCGGATGGGCCGGTAGCCGGTGCAGCGGCACAGGTTGCCGCTCAGGGCGTGCAGGTCGAAGCCGTTCGGGCCGTGCTCGGCGTCGCTGTCCGCCGCGGGGTGCTCGCAGCGGCCCGGCCGGTAGTACTCGGCGGCCATGCTGCACACGAACCCGGGGGTGCAGTATCCGCACTGGGAGCCGCCGCGGACCGCCATCTCCTCCTGCACGGGGTGGAGTTCACCGTCGGCGGCGCCCGCGGCGAGGCCCTCCGCGGTGACGATCTCCTGGCCGTCGAGCGCGGCGGCCGGGATCAGACAGGCGTTGACGGCGACCCAGTCGGTGGGCCGGTCCGTGCCGGGGCGGGCCACGAGCACGGAGCAGGCGCCGCACTCGCCTTCCGCGCAGCCCTCCTTGGTGCCGGTGAGGCCGCGCTCGCGCAGCAGGTCGAGGGCGGTGGTGTGGGGCGGGGCCGGTGCGAGCGGGATGTCGGCCCCGTTGACCGTGAGTTGAACGTGGTTCGCCAAGGTCCAGGCAGCTTTCTGTGTGCGCGCCGGATGTCGGGGAAGGGCGCGGGAGGGCACGCGGGAACGGCGTGCCGAAAGGCGGTGGAGACGGGAGACCCGGAAGGAGTGAGGGGGTGGGCCGGCGACGGGCACCCCAAACGGCCGGCAGGCCGGAAGGGCGCGGTCAGCAGCCGTGCGCGATGCGGCCCGGCGCCCAGGCGGTGCGCTGGGCGAGACGACCGAGATCGGAGCAGGTGTTCATCCGCCGGTCGCCTCCCTTCGTTCCGCCACATGTTCGCCGTGCGCGTTCCGTCACGCACGGGCCGATGGCACCCGGACGCTAATCGCTCGGGCCGCGAGGGGTCAAGACCCCTCCGCACTTCGGACACACGCGCGCTAGCAGCGCCGCGACCTGCGCACAAGACCCGATCGGCCGACACCCCTGTCCCCCGCCCGGCCGGTCCCCCGCTCCTGCGGTGGCTCAAAGATGGCCGGTTAGAGGCGTGCAGGACAACGAGTTCGAAGGGCCATCCCCATGAATAACCCACAAGTGGCTGACGTTCCCTGTCACCCCGTGGATGAGAAACTCCCCGCACGAAAGCTCCTTCCGTCGGCGCTCCAGCACATCGCCGCGATGTACTCCGGGGTGGTCGCCGCTCCTCTCGTGATCGGCCCGACGGTCGGTCTCAGCGCGGGCAACCAGGTGCTGCTCATCTCGGTGAGCCTGTTCATCGCCGGTCTCTGCACGCTCACCCAGACGCTCGGCGTCGGCAAGGTCCTCGGCAACCGGCTGCCGTTCGTCAACGCCGCCGCGTCCGGCGGCATCGCGCCGCTCCTCGCGATCGGCCAGAACACGGCCGAGGGGCACGAACTCCAGACGATGCTCGGCTCACTGCTCGTGGCCGGTGCCGTGTGTCTGGTCATCGGCCCGTTCTTCGGCAAGCTGATGCGCTTCTTCCCGCACCTGGTGACCGGCGTCGTCATCACGCTCATCGGCGTCTCGCTGATGCCGGTTCCGGTGCGCTGGGCGCAGGGCGGCGCGGGTGCCGAGAACTTCGGCTCGACGTCCAACCTGACGCTCGCCGCGTTCACGCTCGTCATCATCGTGGCGATGCAGCGCCTGTTCACCGGGTTCCTGCGGCAGCTCTCGCTGATCCTCGGCATGGTGATCGGCACGCTCGCCGCGATCCCGTTCGGGATGCTGAACACGAAGACGTTCGAGTCCGCGCCGCTGGTCTCGATCCCGACGCCGTTCCACTTCGGCATGCCGGAGTTCCAGGTCGCCGGGATCATCTCGATGACCATCATGATGCTGGTGCTGATGACGGAGAGCGCGGCCGGCATGCTCGCCGTCGGCGAGATCTGCGACCGTCCCGTCGACGGCCGCACGATCAGCAGCGGTCTGCGCGTCGACGGCCTCGGCACGATGATCGGCTCGCTCTTCGGCGGCTTCGCCATCAGCGCGTTCGCCCAGAACATCGGCGTCGTCTCGCTCACGAAGGTGCGCA
Source organism: Streptomyces sp. NPDC025806 (assembly GCF_055558275.1). Lineage (NCBI taxonomy): Bacteria > Bacillati > Actinomycetota > Actinomycetes > Kitasatosporales > Streptomycetaceae > Streptomyces > Streptomyces sp. NPDC025806. The sequence goes on along the minus strand of NZ_JBVHMU010000003.1, from coordinate 462,818 downwards.
GCCGGTTCGTCGTCGCCACGGCGGGCGCCGTCCTGCTCGTCCTCGGCGTCTTCCCGGTGCTCGGCGCGGTCGTCTCGCTCGTCCCGATGCCGGTGCTCGGCGGCGCGGGCCTGGTCCTGTTCGGCACCATCGCGATCAGCGGCGTGCGCACCCTGTCCCGCGCCCACCTCGACGAGGGCGCCAACATCGTGATCGCCGCGGTCTCCCTCGGTGTCGGCCTCATCCCGCTCGCGGCCCCCGAGATCGTCGCGAACGGCAAGGTCGTGCAGCCGGGCATCTACCACGCGTTCCCGGACTGGGCGCAGACGATTCTCGGTACGGGCATCTGCGCGGGCGCCATCACGGCGGTGCTGCTCAACATCGCCTTCAACCACCTCGGCAGGAAGAAGCCGCAGCCGGAGACGGAGGTGCAGGCCGGGGAGCCCGCCACGACCGCCGAGACCGTACCGGCGGCCGGCGAAGCGGTGGCCGGCAGGAGCTGAGAGGCGAAGGGGGGAGGGACGGACGCGGCACGGACCGCCGCGCCCGCCCCTGAGCGTCCACAGCACCTGAGAAGCACCTGAGCACCACACGCCCCTGACCACGGCGTGCCGAAGGCCCCGCCCGCTCCGACCGGAGCGGGCGGGGCCTTCACCCTTCGCCGGGCACGATGCCCCCGGTCAGCCCCAGAAGGCCTCCGCCAGCGTCGCGCCCAGGAAGGCCGCGCCGAGACCCCCCGCGATGCTTCCGAGCACGTTCACCGCCGCGTAGAAGCGCGCCCCCGTCTCCGCGAGCCGCAGGGTCTCGTAGGAGAAGGTGGAGTACGTGCTGAGGGCGCCGCACAGGCCGGTGCCGAGGAGGAGTTGGACCTGGGAGGACGCGGCGCCCGCGGCCACCGCACCGGTGACGAGGCCGAGGATCAGGGATCCCGCGACGTTCACGGCGAAGGTGCCCCAGGGGAACACGGAGTCGTGCCGGGTCTGGACGGTGCGGTCGGTGAGGTAGCGCAGCGGGGCGCCGACCATGGCGCCCGCGATGACGAGGAGCCAGTTCACGCCGTGTCCTCCCCGGTGCGGCCCACGTAGCGGTGGACCTCGCAGTCGTCGAGGATCACCAGCCCCTCGGTGACCAGCTCGTCGAGCTGCGGCAGGAACGCGCGGACGCGCTCCTCCGTGTCCACGATGAAGATCGCGACGGGGAGGTCCTCGCTGAGCGAGAGCAGTCGGTGGGTGTGGATGAGTGACCCGGCGCCGAAGCCCTCGATGCCGCGGAACACGGAGGCTCCGGCGAGGCCCGCCTTGTGCGCGCGGTGCACGATCTCGGCGTAGAGCGGCTTGTGGTGCCAGGTGTCGTTCTCGCCGACGAAGATGGTCACGCGCAGCGCGGGGCCGCTCAGCGGGCGGGCGGCGCGGGCGGGCTCCGGTGCGGTCATCGTGGGGTCCTCCGTTCGACGGCACGGCGGGTCAGGTGGGCGGCCGTCCACACCGCGGCGAGCGCGGTGACGGCGGTGAGGGCCAGGTAGCCGAGCGCGGTGCGGGCCGCGCCGGCGTCGGTGAGCTGCCGGATGTCGACGGCGTAGGTGGAGAAGGTGGTGAAGCCGCCGAGGACGCCGGTGCCGAAGAAGGGGCGCACGAGCCGGTGGGCGGCCCACACGTCGGTGATCAGAACCATGAAGACGCCGATGACGGCGCAGCCGATCACATTGACGACGAGGGTGGTCCACGGGAAGGCGCCGGGGGCGGTGGGCCAGATCAGGGCGGCGCCGTAGCGGGCGCAGGCGCCGATCGCGCCGCCGGCGGCCACGGCCGCGAGCACCGGTCCCTGGCCGCGCAGGATCGCGGGCCGCCGGGCGGCGGGCGCCGGCGCGGCGTCGGGATCGACCGGTTCCTCGGTCATGGACGTGCGGGCCTCTTCCACGGGTGCGTCTCCTACTCGCCGGACGCCCGCGCCCGGTGCGGGCGGGGCGTGCGTGGTCGCAAGTAGGGGCCGTCGGCGGCGCCTGTGCCGCGGTGGGGTACGGCGGGCCCCACCGCCGTACGGTGCGCGCCCGGCCGCGTGGGCCGACGTGATCACCGCCCGAAAATCCTACCCCGCCCGTCCCGGGGGCCGCCTGCCGGAGGCCCGCTCACAGGTCGGCCCCGAGTCCGCCTCCCCCGGCCACGACGTAACTGCACTGCGTGTACGTGTAGCCGGGCTGGATGCGGCCGCCGGCGGCCCGGCCGCGCGCGGTGGTGCTCGCGCCGCCCGGCTTGTGCAGGAAGTGGTAGGTGCCGGCGGGCAGCCGCAGGGTCTTCTTCGGGTACGCCCGGCCGCTCGCTTTGCAGGCCTTGCCGCGTCCGGCGGCCTCGCTGGAGTACGTCGAGCAGGAGCCGCAGGCGCCGACGGTGATCCGGCCGGTGACGGGTCCGGTGTAGAGGATCTCGACGGGGTCGGGGCCGTCGTTGCTGATGACGAGTTCCATCCGGGCCCCGCCGGGTGTGCCGGTGGGCGGCAGGCGGTCGCCGGCCGCGGGGCGCAGTTCGGCGATCTCGGCGGCGGTGGCGACCTGCCGGGCCCGCGCCCCGCGCCGGTCGCTCTTGTAGGTGCCGGCGAAGTCGGTGAGCGTCTTGCGCGCCTCGGTGAACTTCTTGTCCTTGAACTGGTCGATGCCGCACGCGTACGTGCCGTCGCGCACGGCGTCGGCGACGCGGGCGCGCAGATGGCCGGGCACGGGCGCGGGCAGGGCCTTCGCGGTGTCCCCGATGCGCCGCAGTCGGTCGGCGGCGCGGCAGGGCTCGGCGCCCCTCAGGTCGCCGACGCGCCGGTCGACGGCGGCGCGGAGGGCCGGTTCGACCCGGTCGGCCTGCGCCGAGTCGGGGAACGTGCGCAGGAGTCGGCCGAGTTCGCCGCCCTCGCTGTCGCTCTCGGCGGTGCCGAGCTTGCCGGTGCCGCAGTCGAGGAGGGAGGTGGCGAGGGGCTGGTCGGGCCAGGTCGCGAGGTCGCCGAGGACGTCGCGGTCGATGGTGTCGGGAACGTCCCGCAGGTGTTCGAGCGGGGCGATCGCGGCGCAGCGGTCCTTCTTGCGGTAGGGCGCGGAGACGGCCTTGTAGTAGGCGTCGAGGCTGGCGTGGACGCGGTGGGCGGCGCGGGATCCGGGGTGGTCCTCGGTCAGGTCGCGGTAGCGGCCGAGGGCGGTGAGGTAGGTGCTCCTGGACCGGGCGAAGTCCTGGCCCGCGGCGCCCTGGACGAGGGCGTCGGTGGCGGCGAGCCGGTCGAGCAGCATGTCCTCGACGGCGTCGTCGCGCAGTCCGTCGTACGCGTAGGCGCCGCCGGCCGGGACGGCGAGCAGCACCAGGCCGAGTGCGGCGGCGAGGAGGGGCCGGACGGCGGGGGCCGTGGGCCCGGAGCGCAGTCCGCGGCGGGCCCCGTCGAGGGCGGCGAGCAGCAGCAGCGCGCCGTAGCCGGCGAGGGCCCAGGCGGGCACGCCGTCGGGGTCGGCGGGCAGGGCGACCACGGCGAGCGCGACCGTCGCGGCGAGGCAGACCAGGGCGGGCAGCCATCGGCGCAGCAGGACGTAACCGAGGCCCAGGCCGCAGAGGTTGAGCAGCGCCACGGCCACGGCGCGCAGCGGCTCGGCGGGTCCGGGCGGCGCGGGAGGCGGGGACGGCGGAGGCGGCGGCCCCCAGGACGGCGGTGGCCCCGGCGGCACGGGCGGGGTGCCGGGCGGCATCGGGGGCGAGGCGTCGGGTGGGGGTGGAGGCGGAGGCCCGAAGCCCGTAGCGCCCACCGGCCCTCCGGCCTGACCCTCTGCTCTGTCGGACGCGTCCCCCGGCCACCTCATAGCGGTCCCCCAACCGTCAGGTGTCACACCCAGGTTGTCACGATCCGGGGTGTTTCGGCGCCTGTCAATCAGCCGGAGGGCACCACTTTCCCGCCGCCCGCGGGCCACTTTTCGGTCACCGGAAGAACAGCAGCTCAGGGCACTCTGCACCCCGGGTATACACGCGGCGTATACACACTATGTATAGTGCGCGCATGTCTGCCGCACCCGTGAAGACGACGAAGATACGAAGGGGGTTGCGCGCGGCCGCGTTCGCGCTGACCGCCTCCACCCTGACCCTCGCCCTGAGTGGCTGCACGCAGTACGACACGACGAAGCCGAGCGCCGCCCGCAAGGCGGCCCCGGTCGACGTCGGTGACGCGCGGGCGGTCGATCTCGGCGACCGCGCGCGGGACTTCGGCACCGTCGACTGCCGGCGCGCGAAGTGCGTGGCGCTCACCTTCGACGCGGGCCCGAGCGAGAACAGCCCCCGCCTGCTGGACATCCTGAAGGAGCGCAAGGTCCCCGCGACGTTCTTCCTGCTCGGCAAGAACCACATCGCGAAACACCCGGAGCTGGTGCGGCGCATGGCGCGCGAGGGCCACGAACTGGCCAGTCACACCTGGGACCACAAGATCCTGACGGACCTCGGGGACGACGAGATCCGGGACGAGCTGCGGCGCACCGACGACGCCGTCGAGCAGCTGACCGGCCGGCGGCCCACGCTGATGCGGCCGCCGCAGGGCCGCACGAACGACCACGTGAGCGCCCTCGCGAAGGAGGAGGGCCTGGCGCAGGTCCTGTGGGACGTGACCTGCAAGGACTACGCGACCACGGACTCGGCGCTGATCCGCGAGCGGGCCGTGGACCAGACCCGGCGGGACAGCATCATCCTGCTGCACGACCTCTACAAGGGCACCGTGCCGGCCGTCCCCGGCATCATCGACGCGCTCAAGGAGAAGGGCTACGTCTTCGTGACGGTGCCCCAGCTCCTCGCACCGGGGAAGGCCGAACCGGGCCGGATCTACAAGCCCTGAGCCCTGAACGGGCGTGCCGCAGCGGCTACTTCAGCCGGACCGGCAGGCTCCCGTACCCGTAGCCGATGAACGACTCGACATGCGCGGCGCCGTCCTCCAGGGCGAGGCCGGGGAAGCGGTCGAAGAGGGCCGGCAGGGCGATCGCCGCCTCCAGCCGGGCCAGCGGGGCGCCGAGGCAGAAGTGGACGCCGTGGCCGAAGGCGAGGTGCTCCTTGTCGGCGCGGGCGATGTCGAAGCGGTCCGCGTCCGGGCCGTGCCGGCGCGGGTCGCGGCCGGCCGACGCGTACGAGGCGAGGATCGCCTCGCCGGCCGCGATCCGGGTGCCGTCGGGCAGGTCGATGTCCTCGACGGCGTAGCGCAGCGGGAGATTGGCGATCGAGGGCGCCCAGCGCAGGGTCTCCTCGATGACCTCGCTCCACGGGATCTCTCCGGAGCGGACCCGGGCGAGCTGCTCGGGGTGGGTGAGCAGGGCGTGCGCGGCGTTCCCGATGAGGTTCACGGTCGTCTCGTGGCCCGCGCCGATGACGAGGAGGAGGGTGTCGATCAGCTCCTGCTCGGTGAGGCCCGAGCCCGCGTCGTCGCGGGTGGCGATGAGGGCGCTGGTGAGGTCGTCGCCGGGCTGCGCGCGCTTGGCCTCGACGAGGGCGCCGAGGAGCCGCTGCACCTCCTGGAGGATGGCGAGGGCCTGTTCGGGCGTCACCGTGGTGTCCATGATCCCGGCGACGAGCCGGGCGGCGTCGGCCCGCTGTTCCTCGGGCACGCCGAACAGTTCGCAGATGACCTGCATCGGCAGCGGGTGCGCGTACGCGGAGCGCAGGTCGGCGCGGCCGTCGGGGGCCGCCGCCATGGCGTCGAGCAGTTCGGCCGCGATCTGCTCGATCCGCGGGCGCAGCACGTCGGTGCGGCGCTTGGTGAAGGCGGGCGCGATCAGGGTGCGCAGCCTGCGGTGGTCGGCGCCGTAGGCGTTGAACATGTTGGAGACGCCGACCCAGTTGACGATCCAGGACTGGCGGTGCTCGCCCGCGATCCACTCGGGCCAGTGCTGGTTCGGGTCCTTGGACACGCGCGCGTCGGCGAGCAGCCCCTTGAGGACGTCGTACGAGGTGGGGGCCCAGGCCCGTATGCCGCCGGGCAGTTCGAGCAGGGCGGCACAGGGATGGGCGGCGCGCAGCCGGTCGTTCTCGGCGTGCAGGTCGCGGCCCGCGGGGTCGAGGACGGTGGGGGTGACGGGTGCGGTCATGAGGTGTCTGCTCCTGTGGGGGCGTGGCGGGGCGGGCGCCGGCTGACGGGGCGCCCGGCTTGCTTCATGATCGTTTACATAACTGACCGTAGGGGCCCACCAGTTGATGCCCCGCCGTGCGACACGCTCACCCGTTCACGGACGTGGCGCAGCTCACCGGGCGCGGCGCGTCTACCATCGCGCCATGGCCGCCGATATCCGGATCGTCCGCGAAACGCCGCTTTCCCCCGCCGAGGCCTGGCGCCGGATCACCGACTGGGAGCGGCACGGCACGGTGGTGCCGCTGACCCGGGTCACCGTCCTCACCCCGCCCCCGACCGCGGCCGGCACCGCCTTCGTGGCCCGCACCGGCCTCGGCCCCCGCTTCGCCTTCGACGACCCGATGGAACTGGTCGCCTGGCAGCCGCCGCGCCGCTGCCGCATGGAGAAGCGCGGCCGGGTGGTCCTGGGCTGGGCCGAGTTCGAGGTACGGGCCCTGGTGGGCGGCGGGGCGCAGGTGGAGTGGCGCGAGGAGCTGCGGGTGCGCGGGGTACCGGCCGTGACGGACCCGCTCCTGGCCGCGGCGGGCCGCCTGGTCTTCGGCCGGGCGCTGAACGCCCTGTTGTCCGACATGAGTTGACGCCCCGCGCCCCGTGGGGGGCGCGGGGAACTGCGCGATCAGCCACGACGACGCGGCACCCGGCGACGGCGTTCGCCGCCTGCGGCGCCGGCCGCGCCGGCGCGGCCCGCACGGACGCGCTCAGGCCACCGAGTCGATGCGGCGGGGCTCGGTCGGGTCGTGGTGGATCGGGGTGTGGGCGCCGGTCAGGGAGACGCCGGTGCCGCCGCGGCGGTTCGCGACGATCTCCGAGGCGATGGAGAGGGCCACCTCCTCCGGCGTGCGGGCGCCGAGGTCGAGGCCGATCGGGGAGCGCAGGCGGGCCAGGTCCAGTTCGGTGACGCCGACCTCGCGCAGGCGCTCGTTGCGGTCGAGGTGGGTGCGGCGCGAGCCCATCGCGCCGACGTAGGCGACGGGCAGGCGCAGCGCGAGTTCGAGCAGCGGCACGTCGAACTTGGCGTCGTGGGTGAGGACGCACAGCACGGTGCGGCCGTCGACCTCGGTGCGCTCCAGGTACCGGTGGGGCCATTCGACGACGAGTTCGTCGGCCTCGGGGAAGCGCGCGGCGGTCGCGAAGACGGGCCGGGCGTCGCAGACGGTGACGTGGTAGCCGAGGAACTTGCCCATCCGCACGAGCGCGGAGGCGAAGTCGATGGCGCCGAAGACGATCATGCGCGGGGGCGGGACCGAGGACTCCACGAGGAGGGTGAGCGGGGCGCCGCAGCGCGAGCCCTGTTCGCCGATCTCCAGGGTGCCGGTGCGGCCGGCGTCGAGGTAGGCACCGGCTTCGGCGGCGACGGTGCGGTCGAGCTCGGGATGGGCGCCGAAACCGCCGTCGTACGTGCCGTCGGGGCGGACCAGGAGGGCGCGGCCGAGCAGGTCGGCCGGGCCCGCGACGATCCGGGCGAGGGCCGCCGCCTCCGCCGAGGCGGCGGCCCTCAGCGCGGTCTCGACCACGTCCCGCAGCGCCGGGTCCCCGGCGCGTACCGGCGTGACGAGGATGTCGATGACGCCGCCGCAGGTCAGCCCCACGGCGAAGGCGTCGTCGTCGCTGTACCCGAAGCGCTCCAGGCGGGTGACCCCGTCCGCGAGCGCCTCCTGGCACAGCTCGTAGACCGCCCCTTCCACGCAGCCGCCGGAGACCGAACCGATCGCGGTGCCGTCGCTGTCGACGGCGAGCGCCGCGCCGGGCTGCCGGGGCGCGCTGCCGCCGACGGCCACCACGGTGGCCACGGCGAAGTCGCGTCCCCGCTCGACCCATCGGCTGAGTTCTGCCGCGATGTCCAGCATGTCTCGGTCTCCTTCGGCGATGACGTGGAAGGGGCGGCGGGCGTCAGTGGACGCCGAGCCAGCCCTCGATCGGGTTGAGGGCGAAGTACACGAGGAAGATCGCGGTCAGGCCCCACATGAAGGCCCCGATCTCCCGCGCCTTGCCCTGGGCGATCTTGATGGCGACCCAGGAGATGACGCCCGCGGCGACACCGGTGGTGATGGTGTACGTGAAGGGCATCAGGACCACGGTGAGGAACACCGGGATCGCGGTGGCGCGGTCGGCCCAGTCGACGTGCCGGGCGTTCATCATCATCATGGCGCCGATGACGACGAGCGCGGCGGACGCGACCTCCTGCGGGACGATCGCGGTGACCGGCGTGAAGAACAGGCAGGCCGCGAAGAACAGGCCGGTGACGGCGGAGGCGAGACCCGTGCGGGCCCCCTCGCCGACGCCGGTGGCGGACTCGACGAAGACGGTCTGGCCGGAGCCGCCCGCCACACCGCCGATGGCGCCGCCCGCACCGTCGATGAACAGCGCCTTGGACAGGCCCGGCATGCGGCCCTTGTCGTCGGCGAGCTTGGCCTCGGTGCCGACGCCGATGATGGTGGCCATCGCGTCGAAGAAGCCGGCGAGCACCAGGGTGAAGACGATCATGCCGACCGTCATGGCGCCGACCTGGCCCCAGCCGCCGAACTCGACCTTGCCGAAGAGCGAGAAGTCCGGGGTGGAGACGGCACTGCCGTGCAGTTCGGGCGCTCCGTTGGCCCACTGCTTGGGGCTGATGACACCGGCCGCGTTGAGGATCATCGCGACGACGGTGCCGGAGACGATGCCGATCAGGATCGCGCCGGGGGTGTTGCGCGCCTGCAGCATGAAGATCAGGAGGAGCGTGCCCGCGAAGAGCAGGACGGGCCAGCCGGCGAGTTCGCCCGCGGGGCCGAGCGTGAGCGGGGTGGCCTTGCCGACGTGCACGAAGCCGGACTTGTAGAGGCCGATCAGGGCGATGAAGAGGCCGATGCCCATGGTGATGCCGTGCTTGAGCGCCAGCGGGATCGCGTTCATGATCATCTCGCGGAGGCCGGTGACGACCAGGAGCATGATCACGACGCCGTACATCACGCACATGCCCATGGCCTGCGGCCAGGTCATCTGGGGGGCGACCTGCGAGGAGATCACACCCGAGACGGACAGGCCCGCGGCGAGCGCGAGCGGCACCTTGCCGACGAAGCCCATGAGGAGCGTGGTGAACGCTGCGGCGAAGGCGGTCGCGGTGATCAGGGCCTTCTGGCCCAGGGTGTCACCGGCGGCGTCCTTGCCGGACAGGATCAGCGGGTTGAGCAGCAGGATGTACGCCATGGCCATGAAGGTCGTGACGCCACCGCGCACCTCGCGTGCGACGGAGGATCCTCGTTCGGATATGTGGAAGTACCGGTCGAGCCAAGACCTGCCGGCGGGCTGGCGCGTTCCCGCGCCCGCGTCGTCGGCGGTGGTCTTCGGCTCCACAGACTGCTGGGTCATGGTGCCTCGTTTCCCAAGGTTCAAAGGGGCACCCGCGCGATACTCGTGTTCAGGCGGGTTTTGGGATGGCTGCACGACCCGGGGGACGGCCCGAGGCGCAAGGGGTTCTGGAGGACTGCGTGCTGCCGGGTCCTTCAGGGGTTCACCGGTCCGGCCCCCGCGGGGGCCGGACCGGCCGACGGATCAGGCGGAGACCGTGCCCGTCAGGTGCTCGGGGCGGACCGGGGTCCGGTCGAGCGCGAGACCCGTCGCGTTCCGGATCGCCGCGAGGACGGCCGGGGTGGACGACAGGGTGGGAGCCTCACCGATGCCGCGCAGCCCGTACGGGGCGTGCTCGTCGGCGAGTTCGAGCACGTCGACCGGGATGGTCGGCGTGTCGAGGATGGTGGGGATCAGGTAGTCCGTGAAGGACGGATTCCTGACCTTGGCGGTCTTCGGGTCGACGATGATCTCTTCCATCACCGCGACGCCGAGGCCCTGGGTGGTGCCGCCCTGGATCTGGCCGACCACGGAGAGCGGGTTGAGCGCCTTGCCGACGTCCTGGGCGCAGGCCAGTTCGATGACCTTGACCAGGCCGAGCTCGGTGTCTACCTCGACGACGGCGCGGTGCGCGGCGAACGAGTACTGGACGTGCCCGTTGCCCTGCCCGGTGCGCAGGTCGAAGGCCTCGGTGGGCCGGTGGCGCCACTCCTCCTCCAGCTCGACGACCTCGTCCTCCAGGACGTCGACCAGGTCCGCGAGGACCTCGCCGCCGTCGGTGACGACCTTGCCGCCCTCCAGGAGGAGTTCGGCGGTGGCCCACGCGGGGTGGTAGGTGCCGAGCTTGCGGCGTCCGATCTCCAGGACCTTCTCGCGCACCAGCTCACAGGCGTTCTTGACGGCGCCGCCGGTCACGTACGTCTGACGCGAGGCGGACGTCGAGCCGGCCGAGCCGACCTGGGTGTCGGCGGGGTGGATGGTCACCTGCGTGACGCCCAGCTCGGTGCGGGCGATCTGCGCGTGGACGGTGACGCCGCCCTGGCCGACCTCGGCCATCGCGGTGTGCACGGTGGCGACGGCCTCGCCGTTGATGACCTCCATGCGCACCTTGGCGGTGGAGTAGTCGTCGAAGCCCTCGGAGAAGCCGACGTTCTTGATGCCGACGGCGTAGCCGATGCCGCGGACGACGCCCTCGCCGTGCGTGGTGTTGGACAGACCGCCGGGCAGCTGGCGCACGTCGGCGCCCTCGCTGGACTCCCACTGACGCTCGGGCGGCAGCGGCATCGCCTTGATGCGGCGCAGCAGTTCGGCGACCGGCGCGGGCGAGTCGACGGGCTGGCCCGTCGGCATGATCGTGCCCTGCTCCATGGCGTTCAGCTGCCGGAACTCGACCCGGTCCATGCCCAGCTTGTCGGCCAGCTTGTCCATCTGGGCCTCGTACGCGAAGCAGGCCTGGACCGCGCCGAAGCCGCGCATGGCGCCGCAGGGCGGGTTGTTCGAGTAGAGGGCGATCGCCTCGATGTCGACGTCGTCGATCACGTACGGGCCGACCGACAGGGACGAGGCGTTGCCGACGACCGCCGGGGAGGCGGAAGCGTAGGCGCCGCCGTCCAGGACGATCTTGCACTTCATGTGCGTGAGCTTGCCGTCCTTGGTCGCCCCGTGCTCGTAGTAGAGCTTCGCGGGGTGGCGGTGGACGTGTCCGAAGAAGGACTCGAAGCGGTTGTAGACGATCTTCACGGGCTTGCCGGTGCGCAGGGCGAGCAGGCACGCGTGGATCTGCATCGAGATGTCCTCGCGACCGCCGAAGGCACCGCCGACGCCGGAGAGCGTCATCCGGACCTTCTCCTCGGGCAGGCCGAGGACCGGGGCGATCTGCTTCAGGTCCGAGTGCAGCCACTGGGTGGCGACGTACAGGTCGACGCCGCCGTCCTCGGACGGCACGGCGAGACCGGACTCGGGGCCGAGGAAGGCCTGGTCCTGCATGCCGAAGGTGTACTCGCCCTTGACGATGACGTCGGCGCGCCGGGCGGCCTCGTCCGCGTTCCCGCGCACGATGGGCTGGCGGTGCACGATGTTCGGGTGCGGGACGTGCCCGGCGTGGTGGTCGTCGCGGCCCTCGTGGACGAGGATCGCGTCCGGCGCGGTCGCGGAGGCCTCGTCGGTGATGACGGGCAGCTCGCGGTACTCGACCTTGATCTTGGCGGCGGCGCGGCGCGCGGTCTCCGGGTGGTCGGCGGCGACGATCGCGACGGGCTCGCCGTGGTGGCGGACCTTGCCGTGGGCGAGGACGGGCGTGTCCTGGATCTCCAGGCCGTAGTTCTTCACGTCCGTCGGCAGGTCGTCGTAGGTGAGGACGGCGTAGACGCCGGAGGTGGCGAGGGCCTCGCCGGTGTCGATCGAGACGATCTCGGCGTGCGCGACCGGGGAGCGCAGGACCTGACCCCACAGCATGTCCTCGTGCCACATGTCGGACGAGTACGCGAACTCGCCGGTGACCTTGAGGGTGCCGTCCGGGCGGAGCGTGGACTCGCCGATGCCGCCCTTGGTCTGCGATCCCTGCGTGACCTTCGCGGGGATACCGGTGGTACGGGTGTCAGCCATGTCCTCAGACCTCCTCGGACTGGCGCGCGGCGGCGAGCCGGACCGCGTCCATGATCTTCTCGTAGCCCGTGCAGCGGCACAGGTTGCCGGAGAGGGCCTCGCGGATGTCCGCGTCCGACGGGTTGGGGTTGCGCTCCAGCATCTCGTCGGCGGCGACGAGCAGGCCCGGGGTGCAGAAGCCGCACTGGACGGCGCCGGCGTCGATGAACGCCTGCTGGATGGGGGCCAGTTCGGCGCCCTCTCCGGTCTGCGAGTCGGTGCCCTTGGCGGACCAGCCCTGGGCCTCCTGGAGGGAGGTGCCGCAGGAGCCGCCCTGCTCGTGGGAGCCGCAGGAGCGCTGCGCGGCGAAGTCGGCGAGGCCTTCGACGGTGACGACGTCGCGGCCCTCGACCTGACCGGCGGCCACGAGGCAGGAACAGACGGGGACGCCGTCGAGGCGGACGGTGCAGGAACCGCACTCGCCCTGCTCACAGGCGTTCTTGGAGCCGGGCAGGCCCATGCGCTCGCGCAGGACGTAGAGCAGGGACTCGCCCTCCCACACGTCGTCGGCTTCCTGCTGACGGCCGTTGACCGTGAAATTGACGCGCATTACGCGACTCCCTCCGTGCCGGCGGCGGTGCCGCGGTAGGCCTCCCAGGCCCAGGTGAGCGTGCGGCGGGCCATGATGCCGACCGCGTGGCGGCGGTACGAGGCGGTACCGCGGACGTCGTCGATCGGGTTGCAGGCGGCGGAGCACAGGTCCGCGAACTGCTTGGCGACCGACGGGGTGATGATCTTGCCGTTGTCCCAGAAGCCGCCCTCGTCGAGCGCCGCGTTCAGGAACTGCTCGGCCTCCTTGGCGCGGATCGGGGTCGGGGCCGCCGAGCCGATGCCGGTGCGCACGGTGCGCGTCTCGGGGTGGACCGCGAGGCCGAAGGCGCACACGGCGATCACCATCGCGTTGCGCGTGCCGACCTTGGAGTACTGCTGCGGGCCGTCGGCCTTGGGCAGGTGGACGGCGCGGATCAGCTCGTCGGCGGCGAGCGCGTTGCGCTTCACGCCGGTGTAGAACTCGTCGATCGGAATCATGCGGCTGCCGCGCACCGACTCGACCTCGACCTCGCAGCCGGAGGCGAGCAGGGCCGGGTGGGCGTCACCGGCCGGGGAGGCGGTGCCGAGGTTGCCGCCGACGCCGCCGCGGTTGCGGATCTGCGGGGAGGCGACCGTGTGCGAGGCGAGCGCCAGACCCGGCAGCTCGGTCCGCAGGTTCTCCATGATCTTGGTGTACGGGACGGAGGCGCCGAGCCGGACCGTCTCTTCGCTCACCTCCCACTCGCCGAGCTCACCGATGCGGTTGAGGTCGAGGAGGTACTCGGGGCGACGGTGGTCGAAGTTGATCTCGACCATCACATCGGTGCCACCCGCAATCGGCACGGCTGTGGGGTGCTCGGCCTTGGCGGCGAGCGCCTCCTCCCAGCTGGCGGGGCGAAGGAAGTCCATGAGTGGCTCTCTTCTGGGTCTCGTTCGTGGATCGTGCGGTGCGTGGATCGTGTCGTGCTTCGGATCGTGTGCGCTGCGTTCGAGCCACGGGATGTGCGGATCGCAGGGGCTCGTTCATGTGCTGTTCACGTGGAGTGGCCCCAGTACACCGCCGCGTGCTCCGCCAGGGTCAGTCACGGAAACCATGAAGGAGTTGGCTGACCACGACAGGTGTCTTGTAGATTCGTATGAACGGAGCACATCAGTAACCCCTCCGACTTCCTCCGGACACCGTGGGCACAGGCTTCCGGACCCGGGAAGGCATCACTTCGAGACAGATCGGCGGCGACGACGACATGCGGCTGCGCGCATTGCTGGACACGGACGCGCTGGGCCTCAGGCTCCTCGGCGGCGAGGACGAGCTGGACCGCTCGGTCCGCGGCGTGATGACCACGGATCTGCGCGATCCGAGCCGCTATCTGTCAGGCGGCGAGCTGGTGCTCACGGGCCTGGCCTGGCGGCGCGGGCCCGACGATTCCGAGCCGTTCGTGCGCATTCTCCAGTCTGCCGGAGTCGTCGCCCTGGCGGCGGGCGAGGCCGAGCTGGGCGATGTGCCCGAGGACCTGGTGCAGGCCTGCGCCCGGCACCGGCTGCCGCTGTTCGCGGTGAACGAGTCGGTGGCGTTCGCGACCATCACCGAGCACGTCGTACGGCAGGTCTCCGGCGAGCGGGCCGGCGACCTCGCGGCCGTCGTGGACCGGCACCGGCGCCTGATGACCTCGGGTCCGGCGGGCGGCGGCCCGGACGTGGTCCTGGACCTGCTCGGCAGCGACCTCGACCTGAACGCGTGGGTGCTCTCCCCCGCCGGGCGGGCCATCGCGGGCGCCGGCGCGGCGGCGCCCGACCTGCCGGCGTCCGTGTGCGCGCGGCTGGCCGCCGAGCACCTGTCGGCGACCCGGGCGGGCCGGCGCGCGCCGCACCGGGTGGCGATCGACGGCACGACGTACTCGCTGTTCCCGATCGGGGGCGGCCGGGGAGCGGCAGGCGCGGCCGGCGGGCGGGACGTGCGCGCGACGGTGCTCTCGGACTGGCTGCTCGCCGTCGAGGCGGACGCGGGCGACTGGCCCGACGAGCGGCTCGACCTGCTGCAGGGCGTCACCCAGCTGATCTCCGTCGAGCGGGACCGGCGGGACGCGGCGCGCACCGTGCGGCGCCGGCTCGCCCAGGAGGTCCTGGAGCTGGTCCAGACGGGCGCGGCGCCCGCCGAGATCGCGGCCCGTCTGCGGGTGGCCGCGCCGGTGCTGCTGCCGGGGCTCGGGACGGCCCCGCACTGGCAGGTCGTCGTGGCCCGCGTCGAGTGGCAGGACAGCGATCTCGAGGGCGGCCAGGTGGCCCAGTCGCTGCTCGAGGAGATCCTCGTCGACCCGCTGTCGGCGGGCCCCGAGCCCTCCGACCGAATCGCGGTGGCGCACAGCGGCGACGAGGCGATCGCCCTGGTCCCGCTGCCCGCCGTGCCCACCGACCACGACGGCGCCGCCGAACAGGGCCTGATCGCGGACGCGCTGCTGACGGCCGTCCGGGATCCGCTGTCGGCGGGGCTCGCGGACGACGGACGGCTCACCATCGGCGTCAGCGCGGCCGTGCACTCGGCGGAGGGGCTGCGCGGCGCCCTGGAGGAGGCCCGGCACGCACGACGCGTCGCGGCGGCCCGTACGGGCCTTGTCTGCGCGGCCGGGCACCAGGAGCTGGCCTCGCACGTGCTGCTGCTGCCGTTCGTGCCGGACGACGTGCGGCGCGCGTTCACGGCCCGGCTGCTCGACCCGCTGCGCGAGTACGACCGCAAGCACCGCGCCGAGCTGATCCCGACCCTGGAAGCGTTCCTCGACTGCGACGGCTCCTGGACGCGCTGCGCCTCCCGCCTCCACCTGCACGTGAACACGCTGCGCTACCGCGTGGGCCGGATCGAGCAACTGACGAACCGTGATCTTTCCCGCCTGGAGGACAAGCTGGACTTCTTCCTGGCCCTGCGCATGAGCTGACACGGCGTCATGGCCCTATCGGTTACGGGACCCGTCCGGAACCCCACCCCTTTGTGAAATCTTTCACCCACCCCCTTGGCCGGGCACCGTGATCCGTGCTGAGATTCCGCCACGGCAACTCGGCTCGATGGCGTGCTCGGGGAGGGCAACGTGGCGCATACCGCCATGTCTGGTACCGGAACGAACCCAGCGGACGATCCACTCCAGACCGCGGTATGGCGGCTGCGCTCGCGCGGCTGCTGGGTCGACGCGGCGGCCCTCCTGGACCCGCACGCGGCGGACGATCCCGGCGCCGCGCTGCAACGGGCGGCGCTGTTCGTGGAGCGGTGTCTGTACACGGAGCAGGGCTGGGCGGACGCGGAGGACGCGCTGCGGGCCGCGGAGGCGCTCGCCGGGACGGACGAGGAGCGGGGCGCCGCGGCCTGCGAGCGCGGCCAACTCGCCTACGCCTCAACGCTGTTGAAGGTACGCGACCGGGTCGACGAGGCGCGCTCCGCGTTCGGGCGGGCGGCCGCGCTCATCGCGCCCGGGGCGGCGCGGCGGGCGGCGCTCGACTTCCGGCGGGGGCTGATGGCGGAGAACCTCGCGGATTCGCCGCAGGCGGCGCGGGCGGCGTACCGGCGGGCCCACGCCGGGGCGACGGCGCACGGCGACACCCTGCTCCTGTCCTTCACGTGGCGGCACCTGGCGGGCCTGTCCCTCCGCGAGGGCGAACTCAAGGAGGCCCGCCACGGCTTCGCCGAGTCCCTGCGCCTGCGCGAGGAACTCGGCTACCTCGTCGGCACGGCGCCGGCCCTCGTCTCCCTCGCCGAGGCCGAACCCGAACCGGAGACGAAGGCGCGGCTGCGCGAGGAGGCGACCCGCCTCTTCCGCCTCCTGGGGGGCGTCCCTACGTGGCTGGCCAGCGCGTTGCCTGCGGCGGCCTGACACGTTCCACGCAGCGCCGTTTCAGCACCCGCTTGTCGGGCGACCACCGGCCCGGCGGGGGCTGGTCGCGCAGTTCCCCGCGCCCCTGAAATGCAGACGCTTCGCGTCGCATTTCCCCGATGAGGCGCAGCCTCATCAGGGGCGCGGGGAACTGCGCGAGAAGCCCCACCGGGCCGCAGTCGGCGGCGAACCGGCACGTGGCAGACGGGACCCGTCAGATCGTGGAGGCGTGGGGGCCGTAATGGGCGGACAGGGTCAGGGAGACCGCGGCCAGGTCATGGGACTCCAGCGCGTCCAGCAGCGCCACGTGCTGCGCCGCGTCACCGACCAGATCGACCCCGGCCCACACCACCCGGCGCCGAAGGTCGTCCGCGACGCGTACGAGCTGCTCGTTACCCGAAAGGCCCAGTACCGCCCGATGAAAAGCGCGGTCCGCGTCGGCGTACCGCGCGACGTCCCCGGCCCGGGCAGCGGCCAGCGTCTCGAGCGCGGCGGCACGCAGGCCACCCCACCGCGCGGGCGCCACGGTGCGGGCCAGTCGCGACACCACCGGCACCTCGACGAGCGCCCGCACCTCCGCCAGCTCCGCGAGCTCGCGGGCCGTCCGTGCCGTGACGCGGAAGCCCCGGTTCGGCACGACTTCGACGGCCCCCTCGCGGGCCAGCTGCTGCATCGCCTCCCGGACCGGCGTGGCCGAGACCCCGAACCGCTCCCCCAGGGCCGGCGCCGAGTACACCTCGCCGGGCGCCAGCTCGCCGGAGAGCAGCGCGGCCCGCAGCCCGTCGAGCACCTGCCCCCGCACGGAGGACCGCTCCACGGTCCCGCGCAGGGCGACCCGGGGCGCGGGGGGCTCACTGTGCGTGTGCTCGCCCCGGCTCTGCTCCGGCACCGTCGGCACGGGCTCCGCCGAAGCCGAAGCCGCAGCCCCGCGGCCGTCGAGCGAACCCGGCGAACCCGCAGACGCGTGCGCCGCGCGCCCCCCGATCTGCTCGACCCCGGTCATCCGCTTCCCCGCCGTTCCTTGCCGTTCCTCGCCAATTTGTCCGAACCCAACCCAGAACCATAGGCCGCCCGGCCCGCAGTTCAAACCCCGAAACCTTCGGGTAAGGTAAGGCTTACCTGCAAACGATCGTGATTCGGTGGTCCCTGCATGACCCTCGTCACCCCGGCGCCCGCCGCGGCGCAGAGCGCGGTCTCGACCGCGTACGCCCGTCTCACCGAGGTGTTCCCGAGCCTGCGTGTCATCGAGCTCGACGCCGGCGCCCCGCTCCCCGCGGAGCCCGGCTGGGTCCGCACCGAGCAGCTCGCCGAGGGCGGCGCCGCACTGGACGGCTTCCTCGCCTGGGACGACGCGCAGGTCGTCAAGGACTACGGACAGCGGGCCCGCCCGGACGTCGTCGCGAGCTTCGGCCTGCACCGCTACGCCTGGCCCGCCTGCCTGCTGATCACGGTCCCCTGGTTCCTGCACCGCCGGGTGCCCCGCTTCCCCGCAGCGCACGTCTCGTTCCAGCGCGCGCTCGGCCGGATGGCCGTACGGGTCACCGATTTCGCCTGCCTGCCCGACGACCCGGCGGCGGCACAACCCGGCGCCCGGGTCGTCCCGGACGAGGAGGCGCTGCGCGCCGAGGTCCGGGCGGCGGTCGCGGAGCACCTCCAGCCCGTCCTGAACGGGTTCGGCCCCCGGATGCGGCGCGGCCCGCGCGCCCTGTGGGGCATGGCGACGGACGAGATCGTCGAGGGCCTCTGGTACGTCGGCCATCTGCTCGGCAAGGAGCGCCGCGCGATGGCCGAGCTGGCCGAGCTGCTGCCGGGCGCGACCAAGCCCTACGTCGGCAAGGCGGCGTTCCGTGAGCTGACCGGACCCGACGGCCGGCCGCTGCCGACCCGCGACCGGGCGAGCTGCTGCCTCTTCTACACGCTGCGGCCCGAGGACACCTGCGTGACCTGCCCGCGGACCTGCGACGCGGACCGCGTCACGAAGCTGACGGCGACCGCCGCGGCCTGAAGCGCACCCCCCCTCACCCGAACCACCCGTTCGGGTGAGGAAAATCGAACTCAACTCTCATCCCTGCGAGGGGAGTTCGAGCGTACGGCCATTTTGCGCGCCCCCTTGCACTCCAATGGCGTTCTCTTGTCCCGAATCCCCCCTGCGGGCTCGGACGGCTGGGCCACTATGGCGCCCGAAAAGCCCTATCGCGACGCAAGGGACCCCAGATGAGACTGACCGACATATCGCTGGACTGGCTGCTTCCCGGCGCCGTACTGCTCCTGGGCATGCTGGCGGCGGTGGCGGTGCTCGCGCGCGGCAGGCGCGCCGGGGACGGCAAGAAGGGCGCTTCGGCCGACGAGTCGTGGGAGCGCAGCGAGGAGCGCCGCAGGCGCAAGGAGGCCCTCTACGGCTCCGCTTCCTATCTGCTCCTGTTCTGCTGTGCGGCGGTCGCCGCCGCACTCTCCTTCCACGGCCTGGTCGGCTTCGGCCGGCAGAACCTGAGCCTGTCCGGGGGCTGGGAGTACCTCGTCCCCTTCGGGCTCGACGGCGCCGCCATGTTCTGCTCGGTGCTCGCGGTGCGCGAGGCCAGCCACGGTGACGCCGCGCTCGGCTCGCGCATACTCGTGTGGACGTTCGCCGGCGCCGCCGCCTGGTTCAACTGGGTGCACGCCCCGCGCGGCCTCGACCACGCGGGCGCGCCGCACTTCTTCGCGGGGATGTCCCTGTCGGCGGCGGTGCTCTTCGACCGCGCCCTGAAGCAGACGCGCCGCGCGGCGCTGCGCGAACAGGGCCTGGTGCCGCGGCCGTTGCCGCAGATCCGGATCGTCCGGTGGCTGCGCGCGCCCCGGGAGACGTACAGCGCCTGGTCGCTGATGCTCCTGGAGAACGTGCGGACGCTCGACGAGGCCGTGGACGAGGTGCGCGAGGACAAGCGGGAGAAGGCCCAGGAGCGGACGCGGCGGCGCGAGCACGAGAAGCTGGAGCGCGCGCAGCTGCGGGCGCTCAGCCGCGGGCACCGCACGTATCTGAGCCGGGCCGACGCCCCGGAGGCCGAGGCGGCGGCGGTACCGGCCGTGACGGCGGGCGGCGGCGCCCCGCAGGGGGGCACGGAGCCCGCCATATCGCCGGGAACCCAGCCCTCCCAGGAGCAGCTGCCGCTGCGCGCGCGGCCCTCGCTGCAAGCCGTCAAAGGAGGCGCTGACCAGAAGCCGGCGGTGACCGTCGACCTCACGGCGGAGGACGACACGCAGGCGCTGCCGCGGCTCGACACCCTGGAGCAGAAGCTCAAGGACCTGGAGCAGCAGTTCGGCTGACGCCCGGTCCCATACCGCGCGCCCCGGCGACGCCGCCCGACCCCGTGGTCAGGCGGCGTCGCCGGTGAGCTCGAACCACACCACCTTGCCCGGATCGCCGGCGCCCGGCGTGCTCACGCCCCACGCGTCGGCGAGCGACTCCACGAGGAACAGGCCCCGGCCGTGCGTCCCGTCGTCGGCGGGCCGGGTGCGCGGTTCGGGTCTGCGTCCCGTGTAGTCCCTGACCTCGACCCGCAGTCCGCCGGGCCGCACGGTCGCGGTGATCTCGGCCTCGCGGTCCGTGTGCACCAGTGCGTTCGTGACGAGTTCGCTGGTCAGCAGCTCGGCGATCTCCGACTGTCCGGGGTCGCCCCAGTGCCGCAGCAGTTCGCGCACCGCCCGGCGGGTCTCGGGCACGGCCCGCAGGTCCGCCCGGCCCAGGGTGCGTCTGAGCTGGTGCGCTTCCTCCTCGTCCGCCGCTTTCGCGTCCTGTATGGCTGTCGTCGTGGTGCTCCCGACACTCACCGGTGAGCCCCCTCGTGCCTGCCGTCCCATTCCCCCGCCCACACGCCGATCCCGGTGCCTTCCTCGCTCTGGACTCGTCCCACCCGGTCTGTTCTCGAACGCGTACACGCAATGCATGCCCATGTGCCCTGTCCGCACTCTTGTTGATTCGTCCACCACTTCGTCCGGGTAGGGAAGCCGGGGAAGCATCCGGGCCTCGGGAAGATCGGAAGAAGGAGCCGCCGTGCACGACGACCGACACCTCGTGGAAGGCCGCCTGGAGCGGGCGATGCGCCAGTTCGTGCGCCCGGCCCGGTACACCGACAGGGTTCCGCTGTCGCTGAGCGTGTGGCACGCGCCCGGTGAGCCGGTCCCGGTGGCCGAGGCGCTGGCGGGGACGTACGCGCCCTTCGAGCCCGGCACCGCCTGGGGCGCGCCCTGGTCGACGAGCTGGTTCCGGCTGGCCGGTGAGGTGCCGCAGGCGTGGGCGGGGCGGCATGTCGAGGTGGTCGTGGACCCCGGATTCAGCGGCGACGGCCCCGGTTTCCAGGCCGAAGGGCTGCTGTACGACGCCTCGGGCGTCCCGCTCAAGGGCATCCATCCGCGCAACCGCCATCTGACGGTCGCCGAGCGGGCCACGGGCGGCGAGCCGGTGCACCTGCTGCTGGAGGCGGCGGCCAATCCGGCGGTCCTGCGCGACTTCGAGCCGACGTTCCTCGGTGACGTGCGGACGGCCGGCGACCGCCCGCTGTACCGGTTCCGCTCCGCCGACCTCGCGGTGCTCGACGAGACCGTGTGGCATCTGGTGCTCGACGTCGAGGTGCTCACGGAGCTGATGCACGAGCTGGACCCGGACCGGGCCCGCCGCCACGAGATCCTGCGCGCCCTGGAGCGGATGCTCGACGCGCTCGATCTGCACGACGTGCCGGGTACGGCGGCCGGCGCCCGCGCCGAGCTGGCCGAGGTGCTGGCCCGGCCCGCGCACGCCAGCGCCCACCGGGTCTCGGCGGCCGGGCACGCGCACATCGACTCGGCGTGGCTGTGGCCGCTGCGCGAGACGGTCCGCAAGGCCTCGCGTACGTTCGCCAACGTCACGGCGCTGGCCCGCGACTACCCGGAGCTGGTCTTCGCGTGCTCGCAGGCCCAGCAGTACGCGTGGGTGAAGGAGCACCAGCCGCACATCTGGGAGCGGATCAAGAAGGCGGTGGCGGACGGCAACTGGGCGCCGGTCGGCTCGATGTGGGTGGAGTCGGACGCGAACATGCCGGGCGGTGAGGCGCTGGCCCGGCAGCTGGTCCACGGCAAGCGGTTCTTCCTGGAGGAGCTGGGCGTGGAGACGGAGGAGATCTGGCTGCCGGACTCCTTCGGGTACACGGCCGCGTTCCCGCAGCTGGCGAAGCTGGCGGGCGCGAAGTGGTTCCTCACGCAGAAGCTCAGCTGGAACCAGACGAACAAGATGCCGCACCACACCTTCTGGTGGGAGGGCATCGACGGCACCCGCGTCTTCACCCACTTCCCGCCCGTGGACACCTACAACTCCCAGTTCCACGCGGCCGAACTGGCCCACGCGGAGCGGAACTTCGCGGAGAAGGGCGCCGCCTCGCACTCCCTCGTGCCGTTCGGCTGGGGCGACGGGGGCGGCGGTCCGACCCGCGAGATGCTGGAGAAGGCGCGCCGGCTGCGCTCCCTGGAGGGCTCCCCGCGCGTCGAGATCGAGAAGCCCGGCGCGTTCTTCGAGACCGCGTACGCGGAGTACGGGGAGCGGGCCCCGGTGTGGTCCGGCGAGCTGTATCTGGAGATGCACCGGGCGACGTACACGACGCAGGCCAAGACGAAGCAGGGCAACCGGAGGTCCGAACACGCGCTGCGGGAGGCGGAGTTGTGGTGCACGGCCGCCGCCCTGCGCGATCCCTCGTACGTCTATCCCTACGAGGAGCTGGACCGGATCTGGAAGACGGTGCTGCTGCACCAGTTCCACGACATCCTGCCCGGGTCCTCGATCGCGTGGGTGCACCGGGAGGCGCGGGAGACGTACGCGCGGGTGCTGGCGGAGCTGGACGGGATCACGGCACAGGCGGTGGGGCGGCTCGGCGGGGGCGGCCCCGCGGTGCTGAACGCTTCGCCGTATCCCCGCAGTGAAGTCGTCGCGTACGACGGGCAGTTGGTGCGCGTGGATGTCGACGGGCTGGCCGTACGGTCGCTGGACGGGGAGGTCACGGCCCCGCAGGGGCCGGGCGCGCACGCGGCGGCGACGGTCGACGACGGGGCGATCGTCCTGGCCAACGAGCATCTGGCGGTCGCCGTGGACCGTGACGGGCTGCTCGCCTCCGTACGGGATCTGGACCACGGCGGCCGGGAGGTCCTCGCGCCCGGCGCGCGCGGCAACCTGCTCCAGCTGCACCCCGACCATCCGACGCAGTACGACGCCTGGGATCTGGACGCGCACTACCGGCACACCCGCACCGATCTCACCGAGGCCGAGTCGGTGGGGCTGGTGGAGGAGGGGCCGCTGCGGGTCGCGGTACGGGTGGTGCGGAGTTTCGGGGCGTCGCGGATCACGCAGGAGTACCGGCTCGCGGCGGGCAGCCGGCGGCTCGACGTGGTCACGGACGTGGACTGGCAGGAGTCGGAGAAGGTCCTGAAGGCGGCGTTCCCGCTGGACGTGCACGCGGAGCGCTCGACGGCCGAGATCCAGTTCGGCCACGTGAACCGGGCGACGCACGCCAACACCGGCTGGGACGCGGCCCGTTACGAGATCTGCGCGCACCGCTGGCTGCGGGTCGCGGAGGACGGCTACGGGGTGGCGCTGCTCAACGACTCGACGTACGGGCACGACGTGACGCGCACCCCGCACGAGCGGGGCCTCGGCACGACGGTGCGGCTCACGCTGCTGCGGGCGCCGCACAGCCCCGACCCGGAGACCGACCTCGGCACGCACCGCTTCACGTACGCGCTGCTGCCGGGGGCGGGCACGGGCGACGCGGTCGCGGAGGGGCTCGCGCTCAATCTGCCGCTGCGGATCGCGCCGGCGCCCACGCTCGCACCGCTCGTGTCGGTCGACGACCCGGCGGTGACGATCGAGTCGGTGAAGCTCGCGGAGGACCGGAGCGGCGAGGTGATCGTGCGGCTCTACGAGTCGCGCGGCGGGCGCGCCGCGGCGACGCTGACCGCGTCGTTCCCGGTGGCGGGCGCCGACGAGACAGACCTGCTGGAACGGCCGCTGCGGCCCGCCGCCACCTCGGACCGCGGGCTCACGCTCGACCTGCGGCCGTTCCAGATCCTGACGCTGCGGCTGCGGCCGGCGTGAGGAGGGTCAGGGCCGGGGCACGTTGCGGAGGTTGGAGCGGGCCATCTGGACCATCCGGCCCACTCCCCCGTCGAGCACGATCTTGGAGGCGGACAGGGCGAAGCCGGTGACCATCTCGGCGCTGATCTTCGGCGGGATGGACAGCGCGTTCGGGTCCGTGACGATGTCGACGAGGGCCGGGCCCTCGTGCTTGAAGGCGTCCTTCAGGGCGCCCGCGAGCTGCTTGGGCTTCTCGACGCGGACCCCGTAGGCGTCGGCGGCGCGGGCGACGGCGGCGAAGTCGGGGTTCTTGTTCGTGGTGCCGTACGACGGGAGCCCGGCCACCAGCATCTCCAGCTCGACCATGCCGAGGGAGGAGTTGTTGAACAGGACGACCTTCACCGGCAGGTCGTACTGGACGAGGGTGAGGAAGTCACCCATCAGCATGGAGAAGCCGCCGTCGCCGGACATCGAGATCACCTGGCGGCCGCGGTCGGTGAACTGGGCGCCGATGGCCATCGGCAGCGCGTTCGCCATCGAGCCGTGCGAGAAGGAACCGATCACGCGGCGGCGGCCGTTGGGCGAGATGTAGCGGGCGGCCCACACGTTGCACATGCCGGTGTCGACGGTGAACACGGCGTCCTCCGCGGCGAGTTCGTCGACGACGGAGGCGACGTACTCGGGGTGGATCGGGACGTGCTTCTCGACCTTGCGGGTGTAGGCCTTGATGACGCCTTCGAGGTGGTCGGCGTGCTTCTTCAGCATCTTGTCGAGGAAGCGCCGGTTCTCCTTCGGCTTCACGCGCGGGGTGAGACAGCGCAGGGTCTCGCGGACGTCGCCCCACACGGCGAGGTCGAGGGTGGAGCGCCGGCCGAGGTGCTCGGGCCGCACGTCGACCTGGACGATCTTGACGTCCTTGTGCGGCAGGAACGCGTTGTAGGGGAAGTCGGTGCCGAGCAGGATCAGCAGGTCGCACTCGTGGGTGGCCTCGTAGGCGGCGCCGTAGCCGAGCAGGCCGCTCATGCCGACGTCGTACGGGTTGTCGTACTGGATCCACTCCTTGCCGCGCAGGGCGTGGCCGACCGGGGACTTGATCTTCCCGGCGAACTCCATGACCTCGGCGTGCGCGCCCGCGGTGCCGCTGCCGCAGAACAGGGTGATCTTCTCCGCCTCGTCGATCATCTCGACGAGTTTGTCGATCTCGGTGTCGCCGGGGCGGATGGTGGGCCGTGAGGTGACGATCGCGGTCTCGACGGACCGCTCGGGCGCCGCCTGGTCCGCGACGTCGCCCGGCAGCGTGACGACGCTGACACCCGACCGACCGACCGCGTGCTGGATGGCGGTCTGGAGCACGCGCGGCATCTGCTGGGGGCTGGAGATCATCTCGCTGTAGTGCGAGCACTCCTGGAAGAGCCGGTCGGGGTGGGTCTCCTGGAAGTAGCCGAGGCCGATCTCGCTGGAGGGGATGTGCGAGGCGAGCGCCAGGACGGGCGCCATCGAGCGGTGCGCGTCGTAGAGGCCATTGATGAGGTGCAGGTTGCCGGGCCCGCAGGACCCGGCGCAGGCGGTCATCTTTCCGGTGATCTGGGCCTCCGCGCCGGCCGCGAACGCGGCGGTCTCCTCGTGCCGTACGTGGATCCAGTCGATGGCGCTGTTGCGGCGGATGGCGTCGACGACCGGGTTGAGGCTGTCGCCGACGACTCCGTACATGCGCCTGACGCCCGCGCGGACGAGGATGTCGACGAACTGCTCGGCGACGTTCTGCTTGGCCATGACTCACGCGCCCCTTCGGAACCCAGATCGCTGTATGCCCACTTCTGTCCAGGTTCCATGAATTCATACGGGGCGCCGTCCCGCCTCCCGGTCACGCCTCCCAGACGGCCGCGGCCGTGCGGTCGTCGGCGTAGCCCTTCACCCTGACCTGGGCGTCCGCGAGGAACGCGGTGAGGCCCGGGGGCTCGTCGGGCGCCCAGCGGCCCGCGAGGTGCCGGGCCAGTTCGGGTTCGCCGCGCAGCGGTTCGGCGAGGCCCGCCGTGCACAGCAGCAGGGTGTCACCCGGTCGGGCGACGGAGGCCCGGAACAGGAAGGGGGCGCGGGGCGGTTCCGGGGCCGGTTCGTAGGGGCTGGGCGGGGTGGTGATGCCGAGGTCCATGGTGAGCCGGTCGCCCTCGGGGGTCGCTTCGGGGGGCGCGGCCCCGAACCCGACGACGGGGGCGCCGGTGCTCTGCTCGGCGACGCTCGGCTCGATGTCCTGCCAGTCGCCGTCGCGCAGCCGGAACAGTCCGCCGCCGCCCACCCCGAAGAAGACGCGGGTGCGGCACCGGGGGTCGGCGGGGACGAGCAGGCAGCGCAGGGTCGCGGCGTACGCGTCGGGGTCCAGGCCCTGCTCGGCGGCGCCGGCCCGCAGCTTGCCGAGGCTGCGGTCGGTGAGCCGGTGCAGCCCCGATTTGAGGTCGCCGCGGCGTCCGGTGCGGATGTCGTCGGCGAGCCGGGCGTGGCTGAGCCCGACGGCCCGCCCGATCCAGTCGACGGCCTCGGCGGCGGCGCGGTGGGCGCCCGGGACGGCGCGGGTGCCGGTGGCCATGGCGACGAGGATCAGCGCCCCGGTGCCGCTGCCGAACCGTGCGGTGAGCAGGCTGTCCCGTCTCGGCTCGCCCCGGTAGCGGGCGGAGTCCCCCCGCACGGAGACGGCCCGCAGGGTGCAGGCCCCGTACCGGGCGCCGTCCAGGACCGTGTCGGCGACGAGGTCGTCGAGGTCCTCTGGGTCGGCGGCGGGCAGCGCGGTGGGTTCGGCGTCGTAGGTGGGCGGGCCGTCTCCTACGTAGGCGACCCCGACGGGCTCGGGTTCAACGGGCTCGGCTTCGGCTTCGACCGGATCGGCGGCCTCCGGTACGGCACGGGGCGCCGGGACCGGGCCGGGCACGAACGTGCGGACCCCGAAACCGCCCCCTTCCGGCGCGGGCTTCCCGGGCTCGTCGGACGCATCGCGCTCCTCGGGCTCGCCCGGCGACGGAGCCGCGAGCGCGCCGGCCGAGGCGAAGCGGTCGTCGAGGGTGTCGGCCGCCGGGGTGGGGCCGGTGTCGTCGACGGCGCGCTCGTTCTCGTACAACTGCCCCCACCAGTCGTCCTCCTGGAGCGGTCGACCGACGGGCCTGTCCCCCTGCTGACTCATGCCCTTATTGTCCACAGCACGGGGCGTACGAAAACGGGGCATCAGGAAATTCGGGCACGAAAATGGTCCGCCGGGCGGCCCCACCCCCCACGGGAGGGCCGCCCGGCGGACCGGTTCAGGTGACGCGTCGAACCTTCGAGCTAGCGCGCTAGCGCACGTCGTAGGCGCGGCGGACGGTCTGGGTGACCGCGTTGCCCTTCGCGTCGGTCAGGGTGACCTTCACCGTGACCTGCTTGCCGGTGGCGCCGGTGTGGTCCACGGTCGCGGTCCAGGCGCCGTCCTTCTGCGCCGTCGTGGCCTCGGTCCAGGTCTGGCCGTCGTCGTACGAGTAGGAGAGGGCGACCTGCGTGAGCCTGCCCGGCGTGTAGCCGGTGTGGCCGGTGACCGAGAGGCCGATCCGCTGACCGTCCTTCGCGGGAAGCGTCTTCAGTCCGTCCTCGGGGAGCGTGAGGTGCGGGAAGAGGAGCGGGATGCCCTGCGAGTAGACGTTCTCGTCGCGGTGGGAGCGGAAGGACCAGGTGGTCGTGGTCTGCGCGGACCGCTTCCAGACCCCGCTGTTGTCCAGCTTCATCGTGTTCAGGGTCATGTCGTACGCGGCGTCCTCGGCCGGCACGTCGAAGACCCCGGACGGCCAGGCGCTCTGCCCGATCAGCTTGCCGTCGGCCTTGAGCGTCATGCTGCCCAGGTCGCCGAACGAGCCCTGCATGCCGAAGTGTTCACCGTCACCCCAGAAGCCGGGCGCGACGCCGATCAGGTCGCCCTGGCGTTCGGCGGCGAGCACCTGCTTTCCGTCGCCGTCGAGCGGGGTGGTCGGGGCGACGACCCCGCCGTACCACTCCTCCGTGCGCCGCTCGCCCTTCTCGTACGTGCGCACCGGGTCGACCATGAACTCGCCCCAGGGGAAGCTGCTGGACACCATGTGGCCGTAGCCGGTGTCACCGGCCGAGAACAGCTCGGTGCGGGTGAACGGGGCGGGGACGGTGGCGAACTCGCCGAAGCTCGCGGTCAGTCCGCTCGGGCGGACCATCGAGGGCAGGTCGACGTAGTCGGCGGTGGTGCCCATGCCGCGGTAGGTGGCGCGGTTCGTGGCGAGGTCGCGGTCGCGAACCCGGTAGACGCGCTCTTCGCGGACCTGGGTCTCGGGGAAGGCCAGTGTGTAGACGTACGGGCTCTTGGCCGTGGCCTTCCAGCGCAGGGTGGTCTCTCCGGCGGCGACGCGCGCGGCGAGGTCCGTGCCCTCGGCGGTCTCCAGGGCGAGGACCGGGAGGGGTCCGCCGACGAAGCCGACGCTCGGGTACCAGCGGCCGGCCGCCTCGCGGTAGAGGACGAGGCCCTTGACCCCGGCCTTGGCGGCGGTCCGCGCGAGGGTGCTCACGGAGCCGCCCTCGGGCAGCTTGACGAGCGCCAACTTGCCCTTGGCCGCCGCGAGTTCCTCGGCGGTGCCGCTCTTGCCGTCGACGAGGGGAGCGGAGTCCTCGCCGTCGAGGTTCATGGAGCTGGTGGAGCCGGTCGTCGGGTGCAGCACGGGGCCGCCCTCGACGGCGAGTTCGGTGATCTGGGGCGCGGCGGCGCGCCAGAAGCTGTCGAACTCGAAGTCGCCGTCCTGGGCGCGGCCCCGGACGTCGGCGTAGTAGGCGTTCAGGCCGCGGCCGCCCTGGATGGTGGCGCCGTGCAGCCAGTTGTCCCAGGTGCGGGCGAACCCGAGGGTGGCGCCGCGGACTTCGGTGGGCCGTTCGGTGCGGATGCCGAGCCGGTGCGCCTCGCGGGCGTCGAGGACGACGGTGGTGTCCTTGGTGATGTTCACCTGCGGGCGGCCGAGGAAGGTCGCCGAGTCGGCGGCGGTGCCGGTCGCGGTGGGCGTCTCCACGAAGCTCGACAGGAAGTAGGCGCCGGGGCGGATGCGGTAGGTCTGCTCGGTGGCGCCGTCGTTGAAGCGGCGTTCGCCGGAGGCGTCGTCGGTGCCGATGAGGTCGACGGAGGTGCTGCCGGCGGCGGGTTCGCCGCGCCGGTCGAGGATCTTGACCTTGAGGGTGACGGTCTCGGGCTCCACGTACAGGGAGAACGGTGTGCTGATGTGCGTCCCGCCGGGGCCGGTGGCGAGGACGCGGCCGGTGACGTCGCCGTACTGGGCGGCCTTGAGCTCGGCGCTCGGGTCGACGGTCAGCGGGACCTTGACGGTGTCGCCGGTGGGGACGGTGACGGTGCGCTCGCCCAGCTTGGCGACCTGGCTGCGGACGGTGGAGCCGTCGTTGCCGGTGACGCGGTCGACGGAGAGCTTCAACTGCACCGGCTTGTCGGTGGTGTTGGTGTACGGCACGGTGACGTCGGTGCGGTCGGCGCTGCTCTGCGGCCAGGTGAAGGTGCCGCCCTGGACGGCGTCCGTGCCGATGACCTTCTGGTCGACGGCGGCCTTCACGTCGAGCCGTCCGCCGCCGGTCTCCCGGACGTCGCCGGGGATGTCGGACTTCGCGGAGGAGACGAGCGCCTCCTTGATCTGCCGTGCGCTCCAGTCGGGGTGGCGCTGCTTGACGACCGCCGCGGCGCCCGCGACGTGCGGGGTGGCCATCGACGTACCGCTCATGGACTGGTACGCGTACACGCCCCGGCCGCCCGCGGCGGCGGCGGAGATGGCGACGCCGGGGGCGGCGATCTCCGGCTTCAGGGTGTGGGTGCGCTGCACAGGGCTGCGGCTGGAGAAGTCCGCGGTGGTGTCGTCGCGGTCGACGGCGCCGACGGTGAGGACCTCGGGGACGCAGCCGGGCGAGGACACGGTGTTGTTGCTCGGGCCGGAGTTGCCGGCCGCGATGACGAAGAGGGTGTCCTTCGCGGACCGCGCGAGTTCCTGGGTGGCCTGCGCCATGGGGTCGGAGCAGTCGAGCTCGGACGGGTTGCCGAGGCTCATGGAGACGACGTCGGCCTTCTGGTCGACGGCCCACTGCATGCCGGCGATGATCCAGGAGGTGGCGCCCTCGCCGTAGTCGTTGAGGACCTTGCCGTGCAGCAGGGACGTGCCGGGGGCGACGCCCTTCTTCTTGCCGTCGCTCGCGGCGCCGGAGCCGCCGACGGTGGACGTGGTGTGGGTGCCGTGACCGTGGTGGTCGTCGGTGTCGGCGGAGTCGGTGAAGTTCTTCGACTCGGCGATCCGGCCCTTGAGGTCGGGGTGTTCCGCGTCGACGCCGGTGTCGAGGACGGCGACCTTGGTGCCCTTGCCGTCGTATCCGGCGGCCCAGGCCTGGTCGGCGTTCACCTGCTTGGTCGACTTGTCGAGCAGGGCCTCGACCTTGGCGTCGAGCCACAGCTTCTTGAGGTCGCCGGTGCTGCGGGACTTCGGGTTCGTGAGGTCGGCCCAGAAGGAGGCGGCCTTCTTCTTGTCGGCCTTGAGGGCGACGCCGTCGACCGGTTCGAGGACCTGGCCGCGTTCGGCGCCGCGCGGGGTGGCGGGCACGGCGCGCTGTACGTCGACCGACCGGTCGTAGGTGGCGATGAGCGGCAGCGTCTCGCTGTGCGCGTCGTCGTAGCCCTGCCGGATCAGGCCGGTGACGTTGAAGAGCTCCTCGTCGACGCGTCCGGCGGCGAGCGCCTCGACGGCGCCGGCCGGGTACACGTAGAGGTTCTTGCCGGACTGCCGGGTCTGGAGCAGCGGGGTGCTGCCGTCGTCGGCGGGCAGGGCCGTGGCGGTGGTGGTGCCGTCGGCCGCGGTGACGACCTGGACGCGGTCGCCGGTCACCAGGGTGACGGTGGCGGTCGTGCCCTTCTTGGCGGCGGCCTGGCTGCCCACCAGGGGCCGTCCGCCGTCCGGGGCCGCCCCCTCCGCGGCCCCGGACGGAACGGCCGCCGTGACGGCCAGGACTACGGCGGTCGCCGTGCCCAGGACCCCACGCGATATCGGACGCATCGCTCGCTCTCCCCACATGAATGCGCAGGTGAATACGGGGCAAACCACGTATTCCCGGCGGGTGTTGATGCTGCGGTGGCATGACCTTGGCAGAGTCACCGCCGGTACAGGGGAAGATGGGCGCGGCGGGTTTGTGCCGTGGCTCTTTCCCGCCACGGGGGTGACGGAACGGACGGCCGGGGAGGGGCGTCACACGGATGTTGGGTGCGATAGGTCTGGACGAGGTGCACGAGTCGGCGTACCGCGCGCTGGTGGCGGTGGGCGCGGCCGAGGTGCCGGACCTGGCGCGGCGGCTCGCCCTCGCGGAGTACGACACGGAGCGGGCGCTGCGCCGGCTGGAGCGGCACGGGCTCGCGGCCCAGTCCTCGGGGCGGCCCGGGCGCTGGGTGGCGGCGCCGCCGGGGGTCGCGCTCGGCGCGTTGCTCACCCAGCGCCGGCACGAGCTGGACAAGGCCGAGCTGGCGGCGGCGATGCTCGCCGAGGAGTTCCGGGCGCAGGACGCGCAGCCGGCGGTGCACGACCTGGTCGAGGTGGTGACGGGGGCGGCGGCGGTCTCGCAGCGCTTCCTGCAGATCCAGCTGGGCGCGGCCGAGGAGGTGTGCGCGCTCGTGACCGGGAACCCGATCGCGGTCTCGGGGATGGAGAACGAGGCGGAGCCGCAGGCCGTCAGCCGGGGCGTGCGCTACCGCGTGGTGGTCGAGCGGGGGGTGCTGTCGCTGCCGATGGGCCTGACGGAGCTGTCCGCGGCGATCGGCCGGGACGAGGAGGTGCGGGTCGTGGACCGGGTGCCGACGAAGCTGGTGATCGCCGACGGGGCGCTCGCCCTGGTGCCGCTGACCTCGCAGACCTCCGAGCCGGCCGCGCTGGTGGTGCACGCGAGCGGGCTGCTGGAATCGCTGAGCGGTCTCTTCGAGGCGGTGTGGCGCCAGGCGCTGCCGCTGCGGCTCGGGGCGGACGGCCACGTGACGGAGGAGGGCGTCGACGGCCCGGACGGCGCGGACCTGGAGATCCTCTCCCTCCTCCTGGCCGGTCTCACGGACGCGAGCGTGGCCAAGCAACTGGACCTGGGTCTGCGCACGGTCCAGCGCCGCGTGAAACGCCTGATGGAACTGGCGGGCGTGACGACGCGACTGCAGCTGGGCTGGCACGCGTACGAGCGGGGCTGGGTGTCCCGCTGACCGCCTCCGGCGGGTGGCGGGACACACGTGGGGGCTGAGGCGACGGATCCGGCAAGCCGTCGCCTGCGGGGCGCCGACCAGGGCCGGGTCCAGCGGATCCCGGCGGGAGCCCGGCTCCGGCGCCCCCGAGGGGCGCCGCCTGATGCGACGGTGACGGCTGGCTGGCGGCGCGGCGTCTGGCGGTGCGTATCGGCGCGTGCCGCCGGGGCCGGGCGCGAGCCGGGATGGCGGGGGCGGCGGAGGTCGGTGGGTCCGGCGAACCGTCCGCGCCCGGGTACCGGCAGGGCGGGTTCCGGCGGCGCCGCGCACGCCCCGGTCGGCTTCGGCCGCGGCTTTCGGCACACGCCCTAGATCGCCGGGGGAGCTTGATCATGGCAACCTGACCTCATGGGAGCGTGGGAACTCCTGCTGGTCGGAGCCGTGATGGCGCTCGGCGTGTGCGGAGTGCTGGTGCCAGGTGTGCCCGGCTCGTGGCTGGTGTGGGCCGCGGTGGCCGTGTGGGCGCTGCGTGACCCGACCGGGCTCGCCTGGGGCGTCCTGGTGGGCGCCACGGCGGTGCTGCTCGCCTCCCAGGTGCTGCGCTGGCAGCTGCCACCGCGCCGGCTGCGGCAGGCGGGCGCGACCCGCAGACTCTCGGTCTGGATGGGGCTCGGGGCGCTCGTCGGCTTCTGCGTGATTCCGGTGATCGGAGCGATCCCGGGGTTCGTCGGCGGGATCTATCTGTCCGAGCGGCTGCGGCTCGGCGGGCACGGGGACGCGAAGGCGTCGACCCGGACGGCCATGCGGGCGGGCGGCTCCAGCGTGCTGGCCGAGTTGTTCGCGTGCCTGTTGATCGTGGCGGCGTGGCTCGGTGCGGTGATCTGGGGCTGAGCCGGAGCCCGGACGTCGACGGCGGACCCCGCACTACCTCGACAGCCATCGGATCTATCCCGCTGTATTGACGTGCCCACGTCCCATCTCTACCTTGCGGCAGTGGACAGCTCCGATGAATTCGGCCGCCAGGAGGCGTCATGCCCAGACCGTCCCGCCGCACCGTGCTCGCCACCGGATCCGCGCTGGGCGGTGCGGCCCTGGTCGGTGCCGCGGGCGCCCTGCCCGCCCAGGCGTCCCCCGCCGGAGCGGGCACCACGGACAGCGTGACCGCCGCCCCCGACGCCTGGCGCACCGTCCTGGACGACGCCGACCTCGTCTGGCAGCGGATGCCGAAGACCTGGTACGAGGGCCCGTACCTCGGCAACGGCTTCCTGGGCAGCGGTATCTATCAGGAGCCCGGCAAGAACGCCGTACGGTTCAACGTCCAGCACTCCGAGGTGCAGGACCACCGCCCCGAGTTCGGCTCCCTCTTCGGACTGGCCCGCCTCCCGATCGGCCACTTCACCCTGGAACCGGTCGGCACGATCACCGGCCTCGACTGGCGGCTCGGCCTGCGCGACGCCGAGCTGACCGGCACCCTCACCACCGACCGGGGCACTCTGCGGCTGCGCGCCCACGTCCACACCAGCCGCTCCGTGCTCGCCGTGGAGGTCGTCCCGAGCGAGGGCGAGCGCGGCTTCCGCTGGGTCTTCCACCCGGCCGACGCGAAGAGCCCCCGCACCGCGTTCCAGCCGACCCCCGCCGGCTACCAGGGCAATCCGCCCGCACAGGTCTCCACGTACGAGGACGGCACGGAGGCCGCAGTGCAGTCGCTGCTGTCCGGCGGCGAGCACGTCACGGCCTGGCGGGAGGTCACTCAGGGTGAGCGCCGCACCCTGTACGTCGACGTGCGGCACTCGTTCCCGTCGGCGACGGCCCGCGACCGCGCCCTGGCGAACGTACGGGCCGCCGCGCAGCTCCCGTACGACACCCTCGCCGCCCCGCACCGCGCCTGGTGGCGCGCGTACTACCGCAAGAGCTTCCTGTCGGTGCCGGACGCGCGGATCCAGCGGTTCTACTGGATCCAGCTGTACAAGACGGCGTCGGCGGCCCGCCGCGACGCCCCGGTCATGGCGACCTGCGGGCCCTGGCTGGAGTCGACGCCCTGGCCCGCGACCTGGTGGAACCTGAACGTGCAGCTGGAGTACTGGCTGATCCACGGCTCCAACCATCTGGAGCTCGACGCGGTGACCCGCGCGCTCGGCGAGTTCCGCGAGAACCTGACCGCCGAGATGGCGCCCGCCTACCGCGCCGACTCCCTCGGCATCCCCCGCACCACCGACGCCCGCCTCGTCAACGGCGGCGCCACCAGCAACGCGCAGGGCTACGGCGTCGGCATCCCCGGCCAGAACCCGCCGACCCCCGAGGTCGGCAACCTCACCTGGGCGCTGCACAACGTGTGGCTCAGCTACCGCCACACCATGGACGAGGCGATCCTGCGCGACGTCCTGTACCCGCTGCTGCGCAAGGCGGTGAACTACTACCTGCACTTCCTGGAGCCGGGCGCGGACGGCAAGCTGCACCTGCCCGCGACGTTCTCCCCCGAGTACGGCGGCACCACCCGCGACTGCAACTACGACCTGATGCTGCTGAGCTGGGGCTGCCGCACCCTCCTCGAAGCGGTCGAGACCCTGGGGGTCGACGACGCGCTGGCGCCGCGCTGGCGCGAGGTGCTCGCCAAGCGGGTCCCGTACCCGACGGACGCGAACGGCTTCATGATCGGCGCCGACATCCCCTTCGCGAAGTCGCACCGCCACTACTCGCACCTGCTCGCCGTGTACCCGCTGTACGAACTGACGGGCCGCACCGCCGACGAGCGGGCCCTGATCGAGAAGTCCCTCGCGCACTGGGTCGGCTTCGAAGGCGCCTTGCAGGGCTACACGTTCACGGGCGCGGCGTCCATGTCCGCGCTGCTCGGCAAGGGCGACGACGCGCTGAAGTACCTGGGGCAGCTGATGAGCCGCTTCATCCAGGCGAACACCATGTACAAGGAGACGGGGCCGGTGATCGAGACGCCGCTGTCGGCCGCCCAGTCCCTGCACGACATGGTGTGCCAGTCCTGGGGCGGCACGATCCGTGTCTTCCCGGCGCTGCCCGCCTCCTGGGCGGACCTGGCGGTGCACGACTTCCGCACCCAGGGCGCCTTCCTGCTCAGCGCGGTCCGCGAGAAGGGGGTCACGCGCTGGGTGCGGCTGGTCAGCGAGGCGGGCGCGCCGTGCGTGGTGCGGCACGGCATCGCGGGCCCGGTCGAGGTCCGCGACGGCGCGGGCGAACCGCTGCCGTACGAGGACGCGGGCGACGGCGCGATCCGGATCCGGCTCGCGAAGGGCGCCTCCGCGCTGGTGACGGCGGCGGGCGACCGGCCGGACCCGACGGTCGCCCCCGTCGCGCCGAACGCGGCGGCCCCGCGCTGGGGCCTGCCCGCGTAGAAGCGGCTACTCCGGCTGGGGCGCGCGGATCGCCGAGATGTCGAACTGGAGGCGGACCTTCTCGCTCACCATCGTGCCGCCCGCCTCCAGGCGCTGGTTGTAGACCAGGCCCCAGTCGGTGCGGTCGATGGTGGTGGTCCCGTCGAACCCGGCCCGCTCGAAGCCGAACGGGTCGAGGACGGAGCCGAGGTAGTCGAGCTGAAGGTCGACGGGGCGGGTGACGTCCCGGATGGTGAGGTCGCCCCGCATGAGGAAGGTCTCGCCGCCGTTGTGCACCGTGGAGGTGCTGCGGAAGGACATCTCCGGGAAGCGGCGGGCGTCGAAGAAGTCGGTGCCCGCGATGTGCGCGTCGCGCTGCTCGACGCCCGTGTCGACGCTGGCGACCCGGATGACGAGCTCGGCGCGCGACTCCTCGGGGCGGGCCCCGTCGAAGTACATGCTGCTGTCGTAGTCCGCGAACGCGCCGCGCACCGTGGTCACCATGGCGTGCCGGACGGAGAAGCCGATGCGGCTGTGCGGGCGGTCGATGACCCAGTTCCCGGTCAGCCTGCGCAGCGCGGGATCGAGGTCGAGCGTGGCGACGCCGCCACCGGCCGGCGTGTCCGGTGCGAGCGTCTCGGTCCGACGACGGCTGAAGATACCCATTGAGCGCGAGGCCCCCTTCGGAATTGGTCACTCCGTGTTATCACGGGGGGCTGCGGTGGCTCTCAGCGAGATGGGCGCCCTCGTCCGGCTTCCATCCCCTCGCCTGCAAAAATGCACAGAACCACCATGAGTGTGGATGTACGGCGGGGTGGCCGCCCCTCACTCATGGTGAGGCCGCGCTCAGATGCCGCCTTCCAGGGTCAGCAGCTGGACCTTCCGTTCGAGACCGCCGGCGTACCCGGTGAGGGAACCGTCGGCGCCGATGACGCGGTGGCAGGGCCGCAGGATGAGCAGCGGGTTCGCGCCGACGGCGCCGCCGACCGCGCGGACGGCGGCGCGCGAGGCGCCGATCCGGGCGGCGACCTCGCCGTAGGTGGTGGTGGCGCCGTAGGGCACGTCGTCGAGCGCGTCCCACACCTTGCGCCGGAACTCGGTCCCTTCCGGCCTCAACTCCAGGCGGAACTCCTTGAGTTCGCCGGCGAAGTAGGCCGCGAGCTGCCGCCCCGCCTCCGCGAACCGCGCCTGGTCCCGCACCCACCCCTCCCCCACGCTCCGCCCGCCCTTCTGCCCGGGCACCGACAGCGAGGCCAGCGCCCCGCCCGCGTCCCCGGTGAGCAGCAGCTCCCCGAGCGGGCTCGGAAAGGTCGCGTAGTACACGGTCGGATGCAGGTTCTGGTGGACGTCCTGGTGCACGCTCTGGTCAGTCACGATGCTTCCCACTTTCCTTCTACGAGCTTTCTACGAGGAGGTGCTGACGGGCGTAGGAACGCCACGGCCGCCAGGCGTCGCCCCGGGCCCGGCCGGTCAGGTCGTCGCCCGGCACCGCCACATCGGGGTCGCCGAGGGCGCGCATCCTGATCAGGGCGACCGTGCGGGCGTCCATCCCGGGCAGGGACCGGAGCACGGCCTCGGCGTCGTCGCGGTCAGCCCCGGGGTCGAGCCGCAGGGTCCCGTCGGCGAGCACGCGGGCGAGGGCGCCGAGCGTGCCGCCTTCGTCGACGAGGGCGTCCGGGGCCGGGAAGACACGGTCGAGCCCGCCGCAGGGCGCGTCGAGCCGTTTCCCGTACCGCTCGACGAGTCGCGCCGCCTCCCTGGGCCCGACGACGGCCCGCACGGCGCACTCCTCGGCGTCAGCGGCCCCGGGCGAGCGCAGGCCGGGCCGGGCGGCGACCAGCGGGGCGAGGTCCGGATCGGCGCCGAGCCGCTCGTCGATCGCGTACGGGTCGGCGTCGAGGTCGAACAGACGGCGCAGGCGCCCGACGGCGGTCGTCAGGTCGCGCAGGTCGGTGAGGTGGATGCGGGCGTCGAGCCAGCCGCCGCGGTGCTCGGCGCGGGTGCCGGGCTGTTCGTGGGCGGCCTCGTCGACCGACACGATGCCCGTGCCGTACGGGAGCCGCAGCGTGCGCCGGAACACGCGCGCCCCGGGCGCTCCCGTCAACTCCTCGATCCCGTCGACGCGTTCACGGGCGAGGTGGTCGAAGACCGGCCCGGCGCGGTAGGGGCCGCGGTGGGCGAGCCGGAGCGGGATCCCGGCGACCCCGGCGACGGCACGCCCGCGCTCGGGGGCCTCGGCCCGCAGCTCGGTCGGGGTGCGGGCGTAGACCTCGCGGACGGTGTCGTTGAACTGCCTGACGCTGGCGAAACCGGCGGCGAACGCGATCTCGGTGACCGGCAGCGGGGTCGTCTGGAGCAGGAGGCGGGCGGTGTGGGCGCGCTGGGCGCGGGCGAGGGCGACCGGCCCTGCGCCCAGCTCGGCGGTCAGCTGGCGCTGGACCTGCCGGGCGCTGTAGCCGAGCCGGGTGGCGAGGCCGCCGACGCCCTCCCGGTCGACGACCCCGTCGCCGATCAGCCGCATCGCGCGTCCGACGACGTCGGCCCGCACGTTCCAGGCCGCCGATCCGGGCACGGCGTCCGGCCGGCACCGGCGGCAGGCCCGGAAACCCGAGC
This sequence comes from Streptomyces sp. NPDC025806, assembly GCF_055558275.1. Classification (NCBI taxonomy): domain Bacteria; kingdom Bacillati; phylum Actinomycetota; class Actinomycetes; order Kitasatosporales; family Streptomycetaceae; genus Streptomyces; species Streptomyces sp. NPDC025806. The sequence continues at coordinate 425,117 of NZ_JBVHMU010000003.1, read as the reverse complement.
TCTGGGCGGCGGCGGCCGTGGCGTAGTACCGCACGTTCTGGCGTTTCGGGGTGACGGCGGGGCAGCTGGGCCGGCAGTAGATCCCGGTGGTCCGCACGGCGAAGAAGAACTCGCCGTCGAACCGTGCGTCGCGGCTGCGGACTGCTTCGTAGCGGGTGTCTTCTTCGGTGCCCATGCGTCCCATTTTGCCGGGCCCTCCGGGGTGGGGCTGGCGGAAATCGGACACGGGGGTGGGGGGGCGGGTTCGTGGCCGGGTGCGGGCCGGTGGGGCTTCTCGCGCCCCGCGGCGGAGCCGCTGATAGACACAGCCCCGCGCCCCTAGAGGCGAACGGCTTCGCCGCTCAGCCTCTATCGGGGAAATGCGACCCGAAGGGTCTGCATTTCAGGGGCGCGGGGAACTGCGCGACCAGCCACGACGAAAGCCGCACCCGGCGACGATCCCGCGACCAGCCCCTACAGAGGCCGGCCCTGCTTCAAGCGGACCGCGGCACGGCCCTGGGCCCCCCGCGCCTTCCACTCCCGGCGCAACTCACCCCGAACCCGCGCATCGGCCCGAGCGACCAGCCGCCGATTCTCCCGCAGCAGCTTCCGGTAACTGTCGAGCCGCCGCTGATGCAACCGCCCGTCGGCCAGCGCAGCGACCACCGCACAGCCGGGCTCCGCCTCGTGCGCGCAGTCGTGGAACCGGCACTGCTCCGCCAGCTCGGTGATCTCCGCGAAGACCTGCTCGACCCCGGCCTCGGCGTCGTAGAGCCCGACCCCGCGCAGCCCCGGCGTGTCGATGAGGACGCCGCCGCCGCTGAGCACGAACAGGTTCCGGGTGGTGGTGGTGTGCCGGCCCTTGCCGTCGATGTCGCGTACGGCCTGGACCTCCATGACGTCGGCGCCGACCAGCGCGTTGGCGAGGGTCGACTTCCCGGCGCCCGAGGCGCCGAGCAGGACGGACGTCCCGCCGGCCACGACGGACCGCAGCACGTCCACACCCTCGCCGTCGCGGGCGCTCACGGGGAGCACCTGGACGCCGGGCGCGGTGTTCTCGACGTCGGAGACGAGGTACGACAGGCCGAGGGGGTCGGGCACAAGGTCGGCCTTGCTGAGCACGACGACCGGCTGCGCCCCGCTCTCCCAGGCCAGCGCGAGGAACCGCTCGACGCGGCCCAGGTCGAGCTCGGCGGCGAGGGAGACGGCGATGATCGCGTGGTCGACGTTCGCGGCGAGGATCTGCCCCTCGGACCGCTTGGACGAGGTGGACCGCACGAAGGCCGTGCGGCGCGGCAGGTACGCCCGCACGTAGCGCGGGTCGGCGCCCTCGGGATCGACGACGGCCCAGTCCCCCGTGCAGATGACCTTCATCGGGTCACGGGGAACGACGAACTCGGTGTCGGCGCGGACAACGCCGTCGGCGGTGACGACGTCGCACTGCCCGCGGTCGACGCGCACCACACGCCCGGGCAGGAGCCCCTGCTCGGCGTACGGAGCGAACTCCGCGTCCCAGCCGGTGTCCCAGCCGTAAGGGAGCAGCGAAGAAGACAGGGAGGAAGAAGAAGAGGTGGAGCTGGAGGAAGACAAGGGGTGACCCTTCACATGGGTGGCCCCGGCATCGCGCACGCACAGGCGTGCACGGAAAGAAGAGGGTGAGGTCAGCCGGCGGCCACGGAGGTGGAGTTGACGAACTTCCGGATGCGGGCAACGCCCGTCGCAGCGACAGTCATCGGTCGACACCTCCCGGGTCACACATGGGTCAGAGGCAGCGGCAGCCGCCTGAACGAGCACGACCTTAACCACCCGCACCGACCGCGCGCCACTGAATTTCGACGGGGCGGCGGCCGGGCACGCCACAGCGCCCCAGTAGCCTGCAACGGCAGTCGGCGGCGAAGGAAAGAGGCGGTTCTCATGTGGGGCAGGCGGCGGAGCGACGGTACGGGTCCCTTGGTGCGGGCGGCGGTCGTCGGCGCGCAGGGGCACGGGAAGAGCACGCTGGTGGGCGCGCTGCCCGGGGCGCTGTCGGCGGAGTTCGGCCCGTCGCCCGATCCGGAGGGCCAGTTCCTCACCTCGCGCGGCCCGTATCACCTGCACGACTGCCCCGGCCTGGACGACTTCAGGTCCCGACTCGCGGTCGGCGCCGACCAGTTGACGGGCGTCGTGCTCGTCGTCTCCGCCGAGGACGGGCCGCTGCCGGAGACCCGTGCGTACGCGGCGGCGGCGCGGGAGGCTGGCGTGTCCCGGATCGCGCTGTACATCAGCAAGTGCGACCGGGTCGAGGCCGAGGAGCTCGCGGAGCTGGTCGGCCTGGAGGCCTGCGAGATGCTCCGCGAGGAGGGCTACCCGGGGAACAAGGTACCCATGATGTTCAGCCACGCGCTGGACGCCGCCCGCGACCCCAAGTCCAAGAAGGCCCGCCGCGGCCTGGTCCAGCTGGCCCAGGCCCTGGACACGCCGTTCCGCTGACCTGCGCCGGATGCGGCGGGCGAGGGGGACGAGCAAGCCGCGTCTCCCCCTCGCCCGGTTCACCCCTCCCGCATCGCGGCCGGAGTCCGCGCCGGCTCCGGGGCCGCGATCTGCCGGGTGAGGGCGTCGCGCAGTGCCGTCAGTCTGCCGATCTCCGCGTCGAGCGCGTCGATCCTCAGTCGGACGACGCCCGGGGCCTGCCCCGGCGCGGGGGCGGTGCAGCGGCGGCCGGGGTCGGTGATCAGCAGGTCGATGCGGTCGGCGCAGGCGTGGACGTCCTCGACGGTCAGGCCGAGGGAGAGCAGGTGCCGGATGACGCGGACCCGGGCCACGTCCCGTTCCGCATAGAGCCGCTGGCCGGTCGCCGTGCGGCGCGGAGCGGGCAGCAGGCCCCGTTCCTCGTAGAAGCGCAGTGCGCGCGGGGTGGTGCCGGCGGCGGCCGCCGCGTCTCCGATACGCATCCGAAGTCTCCCTCGTCACCTGGTCGGTCGGGCCGGGTCAGATCTGCACCACCAGGGTTCCGAAGTGCCGTCCCTGGTGCAGTTCCTGCAACGCTCCCGGGGCCCGATCGATGCCCGGCAGCGTCACGTACGGGTGGACGAGTTCCCCGGTCCGCAGCCAGTCGGCCAGGCGCTCGTGCCACTCCTCCTCCACGCCGGGGTGGTCGCCGCCCTGGTAGCCGAGCAGCGCCACCGACTTCCTGACGAGCAAGTAGGTGTCGATCGCGGCGGGTGCGGTGCCGCCCCCGAGGGCGGGGTCGAACTGGCCCGACAGCGCTCCGACCAGGCCCACTCGCGCGCCGGGCCGCGCCGCCACGAGGGCCTCCGTGAGCTGTTCGCCCCCGACGTTGTCGATGATCACGTCGTAGCCGTCCGGCGCCGCCTCGGCGAGCCGTCCGGCCAGATCCCCGTCCCCGGGCACCACCACGGCGTCGTAGCCGAGTTCCCGCCGCAGCCGTTCGGCCTTGCCCGGGCTGCGGGTCGTGCCCACCACCCGTCCGGCGCCGAGCAGCCGGGCCACCTGTCCGGCCAGCGACCCGACGCCGCCCGCCGCGCCGGTCACCAGGACCGTCTCGCCCGCGCGCAGCTTGGTCAGCCGGGTCAGCGCCCCGTACACGGCGGAGGCCGTGGACAGCAGCGCCACCGGGTCCGGATGCCCGTCCGGCACGACCCGCACCGTGTCCGCGCCGACCACCGCGTACTCCCGCCACCCGAGCAGGTGGGTGACCAGCGTCCCGACCGGTACGCCGGTGGTCCCCGGTCCCGTGGCCACCACTTCACCGAGCGCCGGGCCGAACAGGGGCTCGCCGGGCTTCAGCGGCGGCATCGGGAACCCTTCGGCCTCCTGCGAGACGAGGGTGCGCAGCCCCGCGAAGACCAGGAACTGCCGGTTGCGCACGAGGAGCTGACCGGCTCCGGGGCGTGGCACCGGCACATCGGCGACCCGGAAGTGCTCCGGGGCCGGCAGACCGGCGGGGTTGCTGACCAGCTGGACTTCGCGACCGAGAGACGGTGTGGACATGGGTGACCTCCGGGGCCGTGGCCGTAGTGCCTGAACGGGCGCCGGGACGCTAACCCCTGACGTACGGGGGAGAGGCAAGGGCAGGACCGCGGACGGGCGTGGACATCTGCGCGCCCGACACCGCATCCTGATCCACAGACCGAACGATGCACACTGCGGGCGTACGGTATATCGAACGCAAGCTGGAGAGAAGGGGGAGCGGCGTGAGCGAGTCCGGGAACTCGATCCGGGGGATGCTGGCCACCAATCTGAGACGGGCCAGGACCGAGCGGGGACTGTCGATCTCCGAGCTGTCCCGGCGTTCGAAGATCGGCAAGGCGACGCTGTCGCAGCTGGAGTCCGGCACGGGGAACCCGACGATCGAGACGGTGTTCAGCCTCTCGCGCGTACTGGAGGTGGCCGTCTCCGACCTCCTGGACGCCCGCCCGCCCGGCGGCCTGACCGTGGTCCGCGCGGAGGAGGTGGAGGTGCTGAGCGGCGAAGGCGTCGACCTGCGCCCGCTGCGCCGCATCGAGACGGGCGAGGCCGTCTTCGAGGTCTTCGACCAGCGCGTTCGCGCCGATCGCCGCCAGGAGTCGCTCGGCCACGTCGGCACCGAGCACACCATCGTGCAGACCGGCCGGCTCGGCGTGCAGGTCGACGGGCACGAGGTGGAACTGGGCCCCGGGGACTACGTCGGCTTCGACGCCGCCTCCCCGCACAGCTACACGGCGCTCGACGGCGACGTGCACTCGGTGCTGCTGCTCCAGTACCGCGCGGACCAGCGACTGCACCTGTCGGACCCGGCACTGGACGCTCCCTCCCCCGAAGAAATCCGTCCGACGTGACCGTTGACACGTTCTGAACCCCCGCCGTACGTTCCCAGTGTTCGCTTTACCGAACGCGGAGGGTTCGATGTACGGAACACGGGTGGCGGTGCTGGGTGCGGGCATCGTCGGCGCCGCGTGCGCTCGCGAGCTGGCTCTGGCCGGGCTCGACGTCACCGTCGTGGACCGCGGCGGCGCGGCGTCGGCGACCACCTCGCACGGCGAGGGCAATGTGCTGGTCTCCGACAAGGGCCCGGGCCCCGAGCTCGAACTCGCCCAGCTCTCCCGGGCGTTGTGGCCGCAGGTGCTCGCCGCGGTCGCCGAACGATCCGGCCAGGCGGCGCACGCCGTCGAATGGGAGCCCAAGGGCGGCATCGTCGTCGCGACCACCGGCCCCGGGGCCGAGGCACTGGCCCGGTTCGCCGCCGGGCAGCGCGCGGCGGGCGTCCGCGCCGACGTCCTCGACGCGGAGCAACTCGCCGAGGCCGAGCCGTATGTGACCCGTGAGCAGACGGCGGCCCTGCACTACCCCGAGGACGCCCAGGTGCAGCCTGCCGGTGCGGCCGCCGCACTGCTCGGCGACGCGCTCGCCGCGGGCGCCACCCTGCGCACCGGCCGCGAGGTGCTCGGCGCGGTCTGCCGGGGCGGCCGGATCACCGGGGTCCGCACCTCGGCCGGCCTGCTGGAGGCCGACTGGTTCGTGAACGCGGCGGGCCCCTGGTCCGGCGAACTGTCCGCGCGGCTCGGCGCCCCCGTGGACGTCCGGCCCCGCCGCGGCGACGTCCTCGTGACGACGCCGCTGCCGCCGACGGTCTTCCACAAGGTGTACGACGCGGACTACGTGGGCGCGGTCGGCAGCAGCGCCGAGGACCTGCAGACCTCCGCGGTCGTGGAGTCCACACGCGGCGGCAGCGTGCTCATCGGTTCCTCGCGCCGCCGGGTCGGCTTCGACGACCGACTGCGTCCCGAGGTGCTGTCGGCCGTCGCCACGAAGGCCCTGCGCCTGTTCCCGACGCTGGCCGGGGTCCCGGTCATGCGCGCGTACGGCGGCTTCCGGCCCTACGTCCCCGATCATCTCCCCGTCATCGGCGCCGATCCGCGCCTCGACGGCCTGTGGCACGCGGGCGGTCACGAGGGCGCCGGGATCGGCCTGTCCGTGGGCACGGGGCGGCTGCTGCGGAATCTGATGCTGGGCGAGCCGACGGACCTGGACGCGTCCCCGTTCCGCGTGGACCGGCCGGCCGTGCTGGGTACCGGAGCCCGCCCCCTGACCGAGGAGTCGATATGAGCCCCCGACGTGTCCGTGCCGGGTCCGACGCGGTGCGCCGGACGGACCGGCCGCTGCGGATCACCGTCGACGGCGAGCCGGTGGACGGGATCGCCGGGCAGACCGTCGCGGGCGTCCTACTCGCCGCCGGCCGCCTCGCCTGGCGCGAGGGCCGCTCCGGTGCGCCGCGCGGCGTGTTCTGCGGGATCGGCGTCTGCTTCGACTGTCTGGTGACGGTCGGTGGGGAGCGGGACGTACGGGCCTGCCGCCGCCGCGCCCGGGACGGCGACGTCGTCACGACGCAGAGCCGGCACGCCCCCGAGCCGCACCGCGCCCCGGCCGGCCCCTCCGCCTCCACCGCCTCCTCCGCCGCCGCCTCCGCCCCCGCCGCCGAGACGCCTGACGCCCCGCGAACGGAGAAGTCATGACGGTCCGTCATGTCGTGGTCGTCGGCGCGGGCCCCGCGGGTCTCGCCGCCGCCGGGACCGCCCTGGCCGCCGGCGCCCGGGTCACCCTGATCGACGCCGCCGACCGGCCCGGCGGCCAGTACCACCGGATGCTGCCCGAGGCGTACGACGCGGCCCGGCCCGAGGTGCTGCACCACGGCTGGCGGGCCTTCGACCGGAGCCGCCGCCGGGTGCTCGCCCACCCCCGGTGCGCCTGGTGGTCCGACACCTCGGTGTGGGCGCTCGAACGCCCGGACCCCGAGCGGCCCGGACCCCCGCGCGTCCACGTCCTGCGCGGCCCGGTCGACGCCGGCGGCCGGCGCCGCACCACCCTGGACCCCGACGCGCTGGTCCTCGCGGTCGGCGCCCACGATCGCGTACTCCCCTTCCCCGGCTGGGAGTTGCCCGGGGTGTTCACGGCCGGCGCCGCGCAGGCGCTCGCGAAGGGGGAGCGGGTCGTGGTCGGTGACCGGGTCGTCGTCGCGGGCACCGGGCCGTTCCTGCTGCCCGTGGCCGCCTCGCTCCTCGAAGCGGGCTCGCGGGTCCTCGAAGTCCTGGAGGCCAACCCGCCGGGCACCGTCGCCCGCGGCTGGTCACGGCGACCCTGGCAGCTGGCCGCCCAGGCCGGCAAGGGCGGTGAACTGGCCGAGTACACCGCCCTGTTGCTCCGCCACCGGGTCCCGTACCGCACCGGCCGCACCGTGGTCGAGGCGCGCGGCGACGGCCGGGTCGAGGAGGTCGTCACCGCGCGGCTGCGCGCGGACTGGTCGGTCGTCCCGGGCAGCGAGCGCACGCTGGCGGTGGACGCGGCGTGCGTGACGCACGGCTTCAGCCCCCAGCTGGAGCTGCCCGTGGCCGCCGGATGCGCGCTGCGCGGCGGGCCCGGCGGGGAGTTCGTGGAGGTCGACGCCGACCAGGCCACCACCGTCCCCGGCGTCTACGCGGCCGGGGAGATCACCGGTGTCGCGGGCGCCCCCGCCGCCCGGGCCGAGGGCGCGCTCGCCGGGTGGCTCGCCGCCGGGGGCGATCCGGGGGCGGCCCCGCTGCGGCCCCTGCGGCGCGGCCGGGACCAGGGCCGCGCGTTCGCCGCGCGCCTGGCCGACGCGCATCCGATCGGTGCGGCCTGGCCCGGGTGGCTGCGCCCCGAGACCGTCGTCTGCCGCTGCGAGGAGGCCGACTACGCCTCCCTGTGCCGGGCGGCAGCGCGTCCGGAGAGCGCTTCGGCGCGGGTCGCGAAGCTGGAGACCCGGGCGGGGCTCGGCCCCTGTCAGGCCCGGATCTGCGGGCCCACGGTCGCGGAGCTCAACGCCCGCTTGTCCGGGGCGCGTTCGGAGGGAGCGGTCGAGGGTCTACCGGCGCCCGCGCCGCATCGGCGCCCGATCGCCCAGCCCATCCGCCTCGGCGACCTGGCCGCGCCGCCCGAGCCGCACCACCCCTGAACCACCCCTGAGCCACCCCTGAGCCACCCCTGAGCCACCTCTGAGCCACCTCTGAGCTTTCTGAACAGCCATCAGATCCCTTTCCCAGGAGCAGAGTTCATGAGCGACACCCAGAAGCAGCAGTCCCTGTCCCTCGGCGGCGTGGTCGTGGCCACCGCCCTCCCCTACTACGAGGACGCCTCCGCCCCGGCCGGTCTCGCCGTGGACTACGACCAGTACGCCGACCACTGCCGCTGGCTCGTGGAGAACGGCTGCCGCGGCGTCGGCCCGAACGGCTCGCTCGGCGAGTACTCCTCGCTGACCGACGAGGAGCGCCGCAAGGTCGCGCGGACCGCGAAGGAGGCGGTCGGGGACACGGGCGTCGTGGTGGTCGGCGTGCACGGTGTCGGCTCGCACCAGGCCAGGCACTGGGCGGAGATCGCCGCCGAGGACGGCGCGGACGGTCTGCTCTGTCTGCCGCCGACCATGTACCGCGCCAACCGGGGCGAGGTCCTCGCCCACTTCGAGGCGGTGGCCTCCGTCGGACTGCCCGTCATGGTCTACAACAACCCGATCGACACCAAGGTCGACCTGACACCCGACCTGGTCGCCGAGATCGCGCGGATCGAGAACGTGGTCGCCGTCAAGGAGTTCTCGGGCGACGTGCGCCGCGTCCTGGAGATCAAGGAGCGGGCCCCCGGCCTGGAGATCATCAGCGGTGCCGACGACGTCGTCCTGGAAAGCCTCCTCATGGGCGCCACGGGCTGGTTCGCCGGCTTCCCGAACGTGTTCCCCGCCGAGTCGGCCCGCCTGTACGAACTGGCCACGAGCGGCAAGCTGGAGGAGGCCCGCGCCCTGTACGAGCCGCTGGTCGCCGCGTTCCGCTGGGACTCGCGCACCGAGTTCGTGCAGGCCATCAAGCTGGGCATGGAGCAGGTCGGCCGGTACGGCGGCCCGTGCCGTCCGCCGCGCGGCCCGCTCACCGCCCGGATGCGCGAGCAGGTCGAGGCCGACATGGCCCGCGCGATCGCCGCGCTGGAAGCGGGGTCCGCCCGATGAGGTCGATCCGCACGCTCAGTGCCGTCGACTCGCACACCGAGGGCATGCCCACCCGCGTCGTCACCGGCGGGGTGGGCCCGATCCCGGGCGACACGATGGCCGAGCGTCGCCGGTACGCGATGGAGCACCTGGACGGGCTGCGCCGGTTCCTGGTCGACGAGCCGCGCGGGCACTCCGCGATGAGCGGCGCGATCCTCCAGCCGCCGACCCGGCCGGACGCCGACTGGGGCGTGCTCTACATCGAGGTCAGCGGCTTCCTGCCGATGTGCGGCCACGGCACGATCGGCGTGGCCACCGTCCTCGTCGAGACGGGCATGGTCGAGGTCACCGAGCCGGAGACCCGGGTCCGCCTGGACACGCCCGCCGGACTCGTCGAGGCCCAGGTCACGGTGCAGGACGGCCGCGCCGAGAAGGTGACCCTGCGCAACGTGGACTCGTTCGCCCTCGAACTCGACGCGTCCGTCAAGGTGCCCGGCCTCGGCGAGGTCCGGTACGACATGGCGTACGGCGGGAACTTCTACGCGATCGCCGAACTCGACCGGCTGGGGCTGCCGTTCGACCGGGCCCGCAAGGACGAGATCCTCGCCGCCGGTCTGGCGGTCATGAAGACGATCAACGAGCGGAATCGTCCCGTGCATCCGGCGGACCCGCTCATCGGCGGGTGCAAGCACGTGCAGTTCCTCGCCCCGGGCTCGGATGCGCGGCACTCGCGCAACGCGATGGCGATCCACCCGGGCTGGTTCGACCGCTCGCCCTGCGGCACCGGCACCTCCGCGCGCATGGCGCAGCTGCACGCGCGCGGTGAACTGCCGCTGGACACCGAGTTCGTGAACGAGTCGTTCATCGGCACCCGGTTCACCGGCCGTCTCCTGGAGACCGCCGAGATCGGCGGACTCCCCGGTGTCGTCCCCGAGTTCTCCGGCCGGGCCTGGATCACCGCCACGGCGAACTACCTGCTCGACCCGAGCGACCCCTTCCCCCACGGGTTCGTGCTCTAGCGCGTCCCCCGCGCCCCTACGTCTTCACGGAGGGAACCCCCGTGTCCCGTTCGACACCCGTCATCCGCCCGCCGAGAGCGGCCCCGCGCGGCGGCCTGTTCTCCCGGCAGGGCATCTTCCGACTCAAGCCCGTCTCCTCCTCGGAGGAGGAAGAGACGGGCGGCCTGCGCCGGACCATGGGGCTGTGGCAGCTCGTCGCCCTCAGTCTCGGTGGTCTGGTCGGCGCCGGCGTCTTCTCCCTCGCCGGCGTCGTCGCCCACGAGGACGCCGGTCCCGGCGTCCTGATCTCGTTCCTCGTCGCCATCATCGCGAGCACGGCCGCCGCGCTCTGCTACGCCGAGTTCGCCGGCGTCATCCCGAAGGCCGGCTCCGCGTACACATACTCGTACGCGGCGCTCGGCGAGGTCGTCGGCTGGCTCATCGGCTGGGACCTGCTCCTGGAGTACACGGCGATCGTCGCCGTGGTCGCCATCGCGGTGTCCGGCTACTTCTCGTACATCCTGGAGCGGGTCGGGATCGACCTGCCGTCCTGGATGCTCGGCGCGCCCGGCACCGGCCCCGGGCACAAGGTCGACCTGTTCGCCGCCGCGCTCTGTCTGCTCCTCGCGTTCGTGCTGTCGCGCGGCACCAAGGAGTCGGCGCGCTTCGAGACGATCCTCGTCGTCGTCAAGCTCGGCATCGTCGCCCTGGTCGTGATCGCGGGCGCCTTCCACATCTCGGCGGGGAACTACACGCCGTTCCTGCCGTACGGGCTCGGCGGCGCGTTCACCGGCGCCGCGACCGCGTTCTTCGCCGTCTACGGCTACGACGCGATGAGCGCGGCCGCGGAGGAGAGCGCCGAGGCGAAGAAGGTGCTGCCGAAGGCGATCGTGATCTCGCTGGGCATCGCCGCCGTCATCTACCTGCTGGTGTGCCTCGTGCTGCTCGGCATGCAGGACTACCGGGACATCGACACGCAGAGCCCGTTCTCCAGCGCGCTCGGCGCCGTCGGTCTCGGCGGGCTCGGCATCGTCGTCGCGGTCGGCGCGATCATCGGCATCACGACCTCCGCGTTCGCCAACATGCTGGCCGTCTCCCGCGTCTGCTTCTCGATGAGCCGCGACGGGCTGCTGCCGCGCTACTTCGCGAAGAACCACGAGAAGCGGCACGTGCCGACGCGGGTGATCTGGCCCGTGGGTGTCGGTTCCGCGCTCATCGCCGGGTTCCTGCCCATCCGGGAGGCCGCCGACCTCACCAACATCGGCATCCTGGCGGCGTTCACCGTCGTCGCGATCGCCGTCGTGGTCCTGCGCCGCACCCGCCCCGACCTCCCCCGCTCCTTCCGCACCCCGCTGGTCCCCCTGGTCCCGGCGATCGGCGTGGCCTTCTCCCTCTGGCTCATCGCCAACTTGGACTGGGTCACCTGGGTGCGCTTCGCCGTGTGGATGGTGCTCGGTCTGATCCTCTACTTCTCCTTCGGCGTCCGGCACTCGGAGGAGAACAAGCCCCGCGTCGCCGCGCAGGAAGACCTGCCGGAAGGGACGGCGTCATGAGCTCGGACAGCGGCACGAACACGGTCGCACGGGACCCCGGCGAGGCCGTGACCGCCGCCGGCGGTGCGGTCGGAGGGTGGGCCGGGGCGGCACCCCGGGAACGGGCGCGGGCCCTGGAGGCGGTCGCCGACGCGCTGGAGGCGGCGCGGGACGAGCTGGTCCCCCTCGCCGACTCCGAGACGCGGCTCGGCACGGCCCGGCTCACGGGCGAGCTGAAGCGCACCGCCTTCCAACTCCGCCTCTTCGCCGAAGAGTTGCGCGAGGGCGCCTACCTCGACGTACGGATCGACCGCGCCGATCCGCGGTGGCCCACCGGGCCGCGTCCCGAACTGCGCCGGTTCCGCACCGCGATCGGCCCGGTCCTGGTGTTCGGGGCGAGCAACTTCCCGTTCGCGTTCAGTGTGGCCGGCGGCGACACGGCGTCGGCCCTCGCGTCGGGCTGCCCCGTGGTCGTCAAGGCGCACCCGGGACACCCCGGGCTCTCCCGCCGCACCGCCGAGATCGTCGGCGAGGCGCTGGCCGAGTCCGGTGCGCCGGACGGCGTGTTCGCGCTGATCGAGGGTGAGCGGGCCGGGGTGGAGGCGCTGCGTCACCCGCTGCTGCGCGCCGCCGCGTTCACCGGTTCCGAGCGCGGCGGCCTGGCGCTGGCCCGGATCGCCGCCGAGCGGCCCGAACCCATCCCGTTCTACGGGGAGTTGGGCAGCGTCAACCCGGTGGTCGTGACCCCGGCGGCGGCTCGGGCACGCGGTGCGGAGATCGCCGAGGGGTACGTCGGGTCGCTGACCCAGGGTGCGGGACAGTTCTGCACGAACCCGGGGCTGCTGTTCGTGCCCGCCGACGGTCCGGTGGACGAGATCGTACGACGGCTGCGGACGGCACCCACCGCGCCGATGCTCGGCGACCGGATCGAGGACGCGTACGTCGCCGGAGCGGACCGGCTGGCCGCGCTGCCCGGGAGCAGGCGGCTGGTGTGGCCGGACGACGGGGAGTCGGCGGCGCCGCGGCTGCTCGGCATGGCGCTGGCGGACTTCGCCGGGGACGTCCGGGCCGCGGCCACGGAGTGCTTCGGCCCGCTGGGCCTGGTCGTGACGTACGAACGGCTCGCGGACGTGGCTGCCGTGATCGCGTCGCTGCCCGGGCAGCTCACCGCCTCGCTCCACGGCGAGCCCGAAGAGGGCGACGCGCTCACGGAACTGGCGGCGGCGCTGGCCGAGCGGAGCGGCCGGGTGCTGTGGAACCAGTGGCCCACCGGCGTTTCGGTCACCCACGCGATGCAGCACGGCGGCCCGTTCCCCGCGACCACCGCGCCGGCCACGACGTCCGTCGGCACCGCCGCGATCGAGCGGTTCCTGCGCCCGGTGGCCTATCAGGCATGGCCGCAGGATCTGCTGCCGCCGGCGCTGCGCGACGCCAACCCGTGGGGGGTTCCGCAGCGGATCGACGGACGCCTCGCTACGTGACGGGGTCCTCCAGCGTCGGGACGCAGGGGGACAGCAGTGGCTCCGTGTGCGCGTCGACGCGGGTGCGGAGTACGTCGACGGTCAGCGCGCGAGCGTCTGGTCGCGCCAGCGGGTGTACTGCTCGTCGGGGTCGCCCGTGTAGGACCAGGGCACGTCGGTGGCGCGGTTGTCGAGCAACTGGAAGACCTCGCCGAGGCGTTCCGTGAGGCCGGCCTTGGTCAGGCCGTGGGCCAGGTGGTTGAGGTCGGCGACGTCCTGGGCGCCGGGGACGCGGTGGGTGATCCACTTGTCCAGCGCGGTCGTCAGGTCGCGGCGCGCCTGTTCGTCGCTCCAGTGGTGGCTCAGGCCGAGCGAGCCGCGGCCCTCCTCGGCGACCCGGTGCCGGTAGTGCTCGGCGCGGGCCACCTGGGTGAGGACGGCGAGCGGGGACCCGTACGGCGCGTAGGCGGCGGCGTCCCAGGCGAAGTTGAGAGCCTGCCCGTAGGAGCCGTGCCAGCGCGCGGACAGGAACCGCAGGGCCTGGTGGTGGCCCTCGCGGTGGTACGGGTCCCGGGCGAGCAGCTCCTTCCACCAGGCGTGCATGTCGGGGTGGCCTCCCGGGTACAGCCGGCCCAGCGCGACCAGCGAGACCCAGGGGTAGGGGTCGGCGGGGGCGAGGGCGGCGGCCCGATGGCAGAGCCAGGCGGCACTGTCCAGCCGTTCGGCGCCCGCGTCCTCCCCGGCCCGCGCGGCGGCGAACATCCGCATCACCTCGGTCTCGGCCCGCAGCACGGCGGCGTCCGGGTTGTGCGGTTCCGAGGCCTGCCAGAGGTCGACGGTGCGCCGCCCGGCCGCCGCGTCGGCGAGCAGCCGGATGCGATGGGCCCGCCGGTCCCAGTCGCCGGGCGTACGGGCCAGCAGGTCCCGGGCGCCCTCCCACCGGCCGAGCAGCATGTCCTGCCGGCCGTCGGCCAGCGCCCGGTCGCCGAACGCCGGGTCGTAGTCCGGTGTGTGCCGCTCGCGGCGCAGCCAACCTGCCATGACGGTTCCCCCTGGATGCGTGGCGTACGGGACGGATCAGAAGTCGGTGAGGACGCCGTCCCTGCGGCCTCCGGCGGCGGCCGTGACCGGCTCCGCACCCTCCAGGGCCTGCTCCGCGGCCTCGACGTCCCGCGGATTCAGCGGCCTCGGGCGGAAGTACGACCGGCCGCCCTGGACCCGCGCGACGGTCACCGGGATCAGGCCCAGGGCCAGCGACCCGAGTCCGATGGCCAGTTGGGCGGTGTTCATGTCCGGGATCGACACGGCGAAGATCCAGACGTTGAACAGCGCGCCGGCCAGCGGCCAGAGCCCGAGCAGCAGCAGCTTGCCGGCCGAGCGCAGCAGCTCGCGGCGGTAGGCGACGACGACGGCGATGCCGGCGAGCGCGTAGTAGAAGGTGATCAGCAGGCCGATGCCGACGAGCGCGTCCTCGAGGATGCCGAACCCCGTGCCCAGTACGGCGATCAGACCGAGGACGAGGACGGAGAGCGCGGCGACGAGGAGCGTCGACATCATCGGCGTCTGCCGCTCGGGGTGGATCCGTCCGAGGAAGGACGGCACGGTGCGGTCGCGGCCCATGGCGAACAGCGTGCGGGTGGCCTGGAGCAGCGTCGTCTCCAGGGTCGCGACGGTGGACAGCAGCAGGGCGAGGACGAGCAGGTCGCCGCCGAAGCCCGGCAGGGCCGCGTCGCCGAAGGCGGTGAGGAAGCCGGCGCTGTCCGCACCCGCGGCCGGTCCGAGCAGGACGTTCGCGCTGACCGCGACGAGGAGGAAGCTGGCGGCGGTGACGAGCAGGCCGATCAGCCCGCCGCGTCCGGCGCCGCCGCGTCCGCGCCGGGTCTCCTCGCTGAGGTTGGCCGTCACGTCCCAGCCCCAGAACAGCGCGCCGGCGATGAGGGCGCCCGCGGTGAAGCTGTGGGCGGCGTCGAAGTGCCCGAAGCCGAACCAGGAGAGGGAGAAGGACGCGGCGTGCTTGCTCCGCAGGAGCGCGGCCACGGCCACGACGACGAGCAGGAGGAGCTGGCCGCCGACGGCGACGGCCCGGGCCCGTGCGCCGAGCCGGGTGCCGAACGCGACCAGGGCCGCGATCAGCAGGAACCACCCGAGGCCGACGCCGGTGGCGAGACCCTCGTTGCGGGCCAGGTCCTCGCCGAACAGGGACAGCGTGGCCGCGCCCGCCGGCTGGGTGGAGGAAATCATGAAGACGGTCGTCGCGACGACCACGGCCCAGCCGCAGAGGAAGCCGAGGAACGGGTGGAGGGTGCGCGCCACCCAGGAGTACGTGGCGCCGGAGTTGACGTCCAGGCGGCCGAGGTGGCGGAACGCGAGCGCGATGCCGAGGGTGGGCACCGCGCAGTAGAGCAGCACGGCGGGGGCGGCGAAGCCCACGGCGGCCATCAGCGCGGGGGCCATGGCCATCGCCGTGTAGGCGGGACCGCAGCCCGCGATCGCGAGGACGACGGAGTCGAACGTCCCCAGACTCCCTGTTCTCAACCCGCTTTTGTTGCTGGCCCCGTTGTGCACCGGTTGCGCCTCTCCTAGACGTCCCTGGCCGTTGTCGGCCGTTCTCGGCCGTTCTCGGCCGCGACGTGAGCCGGATCATGCCCATGACCGGTGAGTAGCACAAGACCAGATCTGCGCTTTCGCGCAGAACGAGGCCGATTCGACGCTTGTTCCGTCGAGTTGATCATCGATGCCTACGGATTTCGTTGTGGCCCTGCATCGCTTTTCGGACGGCTCCCGCTGACCGGGAGCGGGCGTGGCCCGCACCCGGGCCCGCTGCCTAACGTCGCCGGACCACATCCCACCCCGAGGAGTCCGGCCATGTCGTCCGAGTCCACCGCCGGCCTCGCCGAGCGCGTCGCGCGCATCGAGGCGCGGCAGGAGATCGAGGAGCTCAAGTACCGCTATCTGCGGGCCTGCGACCAGAAGGACCCCGAGGGGTTCCGCGCCTGTTTCGTCCGCGAGGGCGCCGACATCGACTACGGGGAGCTGGGCGCGTTCGCGACCGTGGACCAACTGGTCGATCTCTTCCGGCAGATCGCGCTGGCCCGCGACGAACAGGGCCACCGGGTCCTGGACATGCACCACGGCGTGCACCCGGAGATCACCTTCCGCTCCCCCACCGAGGCGACCGGCCGCTGGACCCTGCGGTTCCGCCAGCTGAACCTCGTGGACCGCACGGAGCGGGTGCTGTGCGGCGAGTACGACGACCGGTACGTCGTGGAGGACGGGGCCTGGCGGCTGGCCAGGCACCACTTCCGCAGCCTCTGGTCGCTGACCCGCCCGCTGCCCGAGGGGTACGTCGTCGACGAGGGAGGACTGCTGTGAACGACACCGCCACGACACGCGTCGCGCTGGTCACCGGCACCGGAAAGGGCGTCGGCCGGGGCATCGCCACCGCGCTCGGCGCGCAGGGCTGGACCGTGTACGTCACCGGCCGCGGCGAGCCGGACCCCGGCGGCCCGCAGGCGGAGACCGCGCGCCGGGTCACCGAGGCCGGCGGCGAGGGCGTCGGCCTGCGCTGCGACCACCGGGACGACGCCCAGATCGAGGCGCTGATCGCGCGGATCACGCAGGAGCGGGGCCGGCTCGACCTGCTGGTCAACAACGTGTGGGCCGCGCCCGAGGACATGGCCGGTTTCGAGGACCCGTTCTGGACCCGGCCCGTCGCCGACTGGGAACCGCTGATCGGCGTCGGCCTGCGCGCCCACTACGTCGCCTCCGTCCACGCGGCCCGGCACATGGTGGAGCGCGGCAGCGGACTCATCGTCAACATCTCCTCGTTCGGCGCCCGCGCCCCGCTGCACTCCGTGCTCTACGGCGTCTCCAAGGCGGGCCTGGACAAGATGGCCGCCGACATGGGCCACGAGCTGGCCTCCGCGGGCGTCTCGGCGGTGTCGCTGTGGCCGGGCCTCGTCCGTACGGACGGCCTGGTCGAGGCCGGGGTGGAGGAGGTCGCCGGGTTCAAGCTGGCCGACGCGGAGTCCCCCGAGTTCGTCGGCGCGGTCATCGCGCGCCTCACGGACGACCCCCGGCTCCCCGAGCGCAGCGGCCACACCTTCGTCGTGGCCGAACTCGCCGAGGAGTACGAGGTCACCGAGCCGGACGGCCGCCGGGCCGTCTCGCACCGGGCGGCCTTCGGCGGCGGCCCGCTGTACTGACCGCGCCGTCCGCCCGCTGCGGATTTCGTCGTCCTGCGCTTCGGCTCCGCCGGGGGCGCGTCGGGGGGCCGGGCCGCTTCCCTGTCCGGCCCCCTCGGTCCTTACAGGCCGGGGTACAGCGGGTGCTTGTCGGCGAGCGCGGTGACGCGGGCCTTGAGCGCGGTGGCGTCGTAGGACGGCTTGAGGGCCTCGGCGATGACGTCGGCGACCTCGCGGAAGTCGTCGGCGTCGAAACCGCGGGTGGCGAGTGCCGGCGTACCGATGCGCAGACCCGAGGTGACCATCGGGGGGCGCGGGTCGTTCGGGACGGCGTTCCGGTTGACCGTGATGCCGACCTCGTGGAGGCGGTCCTCGGCCTGCTGCCCGTCCAGGTCGGACTCGCGCAGGTCGACGAGGACGAGGTGGACGTCGGTGCCGCCGGAGAGCACGTTCACGCCGTGCTTGCGGGCGTCCTCGGAGGTCAGGCGCTCGGCGAGGATGCGGGCACCCTCGATCGTGCGCTGCTGGCGCTCCTTGAAGTCCT
Organism: Streptomyces sp. NPDC025806; assembly: GCF_055558275.1. Lineage (NCBI taxonomy): Bacteria > Bacillati > Actinomycetota > Actinomycetes > Kitasatosporales > Streptomycetaceae > Streptomyces > Streptomyces sp. NPDC025806. The sequence continues at coordinate 407,455 of NZ_JBVHMU010000003.1, read as the reverse complement.
CGCTCGCCGCGACCTTGAAGGAGACCGCCTTGGCCGCGATCACGTGCTCCAGGGGACCGCCCTGGAAGCCCGGGAAGACGGACGAGTTGAGCTTCTTCGCGAAGTCCTTCTTGGCGAGGATGATGCCGCCGCGGGGGCCGCCGAGCGTCTTGTGCGTCGTGGACGTGACGACATCCGCGTACGGGACCGGGTTGGGGTGCAGTCCGGCGGCGACGAGGCCGGCGAAGTGGGCCATGTCGACCCACAGGAACGCCTCGACCTCGTCGGCGATGCGGCGGAACTCGGCGAAGTCCAGCTGACGCGGGTACGCCGACCAGCCGGCGATGATCACCTTCGGGCGGTGCTCCTTGGCCAGGCGCTCGACCTCGGCCATGTCGACCAGACCGGAGTCGTCGACGTGGTAGGCGACCACGTCGAACTGCTTGCCGGAGAAGTTCAGGCGCATGCCGTGGGTGAGGTGACCGCCGTGCGCGAGGTCCAGACCCAGGATCGTGTCACCGGGCTTGGCCAGCGCGAACAGGGCCGCCTGGTTCGCCGAGGCACCCGAGTGGGGCTGCACGTTCGCGTACTCGGCGCCGAACAGGTCCTTGACCCGGTCGATCGCGATCTGCTCGGTGACGTCGACGTGCTCGCAGCCGCCGTAGTAGCGGCGGCCCGGGTAGCCCTCGGCGTACTTGTTGGTGAGGACCGAGCCCTGGGCCTCCATGACGGCGACCGGAGCGAAGTTCTCCGACGCGATCATCTCCAGGGTCGACTGCTGACGCTTCAGCTCGGCGTCGACAGCGGCGGCGACATCCGGGTCGAGCTCACGCAGGGAGGTGTGCAGCACGAATACTCCTCGGCTCAGAGATACGGAGAACGCAGATGCGCGACTACGGTCAGAGCGCGGCCGCGACCGGCGCGGCGGGCCCGGCGGCGACGGCGGGCGCCGCCGACTGCGCCTCGGCGCGGGACAGTTCGCGCCGGACGCGGGTGAACGGGCGCGGCCGGTTCATCGCGAGGGCGGCCGTCGTGCGGCCCTCCCGCTCGTAGAGCGCGAGGAAGCTGCCCTCCTCGATCGTGCCCTCGACGATGCGCGGCACGTCGCCCTCGCGGCGGCGCCCGGCGAACTGGATGCGCGAGCCGTACTGGTCCGACCAGAAGTAGGGCAGCGGGCGGGCGTGTTCCACCGTGCGGCCCGCCAGGAGGTTGCGTACGGCGACCCGGGGCTGGGCGGTGGCGCTGGTCCAGTGCTCCGCGCGGGCGCCGGCGACCCGGGCCACGTCGCCGACCGCGACGACGTGCGGCAGGGCGGTGACGCAGCCGTCGTCGCACAGGACGCCGTCGTGGACGGCGAGCGTGGACCCGGCCAGCCACTCGGTGTTCGGGACCGCGCCGATGCCGACGACGACCACGTCCGCCGGGAGCACCCGGCCGTCGGCGAGCCGCACTCCGGTGATCGCCGGGTCGCCTTCGAGGGCGGCGACGCCGGTCCCGGTGAAGAGCGTGGCGCCGCCGCGCTCGTGCAGCGTGGAGCAGACGGCGGCCATGTCGGGGCCGAGCTGCGGCAGCAGCGGCAGGGGCGCGGCCTCGACGACGGTGACGTCGTGGCCGAGGGCGACACAGGAGGAGGCGGTCTCGGCGCCGATGAACCCGCCGCCGATCACCACGACGCGCTGCGGGCCGCGCAGCAGGTCGGCGCGGAGCGCGCGGGCCTCGTCGAGGGTGCGCAGGGTGTGCACGCCGGCCGGCGTGGGGCCGGGCAGGCGGCGGGCGCGGGCGCCGGTCGCGATGACGAGGCCGTCGGTGGAGACGGTGCGGCCGTCCTCCAGGAGGACGACGCGGCCACGGGCGTCGAGGCCGCGGGCCCGCACCCCGAAGATCCACTCGGCGCCCAGTTCGAGGGTCTCGGCGTCGTCGGAGAGGGCGAGGTCGCTCTCCTGCGCCTTGCCGGACAGGAAGTCCTTGGACAGCGGGGGGCGGTCGTAGGGGCGGTGCGGTTCGTCGCCGACGATCACCAGCCGGCCGTCGAAGCCCTGGGCCCGCAGTTCCCGGGCGGCGTACAGTCCGGCGAGCGAGGCGCCCACCACGGTCACGGTCCTCATGAGTCTCTGCCTTTCGCGTCCGTCGTGCGGTGTGGTGCGGTGCGCCCGGCGGGGTGTGGAGCTCGCCGTTCCCGGGCGGGGTGCGTCAGGCCGCGGTGGTCGCCTCGGCCGCGGGGTGGACGTGGATCATGCCGTCGTCGACGGTCACCCGGTGCGTGCGGACCGGGCGGCGGGCGGGGGCGCACGTGGGCACGCCCGTCCGCAGGTCGAACGACGCCTCGTGGAGCGGGCATTCGACCAGGCAGCCCTCGAGGAATCCCTCCGAGAGGGAGGCATCCTGGTGGGTGCAGGTGTCGTCGATGGCGTACAGCGAGCCGTCGGTGTGGAACACGGCGATCGGCGGCATGCTGTCGATGCGGACGGACTCTCCCTCGGGGAGGTCTTCAAGGCGGCAGACGGGAATCATGCGTCCCCCTCGTTGTTCTGGACCGACCGGTAACCTATTGTTTCGCATCACGCACTCAAGAGCGCCATGCGCAACAGAATCCGGTCGGGATGCCCGCCGAGTCAAGGGCTTCTCGCAGATGCGGCCCGCCAAGGTGCCGCCAGGTGGTGAGAATTCAGCTATGCCCCACGAGAAGAAGCAGGTCAGGAAGGGTGCAGCGAGTAAGTCCAGCACGGGCGGAAACAGTCGCGTCAGAGCCGTCCGGACGCCCTCCGAGGCGTCCGAGCTCCTGAACCCGGCCCCCGACAAGCCGGCCAAGGGTGCCGCCGGCTCCGTGCAGTCCGTCGACCGGGCGATCAGCGTCCTGGAGAGCCTCGCGCGGCGCGGCGAGGCCGGCGTGACGGAGATCGCCGACGAACTGGGGGTGCACAAGTCCACGGCGTTCCGTCTGCTCGGCGTCCTGGAGAACCGCGGCCTGGTCGGCCAGGCCAAGGACCGGGGCAAGTACTACCTCGGCGCCGCGATGCTGCGCCTGGCGGGAGCCGCGGCGGCACGCCTCGACATCTCCCAGGAGGGCGGCCCGGTCTGCCGCGAACTGGCCGACGAGCTGGGCGAGACGGTGAACATCGCGGTCCTGGACGACGACGCCGCGGTCAACATCATGCAGGCGCGCGGCGCCGCCTCCGTCACCGCGCAGAACTGGCTCGGCCGGCGCACCCCGCTGCACGCCACGTCCAGCGGAAAGGTCCTGCTCGCGCACCTTCCCCCCACTCTGCGCGAGGGCATGGCGGCGCGCAGCCTCGCGCGGTTCACCCCGCACACGATCGTGGGCACTGCGGCGATCCGCGGCGAGCTGGAGACCGTGGACCGGCAGGGGTACGCGATCGCCGTGGAGGAGCTGGAGATCGGGCTCGCGGCGGTCGCGGCGCCGGTCCGTTCGCACGACGGCAAGGTGATCGGCGCCATCAGCGTCTCCGGGCCGGTGTACCGGATGACCGAGGAGCGGCTCGCCGTGATCGCCGAGCACACGGTGGCGGCCGCGGCGGAGCTGTCGCGCCGGATGGGATACGCCTGCTGAGGGCGTCTTTCACGCCGTACGCACGCCGTACGCACGCCGAAAGCGCACGGAACGCATACTGAACGCGGAGTCAGGAAAGCCTGACTCCGCGTTCTTTTCGGTTTCCGCCGCGTTTCCGATGCGCTCTCGCGCGCCGGGGTGCGCCGGGTCGTGCGCCCGCCGGTCTCGCACCTCTTGAGAACAACCTCTTGACGGACCCCCGCCGCGTTCCCAAGATGTGTCTCGTCGTTCCTCATAGCGCAACGATTCGTACGATGCGCAACAGCAAGGGGGTTGGGTCGTGCCACACGAGGTCCGTGCCGTCGTCGCTCTGCAGAAGGGCGCACCCGTCGAGGTGCAGACGATCGTCGTTCCCGATCCCGGACCGGGCGAGGTCCTGGTCAACGTGCAGGCCTGCGGGGTCTGCCACACGGATCTGCACTACCGGGAGGGGGCCATCAACGACGAGTTCCCCTTCCTGCTCGGCCACGAGGCGGCGGGCACCGTCGAGGAGGTCGGCCCCGGCGTCACCGACGTCGCCCCCGGCGACTACGTGGTCATCGCCTGGCGCGCCCCCTGCGGCTCCTGCCGCTCCTGTCGCCGCGGCCGGCCCTGGTACTGCTTCGACTCGCGCAACGCGACGCAGCCCATGACCCTGCTCGACGGCACCCCGCTCACCCCGGCCCTGGGCATCGGCGCCTTCGCCGAGAAGACCCTGGTCGCGGCCGGGCAGGCGGTGAAGGTCGACGCGGCGGCCCGCCCGGAGGCCGCGGGGCTCATCGGCTGCGGCGTGATGGCCGGTTACGGCGCCGCGGTGAACACCGGCAACGTGCAGCGCGGCGACACGGTCGCGGTCATCGGCTGCGGCGGCGTCGGCAACGCGGCGATCGCGGGCGCCTGCCTCAACGGCGCGCGCAAGGTGATCGCCGTCGACATCGACGACAAGAAGCTCGACCAGGCCGAGAAGTTCGGCGCCACGCACACGATCAACTCGAAGGGCACCGACCCCGTCGAGGCCGTGCGGGCGCTCACCGACGGTTTCGGCGTGGACATCGCGATCGACGCGGTGGGCCGGCCCGAGACGTACAAGCAGGCTTTCTACATGCGCGACCACGCGGGCACCTTGGTCCAGGTCGGCGTCCCCGACCCGGAGATGAAGGTCGAGATCCCGCTCATCGACCTGTTCGGCCGGGGCGGCGCCCTCAAGTCCTCCTGGTACGGCGACTGTCTGCCGACCCGCGACTTCCCGTTCCTCATCGACCAGTACCTGTACGGGCTGCTCGACCTGAACGCGTTCGTCACCGAGACGATCTCGCTCGACAAGGTCGAGGCGGCCTTCGAGAAGATGCACCACGGCGACGTGCTGCGCTCGGTGGTCGTCCTGTGACGGCGGCGACCGCCGGCTCCGTGCGCGTCGAACGCGTGGTCACGTCCGGGACGTTCAGCCTCGACGGCGAGACCTTCGACGTCGACAACAACGTCTGGCTGATCGGCGACGACAGCGAGGTGCTCGTCGTCGACGCCGCGCACGACGCGCCCGCGATCCTCGCCGCCGTCGCGGGCCGCCGGATCGTCGCCGTGGTCTGCACGCACGGCCACGACGACCACATCGGCGCCGCTGTCGCCCTCGCGGAGGCGAGCGGCGCCCCGGTCCTGCTGCACCCCGCCGAGCAGGAGCTGTGGCAGACGGTCCACGGCGACCGGAAGCCCGACGCCGAACTCGCCGACGGGATGCGCCTGTCGGTGGCCGGCGCCGAGGTCCGCGTGCTGCACACCCCGGGCCACACCTGGGGCAGTTGCAGCCTGTACGTCCCGTCGCTCGGTGCCGTGTTCACCGGCGACACCCTGTTCCACGGCGGTCCGGGCGCGACCGGCCGCTCCTACTCCGACGCGCCGACGATCGTGGCCTCGATCCGCGACCGGCTGCTGACCCTCCCGGACGACACCGTCGTCCACACCGGCCACGGCGCGCACACGACGGTCGCCGCCGAGCGGCCCCACGTGCCCGCGGCCTGACGCGCGCTCCCGCCTCCCCGGAGGCGGGAGGCCGCCACCTTTCTCCCTGCCGTCCCCACCACCTGAGGAGGGGCATGTCCAGCACGTCCAGCACCCCCGAATCCGCCGCCGCCCGCGGCCCCCGCGTCGTCGTCATCGGCGCCGGCATCGTCGGCTGCTCCCTCGCCGACGAACTCACCGCCCGCGGCTGGTCCGACGTCACCGTCCTCGAACAGGGGCCGCTGCCCGCTCCCGGCGGCTCCACCTCCCACGCCCCGGGCCTCGTCTTCCAGACCGGCCCGTCCAAGACTCTCACCGCGTTCGCCCGGTACACCGTGGAGAAGTTCAACTCCCTGGAGGTGGACGGGCTTTCCTGCTTCAACCCGGTCGGCGGCCTGGAGCTCGCCACCACCGAGGAGCGCTGGGCCGACCTGCACCGCAAGGCCGGCTGGGCCGCCTCCTGGGGCGTGCGCGGCGAGCTCGTCTCCGCCGCCCGCTGCAAGGAACTGTGGCCGCTCGTCGACGAGTCGAAGGTCCTCGGCGGCTTCCACACCCCCGACGACGGCCTGGCCCGCGCCCTGCTCGCCTCCCGCGCGCAGATGACCCGCGCCCAGGAGCGCGGCGCCACCTTCCTGGAGCGCCACACCGTCACCGGCATCGAGCAGGAGAACGGCCGGGTCACCGGCGTCGTCACCGACCGCGGCACGTTCCCCGCCGACCACGTCGTGTCCGCCGCCGGCTTCTGGGGCCCCGTCGTCGGCCGCATGGCCGGCATCGACATCCCGCTGCTCCCGCTCGCCCACCAGTACGCGAAGACGAAGCCGCTGCCGGAGCTCGACGGCGTCAACGACCCGCGCACCGAGGCCTCGAAGCCGATCCTGCGCTTCCAGGACCGCGACCTGTACTTCCGCGAGCACACCGACCGCATCGGCATCGGCTCCTACGCCCACCAGCCGCTGCCCGTCGACCCGTTCGCGGTGCCCGGCTACGACGCGGCCCGCGCCAAGAACATGGACATGCCCTCCTCGTACCCGTTCACCGAGGAGGACTGGGCGCCCAGTTGGGAGGACTGCCGCTGGCTGCTCCCCGTCCTGCGCGACGCGGAGATCGAGGAGGGCTTCAACGGCGTCTTCTCCTTCACCCCCGACGGCATGCCGGTCCTCGGCGAGAGCCGCGACCTGCGCGGCTTCTGGCTCGCCGAGGCCGTGTGGGTCACCCACTCCGCCGGGGTCGCCAAGGCCGTCGCCGAGTGGATGGTCGACGGCAGGCCCTCGCTCGACCTGCACGAGTGCGACCTCACCCGCTTCGAGGACGCCCAGCGCTCCCCCGCCTACGTGCACGACCGGGGCGCGCAGCAGTTCGTCGAGGTGTACGACGTCATCCACCCGCTCCAGACGATGGAGCAGCCGCGCCCGCTGCGGGTCTCCCCCTTCTACGCCCGTCAGCAGGAGCTCGGCGCGCACTTCCTGGAGGGCGGCGGCTGGGAGCGTCCGCACTGGTACGAGGCCAACGCCCGCCTGGCGGCCGATGTGCCCGAGCGCGACGCGTGGGCGGCCCGGCACTGGTCGCCGATCGCGGCGGCCGAGGCACGGGTGACCCGCGAGAAGGTCGCTCTGTACGACATGACGCCGCTGCGCCGCCTGGAGGTCACCGGGCCCGGCGCGCTGGACTTCCTGCAACGCATGACGTCCAACAACCTCGCCAAGAAGCCCGGCGCCGTCACCTACACCCTGCTCCTCAACGAGGCCGGCGGGATCCGCTCCGACCTCACCGTGGCCCGGCTCGCCCCGGCCCGCTTCCAGGTCGGCGCCAACTCCCCCACCGACCTCGACTGGCTGCTGCGGCACGCCACGGACGGCGTACAGGTCAGGGACATCACGTCGGGCACCTGCTGCATCGGTGTGTGGGGCCCGCTCGCCCGCGATCTCGTCCAGCCCCTGACCCGCGACGACTTCTCGCACGAGGGCTTCGGCTACTTCCGCGCGAAGGAGACCTACCTCGGCCATGTCCCCGTCACCGCGATGCGCCTGTCGTACGTGGGGGAACTGGGCTGGGAGCTGTACACCACCGCGGACCTGGGCCTGCGCCTGTGGGACACGCTGTGGGAGGCCGGACAGGAGCACGGCGTCATCGCGGCCGGCCGCTCCGCGTTCAACAGCCTGCGCCTGGAGAAGGGCTACCGCTCCTGGGGCCACGACATGACCGAGGAGCACACCCCGTACGAGGCCGGCGTCGGCTTCGCCGTCCGCATGGACCGCGGCGACTTCGTCGGCCGGGCCGCCCTGGAGGCGCTGCCCGAGCCGCGCCGCAGGCTCACCGCGCTGCTCCTCGACGACCCGGCGGCCGTCGTCCTCGGCAAGGAGCCCGTCCATGTCGACGGCGCCCCCGCCGGGTACGTCACCAGCGCCTCCTACGGCTACACGCTGGGCCGCTGTGTCGCGTACGCGTGGCTGCCGCCGCTGGAGCCGGGCACCGGTGTGCACGTCGAGTACTTCGGCGAGAAGGTCCCGGCCACCGTCGCCGAGGAGCCCCTGTTCGACCCGAAGATGACCCGCATCCGCCGCTGAACCCTCCCCCTGCGATCCCCCCGGAGGCATCCAGAATGTCCCCCACCTATGACGTGATCGTGATCGGCCTCGGCGGCATGGGCAGCGCCGCCGCCCACCATCTGGCGGCGCGCGGCGCCCGTGTCCTCGGCCTGGAGAAGTTCGGCCCCGCCCACAACCGCGGGTCCAGCCACGGCGGGTCCCGGATCATCCGGCAGGCCTACTTCGAGGACCCCGCGTACGTGCCGCTGCTGCTGCGCTCGTACGAGCTGTACGAGGAGCTGGAGCGGGCCACCGGCCGGGAGGTCGCCACGCTGTGCGGCGGCCTCATGCTCGGCCGGCCCGACTCCCGCGCCGTCGCCGGCTCGGTGCACTCGGCGCGGCAGTGGGACCTGCCGCACGAGATCCTCGACGCGCCGGAGATCCGCCGCCGCTTCCCGACCCTGAACCCCCAGGACGACGAGATCGCGCTCCACGAGGCGCGCGCCGGCCTCGTCCGCCCGGAGAACACGGTCGTCGCCCACCTCCAGCTCGCCACCCGCCACGACGCCGACCTGCACTTCAACGAACCGATGACCCGCTGGGAGCCCCTCGCGGGCGGCGGTGTGCGGGTGCACACGGCCGAGAACACGTACACCGCGGGCCAGTTGGTGATCTGTCCCGGCGCCTGGGCGCCGCAGCTGCTCACCGACCTCGGGGTGCCGTTCACCGTCGAGCGGCAGGTCATGTACTGGTTCCAGCCCACCGGCGGCGTCGAGCCGTTCCGCCCCGACCGGCACCCGGTCTACATCTGGGAGGACGTGCGGGGCGTGCAGATCTACGGGTTCCCGTCGATCGACGGCCCGGACCTCGGCGCCAAGGTCGCCTTCTTCCGCAAGGGCACCGAGTGCAGCCCGGAGACGATCGACCGGGAGGTGCACGTCGACGAGATCAACGCCATGGCGGAGCACATGTCCCGCCAGATCCCCAGCCTGCCGGGCACCTTCCTGAAGGCCGCGACCTGCATGTACTCCAACACGCCCGACGAACACTTCGTGATCGCCCGGCACCCCGAGCACCCCGGCTCCGTCACCGTGGCCTGCGGTTTCTCCGGCCACGGCTTCAAGTTCGTGCCGGTGGTCGGCGAGATCGTCGCCGACCTCGCCCTGAACGGCGCCACCGAGCACCCCATCGAGCTGTTCGACCCCAACCGCCTCGCCGCCGCGCCCGCCTGAGGAGTACGCACGTGACGACGTCCCCCGTCGCCCCCAGCCTGGTGTCCACCCTGCCCGGGCGTTACTACACCGACCCCGACCTGTTCCGCCTGGAGCAGGAACGAATCTTCGAGACCATGTGGTTCTGCGCCGTGCGCAGCGCCGACCTCGACAAGCCCGGCGCGTTCCGCACCGTGCAGATCGGCCGGGAGAGCGTCCTGATCACCCGGTCCCGCACCGGTGAACTGCGCGCCTTCCTGAACACCTGCCGGCACCGCGGCGCCCGGATCTGCACCGAGGAGTCGGGCGAGGTGCGCCGCAACCTCCAGTGCCCGTACCACGCCTGGACGTACGACCTCGACGGCAAGCTCGTCGCGGCGCCGAACCTGACGAAGATGCCCGACGTCGACCGCGCGCAGTACGGCCTGGTGAAGGTCGCGCTGCGGGAGTGGCTCGGCTACGCCTGGGTCTGCCTCGCCGACGAACCCCCCTCCTTCGAGGAGACGGTGATCGGCGCGGCCGTGGAGCGCCTCGGCGACGTGGCCGCCATCGACCAGTACCGCACCGAGGACCTGGCGCTCGGCAAGCGCATCACCTACGACGTGGAGTCCAACTGGAAGCTGATCGTCGAGAACTTCATGGAGTGCTACCACTGCGCGACGATCCACCCCGAACTCACCGAGGTGCTCCCCGAGTTCGCGGACGGGTACGCGGCGCAGTACTACGTGGGCCACGGCGCCGAGTTCGGCGACGACGTCAAGGGCTTCACGGTCGACGGCAGCGAGGGCTTCGGCCGGCTGCCGGAGGTCGCCGACGGCCAGGACCGCCGCTACTACGCGATCACGGTCAAGCCGACCGTGTTCGTCAACCTGGTGCCGGACCACGTGATCCTGCACCGCATGTTCCCCGTGTCCGAGGACCGCACGATCGTCGAGTGCGACTGGCTGTACGCCCCCCAGGTCGTGGAGTCGGGCGCCGACGTGTCGAAGTCGGTGGAGCTGTTCCACCGGGTCAACCTCCAGGACTTCGAGGCCTGTGAGCGCACCCAGCCGGCGATGTCCTCGCGCGCCTACCGCGACGGAGGTGTCCTGGTGCCGACCGAGCACCACATCACGATCTTCCACGCATGGCTGACCCGGCAGCTGGGGGTGGACCATGCCTGAGCTGTACATCGACGGCGCGTGGACCTCCGCGCGCGAGGGGCGCGGCCGGGAGATCCGCTGCCCCGCCGACGGTGCGCTGGTCGCCGTCGTCGACGAGGCCGGGCCCAAGGACACCCTGGAGGCGATCGGCGCCGCACGGCGCGCCTTCGACGAGGGGCCCTGGCCGCGCACCACGGCCGCCGAGCGCGGCGATCTGCTGCTGCGCGTCGCGGACCTGCTGGCACGGGACAAGGCCGCGCTCGCCCGCGCCGAGTCCCTCGACACGGGCAAGCGGTTCGTCGAGAGCGAGTACGACATCGACGACATCGTGAACTGCTTCCGGTACTTCGGGCGGCTCGCGGCGATCGACGACAGCCGCGTCGTCGAGACGGGCGTGCCCGACGCCGAGAGCCACGTCGTGCACGAGCCGGTCGGCGTGTGCGCGCTGATCACTCCGTGGAACTATCCGCTGCTCCAGACCGCGTGGAAGGTGGCGCCCGCGCTCGCCGCGGGCAACACCTTCGTCCTCAAGCCGAGCGAGCTGACCCCGCACACCGCGATCCACCTCATGCGGCTCCTGGAGGAGGCCGGGCTGCCGGCCGGCGTCGCGAACCTGGTCCTCGGGGCGGGCCCGGAGGCGGGCGCCCCGCTCGCCGACCACCCGGACGTGGACCTGCTCTCCTTCACCGGTGGCCTGCGCAGCGGACGCCTCCTGATGGCGGCAGCCGCCGGAACGGTCAAGAAGGTGGCGCTGGAACTGGGCGGCAAGAACCCCAACATCGTGTTCGCCGACGCCGACTTCGACACGGCCGTCGACATGGCGCTCACCGCGGTGTTCCTGCACTCGGGGCAGGTCTGCTCGGCCGGGGCGCGGCTGCTCGTGGAGGACGCGCTGCACGACCGGTTCGTGGACGAGGTGGTGCGCCGGGCCCGGGAGATCCGGCTCGGCGGCCCCTTCGACGAGCGGGCCCAGACCGGTCCGCTGATCTCGGAGGGCCATCTGGAGAAGGTCGAGGCGTACGTCGCCCGCGGTGTCGCGGAGGGGGCGGTGCTGCGGTGCGGCGGCGCCCGTCCGGACGGGGAGGCCTACGAGAAGGGCCACTTCTTCCCGCCGACCGTGCTGGACGCGTGCACGGCCTCCATGTCGGTCGTCCAGGACGAGTCGTTCGGCCCGGTCCTGACGGTGGAGCGGTTCACGAGCGAGGACGAGGCGGTGCGTCTGGCCAACGACACGATCTACGGGCTGGCCGGCGCCGTCTGGACGAGCGACGAGGCCAAGGCCCGCCGGGTCGCGGCGGGGCTGCGGCTCGGCACGGTGTGGATCAACGACTTCCACCCGTACGTCCCGCAGGCCGAATGGGGCGGCTACAAGCAGTCGGGCACCGGCCGTGAGCTGGGCCCCGCAGGGCTCGCGGAGTACCGCGAGACGAAGCACATCTGGCGCAACACCCGCCCGGCCCCGCAGGGCTGGTTCGCCTGATCCAGACGTGACTCCCCCACTCAAGGAGACGTCGATGAAGCCGACTTCCCACAGCAGCACCTCTGACGACAGCACTTCTGACGACAGCGAGCTCGCCGAGTTCGGGTACCGGCCCGAACTCAAGCGCACGCTCGGCAGCTTCCACACCTTCGCCGCGGGCATCAGCTACATCTCGATCCTCACCGGCACTTTCCAGCTCTTCTACTTCGGCTACGCGAACGGCGGCCCGGCCTACTGGTGGTCCTGGCCCATGGTGTTCGCCGGGCAGGTCATGGTCGCCCTGTGCTTCGCCGAACTGGCCGCCCGCTATCCGGTCGCCGGCTCGGTCTACAACTGGGCGAAGAAGGTGGGCAATCCGCACATCGGCTGGCTCGCCGGCTGGATGATGCTCCTCGCCTCGGTCGTGTCCATCGCGGCCGTCGCCCTCGCCTACCAGCTGACGCTGCCGCAGATCTCGTCCTTCTTCCAGTTCGTCGGCGACGGCACGGGCACGTACGACGTGGCCACGAACGCCGTGATCCTCGCTTCCGTACTGATCCTTTTCACCACGCTCGTCAACGCGTTCGGCGTGAAGCTCATGGCCACCATCAACACGGCCGGTGTCTTCATCGAACTGATCGCCACCGTCGTCCTCATCGTCCTGTTCGCGGTGCACATCGTGCGCGGGCCGCAGGTGGTGACGCAGACCGCGCACACCGGGGACGGCCAGTCCTTCGGCTATCTCGGCGCCTTCCTCGTCGCCTCGCTGGCCTCCGCGTACGTCATGTACGGCTTCGACACCGCGTCCTCGCTCGGCGAGGAGTCCCTCGACCCGTCGCGCAACGCGCCGCGCGCCATCATCCGCTCGATCGTCGCCTCGTTCGTCCTCGGCGGGCTGATCCTGCTGCTCGCCCTGATGAGCGTCTCCTCGCTGCACGGCGAGAAGCTCTCCTCGGACGGACTGCAGTACGTGGTGCTCGACGTGCTCGGCCCGACGGCCGGCAAGGCCGTGCTGTGGTGCGTGCTCATCGCGGTGACGGTGTGCGCCCTTGCCGTGCACACGGCGGCGATCCGGCTCGCTTTCGCGATGTCCCGCGACAACAACCTGCCCGCGTCCTCGCTGCTGGCCCGGGTCAGCCCGCGCTTCAAGACGCCGGTCGCACCGGCCGTGATCATCGGGGTGCTGTCGCTCGGGATCCTCGTCGTGAACATCCGCCAGCCGCAGATCTTCACGGTCGTCACCAGCATCGGCATCGTGATGATCTACATCGCCTATCTGCTGGTCACCGGGCCGATGCTGGTGGCGCGGCTGCGCGGCACGTGGCGGCCCGCCGACGGCGGCCGGTTCTCGCTCGGCCGCTGGGGCCTGCCCGTCAACATCCTCGCCGTGCTGTGGGGCACGGGCATGACCGTCAATCTGCTCTGGCCCCGCGCGGCCGTCTACAACGCCACCGCGCCGTTCCACTGGTACCTGCGCTGGGGCGCGTTCCTGTTCGTCGGCGTGATCGGCGCCGGCGGGTTCGTCTACTACTGGTTCGTCCAGCGCCACCGCACCTGCGTGCTCGCCGAACACGCCGCGCGGGCCGCCGAGTCCACTCCTCCCTCCCTCCCCGACGCCCACCCGGAAGAGGTCACCACCCGATGAGCACTGAAGCCGGCAACGACGCCACCACAGCCACCGATGTGTTCGACTACGTCGTCGTCGGGGGCGGCACCGCGGGCAATGTCGTCGCGGCCCGCCTGACCGAGGACCCGGACGTCACGGTCTGCGTCCTGGAGGCCGGACCGAGCGACGTCGGCGACGACAACGTGCTGCGGCTCGACCGCTGGATGGGCCTGCTGGAGTCCGGCTACGACTGGGACTACCCGGTGGAACCGCAGTCCAGCGGCAACAGTTTCATGCGGCACGCCCGCGCCAAGGTGCTCGGCGGCTGCTCCTCGCACAACTCGTGCATCGCCTTCTGGGCACCCGCCGAGGACCTCGACGCGTGGGCCGCCGGCGGTTGTACGGGCTGGAGCGCGGCCGACCTGTTCCCGCTCTACCGGCGTCTGGAGAACAACGACGCCCCCGGTGACCACCACGGCCGCTCCGGTCCGGTGAAGCTGCGCACCCTCAAGGGCGCCGACGACCCGTGCGGCACGGCCCTGCTGGAGGCCTGCGCGCAGGCGGGCATCCCGACGGCGCCCTTCAACACGGGGACGACGGTGGTGCGGGGCGCCAACTGGTTCCAGATCAACTCGGACGAGAACAACGTCCGCCAGTCGTCCTCGGTGGCGTACCTCCACCCGATCATGGGCCGGCGCCCCAACCTCTCCGTCCTGACCGGTGTCCGCGCCAAGAAGCTGGTCTTCGAGGGGCGGCGCTGCGTCGGCGCCGAGTACCTCGACCCGGACCAGATCCACACCCGCACGGTCCGCGCCCGGCGCGAGGTCATCGTCTCCTGCGGCTCGATCGACACCCCGAAGCTGCTGATGCTGTCCGGCATCGGACCGGCCGCGCACCTGCGCGAGACCGGCGTCGACGTCCTCGTCGACTCGGCGGGCGTCGGCGAGAACCTCCAGGACCACCCCGAGGGCGTCATCATGTGGGAGGCGAAGCAGCCGATGCCCACGCGGTCCAGCCAGTGGTGGGAGGCGGGCATCTTCTACGACACCGAGCCCGGCCTGGACCGGCCCGACCTGATGTTCCACTACGGCTCGGTGCCCTTCGACATGAACACGGCCCGGCACGGCTACCCCACCACCGAGAACGCGTTCTGCCTGACCCCGAACGTGACCCGCGCCCGCTCCAAGGGCACCGTGCGGCTGCGCACCCGCGACTACCGGGACAAGCCGAAGGTCGACCCGCGCTACTTCACCCACGAGCACGACGTCCGCGTGATGACGTACGGCCTGAAGCTGGCCCGGCGCATCGCCGAGCAGCCGGCCCTCGCCGGCTGGAAGGGCGCCGAGCTGGCCCCCGGCCCGGACGTGCGCACCGACGACGAGCTCCTCGACTACATCCACAAGACCCACAACACCGTCTACCACCCCGCCTGCACGGTGAAGATGGGCGCCGACGACGACCGGCTCGCCCCGCTCGACGCCCGCCTGCGCGTCAAGGGCGTCGAGGGCCTGCGCGTCGCCGACGGCTCGGTCATGCCGGACCTCGTCACGGTCAACCCGTGCATCACGACGATGATGATCGGCGAGAAATGCGCCGACCTCCTCAAGTCCGACCAGCACTGACCCCGCACCACCGACGGCCCGGGCCCCCTGCACGCCGACCGGCGCCAGGGGGCCCGCCCGCGCGTGCCATTTCGCGGGGCGCGTAGTCGGGCCCGGTCCGGGGCGGGCGCGGCGCAGGATGCCCGTATGACGACCGACACGCCCCAGGGCCTCTCCTTCGACCGGGCCGCCGCGCGGTACGCGGCGAGCCGCCCCTCGTACCCGCCCGAACTGCTCACGGTGATCGAGGAGTTGGCGGGGCGGCCGCTGCGCGGGGCGCGGGTGGCCGATGTCGGGGCCGGTACGGGGCTGGGGACCCGGCTGCTTCATGACCGCGGGGCGCGGGTCGTGGCGGTGGAGCCGGGCCCCGGGATGGCCCGTGAGTTCCGGCGCCGGCTGCCGGACGTCCCGCTCGTGCTCGGTGACGGCAACCGGCTGCCGCTGGCCACCGGCTCCGTCGACGTGCTCACGTACGCCCAGGCCTGGCACTGGACCGACCCGGGCCGCTCGGTGCCGGAGGCCCGCCGGGTGCTGCGGCCCGGGGGGGGCGCTCGCGCTGTGGTGGAACGACTCGGACGCGACGGTGCCCTGGATCGCCGACCAGGACGCGCGTCTGCTCCGCCTGTTCGACAGGAACGGCGGAACCGGGCCCGATCCACAGGCCCGGTTCCGCCGGCTGCCCGCCGGGGTCGATTTCGCGACCCGGCAGGTGAGGTGGTCCCGCGAGGTGCCGCTCGACGTGCACCTCGCGAATCTGAGCAGCTTCTCCGACTTCCTCGTGCTCGGCGAGGAGCGCACGGCCGCGTTTCTGGCGGCCGAACGTGCCCTGCTGGCCGAGGTGTTCCCGTCGGGCACCGTCGAGGAGCGCTACGTCGTCAGCCTCGCCGTCGCCCGGCCGTGACGGGTCCGGCCGTCACGGGTCAGCCGGCCTTCTCGACGAAGTCGGTCGTGTAGGTCTTCTTCAGGTCGATCGTGGCGTCCTTCAGGTTCGGGTTGAAGGACTTCAGGACGCGCTGGACCGTCGCGGGGCCGTCGGCCGGCATGCGGCCGTCCTTCGTGAACATGGGGAGGGTGCTCTCGATGGCCTGCGCGTAGAGGCCCTCGCCGCCCTGCGCGTAGTCGCTGGGCATCTTCGCGGCGATCTCCTTCGCGCTGTGCGTGGACATCCACTTGAGGGTGCGGACGAACGCGTTGGTGAGCTTCTGGACGGTGTCCTTGTGGCCGTTCACCCAGTCCGTGTTCATGTAGAGGCTGGAGGACGGGTACAGGCCGCCGAGGGCCTGCTTCGAGCCCTCGGGGGTGCGCATGTCGACGAGGACCTTGCCGAGCTTCTTGTCGAGGATCTGCGCGACGGTCGGGTCGGTGGTCATGCCGCCGTCGATGGAGCCCTTCTGCAGCGCGGAGATGAAGGTCTGGCCCGCGCCGACCGCCACGTTCGTGAACTGGTCGACGGCGACGCCGTCGTGGACGGCGAGGTACTTGGTGAGGAAGTCGGTGGAGGAGCCGAGGCCGGTGACGCCGAGCTTCTTGCCCTTGAAGTCCTTCGGGGACTTCAGGTCGCCCGCCGCCTTGTTGGACACGATCTCGACCTCGCCGGGCGTCTGGGCGAGCTGCACGACGGACTCGACGGACTTGCCCTTGGTCTGGAGGTCCAGGGTGTGGTCGTAGAAGCCGACGACGCCCTGGACGTTCCCGGCGACGAGAGAGGTCGTGGCGTCGATGCCGGCGGGCTCGCTCAGGAGCTCCACGTTCACGCCCTCGTCCTTGAAGTAGCCGAGGCGCTGGGACAGCATCGCGGGCAGGTAGATGACCTTGTCGATGCCGCCGACCATGATCTTGACCTTCTCGCCCTTGCCGCCGCCCCCGCCCTCGGTGGCCTTGGAGGAGACCTCGTCGGCGCAGCCGCTCAGCGCGGTGAGCGCGACGAGGGCCGCGGTGGCGGCCGTCAGACGGACGGTCAGCTTGTTACGGGACATGGGTGCTCCTGAGAAAAGGGGACGGAGGTGCGGAGGGAGGTCAACGGGCTTCCGTGGCGGCCGGCTTCCAGCGGAAGAGTTTGTTCTCGAGGAAGGTGAGCAGCGCTTCGGCGAGTAGGGCGACGACGGCGAGGATGACCATGGCCGCGTAGACGCCGGCGGAGTTGAAGGTGCCCTGGGACGCGGAGACGAGCAGGCCGATGCCCTTGGTGGCGCCGATGTACTCGCCGACGATCGCGCCGATCAGGGCGAAGCCGAAGCTGACGTGGAGGCTGGTGAAGATCCACGAGGTGGCGGCGGGGATGACGACCTGGAAGGTGACCTGACGGTCGCGGGCACCGAGGATGCGGGCGTTGTCGATGAGATGGCGGTCGACCTCGCGGGCGCCCTGGAAGGCGTTGAAGAAGACGGGGAAGAAGACGAGGACGACGGCGGAGGCGACCTTCGAGGCGGGGCCGAGGCCGAACCAGATGAGGAAGATCGGCGCGAGGACGATCCGCGGCAGGGCGTTGAGGACCTTGATGTACGGGCCCATGACGTCGGCCAGGAAGCGGACGCGGCCGAGCGCGATGCCGAGCACGACACCGGCGATGACGCCGACGACCCAGCCGAGCAGGGCCTCGTAGAGCGTGTACCAGATCTGTTCGAGCAGGGATCCCTGCGGCGTTCCGTGCAGGGCCCACTGCTGGATCTGGTCCCAGATCTTCGAGGGCATCGAGAAGTTGAACGGGTCGATGATCCCGGCGCGGGAGAACCACTCCCAGACGCCGAGGACGAACACGAGGACGGCGGCGCGGGCGAGGAGGACGACGGCGCGGCGGCGGCGTGCGGCGCGGGCCCGTTCGGCGGTGCGGGCGGACACCGGGGCGTCCGTCTTCGCGAGCGGTACGGCGCTCGCGGTGGTGTCAGGCGACATGCTGGGCGCCCCTTTCGCGGGTGATGCGGACTTCCTCGCCGAGCGAGGACCAGATCTCGCGGTAGATCTCGACGAAGCGGGGTTCCAGGCGGATCGACTCGACGCGGCGCGGGCGGGGCAGGTCGATGGTGAAGACCTCCTTGACCGTGGCGGGGCCCGCGGTCATGACGACGACCTTGTCGGCGAGGGCGATCGACTCCTCCAGGTCGTGGGTGACGAAGACGACGGAGGAACCGGTGCCGGCCCACAGCTCCATGAGCTCGTCCGACATGAGGGCGCGGGTCTGGACGTCGAGCGCGGAGAACGGCTCGTCCATGAGGAGGATCGACGGGTCGTTGACGAAGGTGGCGGCGAGGGCGACGCGCTTGCGCTGGCCGCCGGACAGCTGGTGCGGGTAGCGGTCCTCGAAGTCGGTCAGGCCGACGCGGGCCAGCCAGGCGCGGGCCCGCTCCTTCGCCTCCGCCTTGGGGACGCCCCGGAAGCGGGGGCCGGCCATGACGTTGGACAGGACGGTCCGCCACGGGAAGGTGGCGTCCTGCTGGAAGACGAAGCCGACCCGCTCGTCGATGCCGCGCACCGGGGTGCCGGACAGCATCACCTCGCCGTCGGTCGGCTCCTCCAACCCGCTGACGAGGGTGAGGGTGGTCGACTTGCCGCAGCCGGTGGGACCGACGACGGCGACGAACTCGCCCTGCTGGACGGTCAGATCGAGATCGTGGACGGCGGTGTGGGAGGCGCCGGAGGGGGTGCGGAAGGCCTTGCGCACCCCGCGCAGTTCGATGGCCGGACTGGAAGTCATGCCGCGGAACTTAGGAAGGGCCGGAGCGCGGCGGAAGTTTTCTCCGGCAACCGCGGATTGTGCGCGTAAAAGGGATTCTGCTCATTGTGCCGACGGCGGCGGCACCGGGTCCCGCCGGAACTCTTCCCAGGTCAGACCGGGCCGGTTACGGTGCGGACACCCTCGCGAAACGTCTGGTCGTGCGGGAAAGTTCCCGAAGGCAGGTGTCAGAAAAGTGGCCCGCTTGCGCATCGGCTGGCCGAGGCAGGTGTTCGCCCAGGTCCTCATCGCCCAGTTGCTCATCACGACCGGGGTGCTGCTGCTCCTCACGGGCCTGTTCCTGCAACCGCTGCGGACCCAGCTCGACGACCAGGCCGAGCATCAGGCGCTGGCCGTCGCGCAGACCACGGCGGCCGACCCGCAGGTCGCACAGGGGCTGCTGACGACGCGGGCCGACGCCGGCGGGCCGGTGCAGCGGCAGGCGGAGCGGACACGGCGGGCCACCGGCGCGCTGTACGTCGTGGTGATGGACCGGCGCGGGATCCGCTGGTCGCACACGGACGCACGGCAGGTCGGGCACCGTGTCTCGACGGATCCCTCGATCCCGCTGCACGGACGGGTCGCCCTGGAGGTCGACCGGGGCACGCTGGGGCGCTCGGCGCGGGCGAAGGTGCCGCTGCGGGACGCGACCGGCGAGGTGATCGGGGCGGTGTCGGTGGGCATCGCGTACTCCGGGGTGCAGGACCGGCTGCTGTCGGCGCTGCCCGGGCTGCTGCGGTACGCGGGGACGGCGCTGGCCGTCGGGGCGTGCGCCGCGTTCCTCGTGGCCCGCACCCTGCGCAAGCGCACGCACGGGGTGTCCGTCGCCGACATCGCGGCGCTGCTCTCGGAGCGGGAGGCGATGCTGCACGCGGTGCGCGAGGGCGTCATCGCGCTGGACGGGCGCGGGCGGGTGCGGCTCGTGAACGACGAGGCCGCGCGGCTGCTCGCGCTGGAGGACGGGGCGGAGGGGCGGGGCCTGGACGAGGTGCTGCCGCCGGGCCGCTCGCGGGACGTGATCGCCGGGGAGGTGACCGGGCGGGACCTGCTGACCGTGCGCGAGAACCGGGTGCTGATCGCGAACCGGATGCCGACCCCCGACGGCGGCGCGGTCGTCACGCTCCGGGACCGCACCGAGGTGGAGCTCCTGGGCCGCGAACTCGACTCCATCAAGGGCCTCCTGGACGCCCTGCGCGCCCAGGACCACGAGCACGCCAACCGGCTGCACACCGTCCTCGGCTTCCTCGAACTCGACCTGACCGAACGGGCGCGCAGCTACGTCGCCGGGCTCACCCGGGCGCGGCGCGCCTGCGCGGAGGAGTTCGCGGAGCGGGTGCGGATGCCGATGGTGTCGGCGCTGCTCGTGGGCAAGTCGGCGATCGCGTCGGAGCGGGGCGTGACCCTGCGCCTGTCCGACCGCACGCACCTCCCGACCGGGCTCATCGACGCGCGGGACGTCGTGACCGTGCTCGGCAATCTCATCGACAACGCGCTGGACGTGGTCGGCGGCGGGCGCACGGCGCGGCCGGTGGTGGAGGTGGAGGCGTTCGTGGAGCGGGACACCGTCGTCGTACGGGTCAGCGACAACGGGCCGGGCGTGCCCGTGGAGTTGCGGGACACGATCTTCCAGGAGGGCTGGAGCACCAAGGAGTCCCCCGCGCACCGCGGGCGCGGGCTCGGCCTCGCCATGGTGCGCAGTCTCGCCGAGCGCTACGGCGGCACCGCGCGGATCGCCGCGCGGGCCGGCGGCGGCGCCGTCTTCACGGTCACCTTCCCCGACATCGTGTCCCGGCCCGCGCCGGCCACCCCGCACCCGTCCGTCCTGGCTGGAGAACCCTCATGATCGATGTCCTGGTGGTGGACGACGACTTCCACGTCGCGGAGATCAACGCCGCCTATGTGGAGAAGACCCCGGGCTTCCGCGTCGCGGGCACGGCCCACACGGCCCTCCAGACCATGCGCCTGCTCGAGTCCCGCGAGGTCGACCTGCTCCTCCTCGACCACTACCTGCCCGACCGCACCGGCCTCGACCTCGTGCGGGCGCTGCGCCGGCAGGGCGTGCGCAGCGACGTCATCATGGTCACGGCCGCGCAGGACGTCGAGGTCGTGGAGGCGGCGCTGCGCTACGGCGTCCTGCACTACCTCGTCAAGCCGTTCACCTTCGACGGCCTGCGCTCCCGCCTGGAGAGCTACGTCGAACTGCGCCGCTCCCTGCGGGACGCGGGCGGCCGCACGGCGCCGGGACAGCAGCGCATCGACCGCATCTTCGGCGCGGTCCGCACCCCGCCGGGCGGCGCCACGCCCCCGGCGAAGGGCTGGTCGGGCCCCACCGCGGATCTGATCTACCAGGTCATCGCCCGCTCCGAGACCCCGCTCTCGGCCCAGGAGGTGGCCTTCCGCGCCGGCCTCAGCCGCTCCACGGCCCAGCGCTACCTCCGCCACCTCCAGGACACCGGCACCCTCCAACTGACCCTCCGCTACGGCGACGCGGGCCGCCCGGAGCACCGTTACCGGGCGAGCGGCACGCTCTGAGCGGAGCGCCGGCGGGTCCGTCTCAGGGCTTCGGGGCGCGGTGGAGCTTGATCTCGCGGTTGACGAAGAGGTGGACGTAGCCGCAGCGCCAGCAGATCAGGCCCGTCGCGGTCTCGTCGGCCCAGGCCAGGTTGAAGAGTTCGCCGCCGGTGCTGTTCAGTTTCACGCCGCGCTCGCGGAACAGGTCGCTCTCGCAGACCTGGCACGTGATCCACATCTCGCCGAGTGAGGCGCGTACGGGCTTGGCCATGGTCGTTCCCCCCCGTCGTTCGGTCCAGCGATCATGCCTTGGGCCCGCGCACCGGTGAAGCCACTTGAGCAACTCCTGAGCTACCGGGGCGGGAAGCGGAACGGGACGCCGAGATGCGTGGCCAGGGCCTGGCCGGCCTCGGTGGCGCGGGGGCCCGGGTTCTCGTGGATCAGTGCCAGGGAGGCTTCGCCGGGCGGGGAGTCGAGGACCGCGACGAGTTCCACGAACCAGTCGTGGACGGTGTCGCCGTCCCAGACGGCCTCGATCGCCACGACCCGGCCGGGGTGCGCGGCGGCGCGGGCCGTGAGGGCGGGGACGTCGAGGGGGTCGGGGCGCCGGCGCTGGACGCGATCGCCGAGCGTCTCGTAGCGGGCGGCGACCACGTCCTGGGCGGCGTTCAGGCCGAGCCCCTCGTGGCGCAGGGCCTCCCAGAGGGTGCGGACCGCGAACAGGAAGCGGTCACGCAGCACATCGGCGTCGACCGCGCGCCGGGTCGCTTCGTCGGCGCGGGCCCACCAGCCCGCGGGGGCCGGTGGGCCCGCGTCGTCGTTCATGCCGCGGATCTTGTCATGTCTGCGGGGCGGTCAGACAGCCGTGCCGTAGACGCCCATCTCGTAGATCGAGTAGCCCCAGGTCGAGTTGCGCTTGACGCCCTGCATGCGGACGTACGAGGCGGCCTCGCCGCCGGTGAGGCGGACGACGTCCGTGCCGCAGGCGGCCGGGGTGCGGGTGGCGGCGGTGGTCCAGTGGACGCCGTCGGCCGAGGTCTCGACGCGGTACTCGGTGGCGCAGGCGCTCTCCCAGGCGAGGGTCACCGCGGCGACCTTCGTCGGGGCGGCGAGTTTGATCTGCACCCAGGAGTCGTCGGCGTAGCCGGAGGCCCAACGGGTCTGGTTCGAGCCGTCGTTGACGTTGGCGGCCTTGAGACGGTCCAGGTTCTGCTCGACGCTGGAGGCGGTGGCGGTGCCCTTGAGCGCGAGGTTCTCGGAGCCGTCCGCGGAGCCCCACAGCTCGATCACCATGTCGGCCTGGACGAGGAACGTGTCGAGGACGCCGTCGGCGACCTTCACGGGCGCCTTGCCCCAGGTGTTGCGGGCGGGGTCGACCTTGACGGCAGCGGCCTGTTCCTGAAGCGCGCGGGCCTGGCCGAGGAGGGTACGGGCGCGGTCCTCGTCACCGTCGAGGCGGGCGGCGAGCGCGTCCAGCATGGTGACGGTGGCCTTGCCCCACAGTGCGGTCGCGTCGAGCCAGGGCCCCGCGTCGGTCACGAACCCGGCCTGCACGGAACCGGCGCGGATGCGCGCGGGCGCCGCCGCGATCTCCTGCGCGTAGGACCGCAGCCCGGCAACGGCCGCGTCCCGCTCCCCCGCCTTCCAGCGGGTCCAGAACTGATCGACGCGGGCGTCGAGTTGCGGCGCCTGCTCCTGCCAGGGCTTCGGTCCGAAGGTGGGCGCGAGGTGCTCCAGGTCGCCGAAGACCCGCAGCGCGCCGGCCGCTTCGCGGTCACCGCCCGCGAGATAGTCCATGGCCTGCTTCCAGGTGGCGTCCGCGTCGTAGGCGCGGTCGTTCCAGGCGAAGGAGGCGGAGCCGAAGACGGCGACCTTGCTGGCGTAGGGCTGGTTCATCGGGTTGGCGACGATGCCGCTGAGGTGCTCGGACAGGCCCGCCTCGCGCTTGTCGTACGGGGCGAGCAGCAGCCGGCCGCTGGTCTGGCCGTAGTCGTTGACCGGGTAGTTGTCCCAGACGAAGACCTTGCGGCCGAACAGCTGGGAGGCGGCGTCGGCCTGCGCGTTGGTGATGGACGGCGGGACGACGTCGGTGCCGGTCCACATGACGACGACGGCCGGGTCGAGCGTGGCGCGCATCGTCTGCTTGTACGCGGTGTCGGTGAGGTCGCCGTACTCGGTGGGCACCATCTGGAGCGGGTGCGCGCCCTCGTGCGTGGCGACGAAGTTCTTCTGGACGTCGTTGAGGAGGTCGACCTGGGCCTTGGCGGCTGCGGCGCGGCCGGGCGCCCCGTACGCGGTCTGGTCGCCCGCGCAGTTCCACTTGGTGTAGCTGATGTCGTCGAGCGGGATGGAGAAGGCCCGCACGCCCAGGTCGTAGACGGCCTGGAGCTTCTTCTTCAGGGCGGCGCGGTCGGCCGGGTCGGAGTAACAGATGGAGCCGCCCGGGGAGACGGCGAAGGTGAAGCGCACGTGGTTGGCGTCGGCGCGCTTCACCAGCTTGCCGAGCTCGTCGACCTTGTCGGCCGGGTACGGGTCGCGCCACTTGTCGCGGTGGTAGGGGTCGTCCTTGGGCGCGTAGACGTAGGTGTTGGCCTTGACGTCTCCGTAGAAGTCCATCTGGTCGAGGCGTTCGGCGGGCGACCAGGGCTGTCCGTAGAAGCCCTCGATGGTGCCGCGCAGCGGCATCGCCGGCCGGTCCTCGACACGGGCGCCCGCGACGCGCCAGACGCCGTCGGCCCGGACGAACAGCTGACGCAGGGTCTGCACGGCGTAGAACTGTCCGGCGGCGTCGGCCCCGGCCAGGGTCACCTGCCGGTCGTCGTCGCGGACGGCGACGCGCAGGGCGTAGCCCTCGGCCGCGTCGGGCGCCTCCGTGTCGCCGAGGGCGGCGGCGATGTCGGGGCGGTCGGCGGGGCCGAGCCGCAGGATCAACTGCCCGTGCGGCAGGGCCGCGCCGGGGGCGAGCACGTCGACGCGGTCGGCGCCGTGGGCCTTCAGTTCGCGCACGAGGCGGTCGCGGGCGGCGGCGTCGGTGCGGTCGTCGGCGACGACGGTGACGCGGCCGGTGACCTCGGCGTCGCCGCCCTCTCGGGCGATCTCCCGGGGCGCGGGTGCGACGGAGGGCAGCGGTTGCTCCGCCGGGCGGGCGTCACGGGAGTCGGGGGCGGCCGTGGCGAGGGGGCCGAGGGTGAGCTGGCCCGCGGTCAGGCCGGTGACGAGGAGAGCGATGCCGAGGAGGGTGCGGGATCTCTTGCCGGAGCGCTTCACGGGCAACACCTGTCGTTTTCTGCTCGGTTGACGAGTTCTCACATCAGATATGCGCAGGGGGCGGCCTGTGCGTCACCGTGGCACAGAGCCCGTAGCATGTCTAGACCTCTTGGTCTAGACCTCCTTGCCGTCCTTGCGGCTCCGCGGCCCGACCGGCAGCCCCTTCGGCTCCTTGATCCGCTTCATGATGATCTGCGAGTTCACCTCGGTGACCCCGTCGAGGGCGGTGAGCCGCTCGATCCACAGCCGCTCGTACGCCGCGAGGTCCGCGACCGCGATCCGCAGCAGACAGCCCGGACTACCGAAGAGCCGGTACGCCTCGATGACGTCGGGGATGTCCTGGAGCGCCCGCTCGAAGGCCTCGACGGACTCCCGGTCGCGGCGCACCTCGATGGAGACCAGCACCTCGAAGCCGCGGCCGACCGCCTCGGGGTCGATGATCGCGCGGTACCCCTGGATGACGCCGTCCTGCTCCAGCTGGCGGACGCGCCGCAGACAGGGGGACGGGCTCAGCCCCACGCGCTGGGCGAGCTCCTGGTTGCTGAGCCGTCCGTCCGCCTGAAGCTCACGCAAGATATCGAAATCAATCCGGTCCATCGCGCAATTATCCACCACGCTACGCGCGCAGAGGCGGCAACTTCGCAATCCAATTGCGCGACGTTCGATTTACCCTTGCGAGGAACCCCCCTGTCACGCGCCCGTGACCCCGCGACCCGTGAGGCAGCCGCCATGGACACCAAGCACATCACCCTCATCAGCACCGGCGGCACCATCGCCAGCCGCTGGCAGGGCACCGGATACGCCGCCGACGCGGGCGGCGACACCGTCCTGGCCAGCGCCGCGGTGCCCGACGGGGTCGAGGTGCGGGTGATCGACCTGTTCAACGTGAACAGCTCGCGGATGACCACCGAGCGCCAGCTCACCCTGCTGCGCACGGTGCGGGAGGTCCTCGCCGACCCCTCGGTCGACGGCATCGTCGTCACGCACGGCACGGACACCCTGGAGGAGTCCGCGTTCCTGCTCGACCTGCACCACGACGACCCGCGCCCGGTCGTGTTCACCGGCGCGCAGAAGCCGCTCGGCGCGACGGACGGCGACGGTCCGGGGAACATGTACGACGCGCTGCAGGTGGCCGCCTCCGTGCGCGACCTCGGCGTGCTCGTCGTCTTCGACGGCAAGATGCACGCCGCGCGCGGCACCGTGAAGACCCAGACCCTCGCGGCGGACGCCTTCTCCGACCCGTCGGCCGACGCGCCGGTGGGCCGGCTCGGCTTCGGGCGGGTCGACGTCCGGCGCGTCCCGGAGCGGCCCGCGCCGCTGGCCGTCCCGGCCGACGGGACCCCGATACCGCGCGTCGACATCGTGATGCACCACAGTGACGCCGACCCGGCGCTGTTCGAAGCGGCGATCGCGGCGGGGGCCCGCGGGATCGTGCTGGTGGCCACCGGGGCGGGGAACGCGACGCCGGAGTTCGTCGAGGCGGTCGGCTCCGCCGTGCGGGCCGGTGTTCTCGTCGCCGTCTCCACGCGCGTGCCGGCCGGGCCGCTGGCCGAGATCTACACCGGGGGCGGGGCCGTGGATCTGGTGGCGGCCGGGGCGGTGCTCTCCGGAGTGCTGCGGGCCGGGCAGACCCGGGTGGCGGTGCTCTCGGCGCTGCTCTCCGAGGGTTCGGCGGATGTCCGGGTGAAGCTCGTGCGAGAGCTGCTCGGCGTGTCCGAGGGGGCCGTGGCCCAGGCGGCGTGACGCCGTAGCTCCGCCGGCTTCTTCGCCGGGTGCGGCTCGCGTCGTGGCTGGTCGCGCAGTTCCCCGCGCCCCTGAAGGCATGCGGCTTCGCCGCGCCTTCATAGAGGGGTGCTGCGCACGCCCTGATGGAGGTGGCGCACGAAGTGCGCACCTCCAGGGGCGCGGGGAACTGCGCGACCAGCCCCCACCGGGGCCGCAGACGGCCAGGCGGGGGGTCAGATCTCGACCGACTCCGTGTTCGGGGCGAGGCTGTCCATGAAGGAGCTGACCGAGAAGACCGCGCGGCCGGCGCCGGCGGGGCCGTAGCCGGGCGGGGACGAGAGGCCGAACTCGTCCATCGTGGAGCGGTACGCGTCGAGCAGCCGGATGTGGTACTCCAGCGGCGCACCCGCGGGGTTCGCCTTGCCGAGCGGCGTCGTCGGCTCGGGGCACCAGGTCGTGAAGCGCGGGGTGATGCCCTGCGACATGAAGAAGCGCAGCCCCTCGGTCGTGGAGGCGATGGCCTCGTCGACCGTCTTGAAGCCGAAGGGCTCGGCCATCTCGACGCCGGCGACGAAGTTCGGGATCACGTTGCGCGCGCCGAAGATGTCGGCCGAGTCGAGGATCCGCTTGTGCCACTCGTCGCGGCCGACGTACCGCTCCTTGCCCGGGCAGTACATCTTGAACAGGTACTCGTCCCACACCTCGTAGTTGGGGTGGTAGATCTGGATGCCGTAGTCCTTGAAGCGCTGGACGTCGTCCTTCGGCAGCGCCTGGGCGACGACCTTGCCGATCCAGCGGCCCGGGAAGTGCTCCTCGATGGCCTTCGCGTACCGCCCGTAGAAGTCCGCCTCGTCGAGCCCCTGCACCTTGGACGTGATGGCGCCGCCGGTGAGGGTGTACGCGGTGGAGGCCTTCGCCGTGTCGTACTGGTCGATGATCGAGAGCGCCTCAAGCACCTCGTCGACGTCCTTCACGCCCGTGTAGGGGCGGCCCGCCGCCTTGTGCTGGCGCCAGTTGTGGTTGATGTCGCAGTACTGGCACTCCTCCTTGGCGCCGAAGTACTGGCAGACGCGGAAGGCGGTCAGGTAGATCAGGTAGCCCCACTGGATGGTGGGGGCCACCTCCATGACCGACTTCCCGTTCGAGAGCTTGTGGCGGTAGTACTCCGGCATCGGGGGGACGCCCACGTCGGCGATGCGCTTGCCGTCGAGGTAGAGGCCGAGCATGCCGTCCTCGTTAGCCGCGACGCGGTACGGAGAGGACGGGTTCACGCGGACCGAGACGACCGTGCGGCGCAGGTCGTAGGGGCCGCCGGTGAGGACGATCTCCTCCGGCGGACGGCGCAGGGCGGCCTCGCCGAGCTCCGGAAGCGTGCCGTGGTCGAACGAGAAGATGAAGTACGACTTGGGCTTGACCTCGCCGCCCTCGTTGTCGCTGAGCGCCGACGGGTCGAACGCGACGCCGCCCCGGAGCAGGTCCTCCTTGAAGACCGCTTCCTTCGGAACGTGCGGGAAGCGCTCCATCAGGTCCTCGACCAGTGCCGTGCGGCTCTCCGCCTTGTCGGCCATCCCGTCCATCCCTGCACCCACTCCTCGTTCGCTGCCGGGCCGTGCTTCGGCCTCTCACGGTATGCCCCCGGTTGTCCCTCAGCCCTGGCGGGTCCCCGCTCGGGCCGTGATGTGCGCCGGTGCGGCGATGCCCACGGGGAGCGCCGGATCCGCTGTGGGGGCGCCCCAGCGGGAGTGCAGGGGCAGCACTCCGGCCCACAGGCCGAGTTCGGCGTCGGGCGAGTCGCCGTCGTCCGGAGGGCCGTCGCTGATCTTGACGGAGGCCTCGGCCAGGGGAAGGGCGAGGAGGGTGGTGGCGGCGAGTTCCTTGCGGCTGGGGCGGCGGGCGTAGTCCCACTGGCCCGGGGCCGTGTGCTCGGTGAGGATGCGCAGGCCCTCGGTCTTCTCGGCGTCGTCGGTGACCTGGCGCGGGGTGCCGTAGATCATCGCGCAGCGGTAGTTGACGCTGTGCTCGAAGACGGAGCGGGCCAGGACGAGGGCGTCGACGTGGGTGACGGTGACGCATATCGTCGCGTCCGGGTCGGCGGCGAGGCTGCGGCTGGCGACGGAGCCGTGGAAGTAGAGGTGGTCGTCGTCGCGTCCGTAGACGGTCGGTACGACCATGGGGACGCCGTCGACCATGACGCCGAGGTGGCAGACGAAACCGGCGTCAAGGATCGCCTCGAGCTCGGAGCGCTCGAAGCGGGCCTTCTCCTTCATGCGGCGCAGGCGGGTGCGGTCGGTCGGGGTCAGGGTGCGGTTCCGGGTGTCGCCCTGGGTGTCGCTGTCGGTGCGTGGCGGTTCTGTGTGGGTCATGCGGCGGAACAGTACCGGGAGCCTCCGGCGGTTGATCATCGGGCCTGGCCGGGGAGTTGAGGCCGACCACTCATCTCCGGCCCGGCATCTCGTGTGACCCGGCGACTCTCGTTGGCCCGCCGCCTGCTCCCACCCTCCCGCCCCCTCCGGGGGCGTCGGCCCGGCGCCCGGCCTCGGGACAGCGCCCCGGCACGGGGTACGCAACCCAGCCGCCCAGGCTCCACCGCCCGGGTCCGTTTCCGGTTGCCCAGGCCCTGGGCCGGCACCCCTGCCCCGGATACGCATTCCGGTCGACCCAGCCTTGGGCAGTCTGCCGCCTGGGGCGGCACGGGTGGGCAAGGCGGCACCCCGGCGCCGGGTGCGCGTTTGATTGGGCGTCCGCTCCAGCGCCGCCGCCGTAGGGGTCCAGCGCCATCGCCGAGTGCCGCACCGTCGTGGCTTGTCGCGCAGTTCCCCGCGCCCCTTACGGGGCGCAGCCACCCCGGCGCCAAGGGCTCGGAGTTGAGTCCCACATGCGGCTCCGCCGCGTGGGCGTGACCAGCAACGACGACGCGGTGGTCGGCTATGGGTCGGGCCCCGACCATGGCGGCACCGGAGCGCGTCGGGACGCACTCTTGCTTCCGGCGCGACACGCCCAGCCCGCAGTCGCCGGGGCGGACGTGCCCCGTCAGGGGGCGCGGGGCTATGCGGCTGCGCCGCGTGGCGCGCGATCAAGGCGAGGGCGGAAGTGCCCCGTGAGGGGCGCGAGGAACTGCGCGACCAGCCACGACGGCGTGGTGGTCGGCGACGGCGTGGGACCCCGACGGCTGTGATGCGTGGAGCGCGATCAAGGCGAGGGCGGAAATGCCCCGTGAGGGGCGCGGGGAACTGCGCGACCAGCCACGACGGCGTGGTGGTCGGCGACGGCGTGAGACCCCGACGGCTGCGACTCTGCATCCGCAGCCCGTCGAAACTACTCACTCTGACGGCGTCGGCCTGACGGGGCACACCCGCCCAGGGCCCACGGGCTGGGCAGGCCCAGTGCCGGGCCGACGCCCCCGGAGGGGGCGGGTGGGTGGGAGCGGGGCCGGGGCCAGGGGCACAGGGTGCGGGCTCACGCTGCTCCCCGCGCCGAGTGCCGGTCTCGTCCGGCGCGGACCTGGTGGACCCTGCTCCGGCCCCTTCCCGGACTCGGCCCGCGTGGGCCTGGTGGAGTCTGCCCCTGCCTCTTGCCGGTCTCGTCCGGCGCGGGCCTGGTGGGGCCTGCCCCTGCCCCTTGCGGGGGCTCGGCCAGCGCGGGCCTGGAGGCTGCCCCTGCCCTTGCAGGGGCTCGGCCCGCGTGGTCCCGGTGGAGCCTGCCCCTGCCCTTGCGGGGACTCGGCCCGTGCGGTCCCGGTGGGGCGCCGGCGCTTCAGGGGGCCGGTGGGTGCCGCCGGACCACCTGGTCGGCGGTCTCGACGTGGGCGCCGGTACCGGAGGGGCTAGCGCTGGGCGGCCTCGTGGCCGGCGCGGCGGCCGAAGAAGGTGCCGTCGCCCAGGGACGCCCCACTGGCGTAGCCCCCCGTGGCGATGCCTGTCGTGGCGCGGCCGGCGGCGTAGAGGCCGGGGACGGGGTCGCCGTCGACGTGGAGGACGCGGCCCTCCGTGTCGGTCGTCAGGCCGCCGAGCGCGAAGCCCGCCGTGCGGGGTCCGAGGTCGACCGCGCCGAGCGGGCCCTTCAGGGGGCGCAGCCAGGCCGCCGCCTTGTGGTGGACGGGGTCGCGGCCCTGTTCGGCGTGGCGGTTGTAGAGGTCGAGGGTCGATTCCAGGGCGCCTTCGGGCAGGCCCATGGCGGAGGCCAGCTCCGTGGGGGTCTCGGCGACGACCGTCGGGGCGGTGCGCAACTGCTCGGCGGCGCGGGTCGCGGCGTCGGCCTCCTCGAAGCCGGTCTCGTCGAGGACGAGCCAGCACCCGTTGCCCTGGTGGAGCAGGGACGCCTGCCCGATGCGGCCCGCATAGGTGTCCTCGTTGATGAAGCGCTGCCCGTGGGCGTTCACGACGATGCCCCGGATCAGGTGCTGGGGGTCCACGCCGACGGCGACCTCGCAGGCGTCGAGATGGCTGACCTGCGCGCCGAGCGCCTGGCCGAGCCGGATGGAGATGCCGTCGTGCTCCTCGACGGCCGCGCCGGGCCGCCCGCTGAGGCGGGGCGTGTGCGCGCCGACCATGGCCTCGTCGTAGGTGAAGGAGCCGGTGGTGAGGACGACGCCGCGCCGCGCGCGGACGTGGAGGGTGCGGCCGAAGGAGCGGGCCCGCACCCCGCACACCCGGCCGTCGGGGTCGACGACGAGACCGTCGACGCGGGTGTCGTAGCGGGCGGTGACGCCGAGCCGGGAGGCGGTGCGCACGAGGGGTTCCATGAGGAGCCGGCCCCGGCCCTGTTCGCCGTGCGGGCCGCCGATGAGCGGCCCCGCGCACGGCAGGTGTCCGCGCGGCGCCGGGTCGGCGATCCCGGTGAACGGGTGGGCGTTCTCGCCGCCCGAGTACATGAGCCCCTCGTCGCCGTACGCCTCCCAGGCCGGCTCGCCGAAGAACGCGGGGCGGAAGGCCACCTGGCAGGTGCCGGTGAGCCAGTCGTAGTGCTCGGGGCTGCCCTCGCTGTAGAGGCCGATCTTGTGCGGGTCGCCGCCGGGGCCGAGCGCGGCGGTGAGGAACGCGGCCATGTTCGCGGGGGTGTCCTCGAAGCCGCAGGCCCGCTGGAGGGCGGTGCCGCCGCCGAGGTAGATGAACCCGCCGGACAGCGCGGCGGCCCCGCCCCAGTCGCCGGCGCGTTCGAGGACGAGGACCTCGGCGCCCTCCTGCGCGGCGGCGACCGCGGCCGACGCGCCCGCGACGCCGTAGCCGGCGATCACCACCTCCGCGTCGGCGTCCCACTCCGGAACCGTGTGCTCGTCGATCGGCCGCATCCGTACGCTCCTGAAGCTGAGGCTGCTCGTGGACGTGCCGGAGGCTAGGGGCCGGGGCGGGTCGGGCGCGGCAGCCGCTCCCGGTCAGCGGGACGTGCGGTCGCCCTCGGGACGCCGCGGGGTCCGTCGCGCAGCGCCCTGGGGCGGTTGACATGATGGTCGGGTGAACTTCCGGTCGATCTATTCCCAAGGTTTCGCCCGCGTCGCCGCCTGCACGGGGCACGCCGCGATCGCCGACCCGCTCGCCAACGCCGAGGCGGTCCTGCGCCAGGCGGGGCAGTGCGCGCGGGACGGCGTCGCGGTCGCCGTCTTCCCCGAGCTGGGCCTGACGGGCTACTCGATCGAGGACCTGCTGCTGCAGGACCCGGTCCTGGACGACGTCGAGGCGGCGCTCGCCGAGGTCGTGGCGGGCTCCGCGGACCTGATGACGGTGCTCGCGGTGGGCGCCCCGCTGCGCCACCGGCACCGGATCTACAACTGCGCGGTCCTGATCCACCGCGGCCGGATCCTCGGCGTGGTCCCGAAGTCGTACCCGCCGAACTACCGGGAGTTCTACGAGCGCCGCCAGATCGCGGGCGGCGACGACGAGCGCGGCGGCACGATCCGGGTCGGCGGCGCGGAGGTGCCGTTCGGCACGGACCTGCTGTTCGCGGCCGAGGACGTGCCGGGGCTCGTGCTGCACGCCGAGGTGTGCGAGGACATGTGGGTGCCGGTGCCGCCGAGCGCCGAGGCCGCGCTGGCCGGTGCGACGGTGCTCCTGAACCTGTCGGGCAGCCCGATCACGGTGGGCCGCGCCGAGGACCGCGGGCTGCTGTGCCGCTCGGCGTCGGCGCGCTGCCTGGCCGCGTACGTGTACTCGGCGGCGGGGCTCGGGGAGTCGACCACGGACCTGTCGTGGGACGGCCAGACGATGGTCTACGAGAACGGCGCGCTGCTCGCCGAGACGGAACGCTTCGCGCAGGGCGACCAGTTCGCGGTCGCGGACGTCGACCTGGACCTGCTGATGCAGGAGCGGCGCCGGATGGGCACGTTCGACGACAACCGCCGTACGCACGCGGCCCGCACCGGCGACTTCCGCCGGATCGGCTTCGAACTGGCGGCGCCCGCGACGGACTTCGGGCTGCGCCGCCGCGTGGAGCGTTTCCCGTTCGTGCCGGCGGACGCCGAGCGGCTCGCGCAGGACTGCTACGAGGCGTACAACATCCAGGTGTCGGGGCTGGTGCAGCGGCTCGGCTCGATCGGCAACCCGAAGGTGGTCATCGGGGTCTCGGGCGGTCTGGACTCGACGCACGCGCTGATCGTGGCGGCCCGCGCGATGGACCGCATGGGGCGCCCGCGCACCGACATCCTCGCGTACACCATGCCGGGCTTCGCGACGAGCGATCACACGAAGTCGAACGCGCACCGGCTGATGGAGTCCCTCGGGGTCACCTCGGCGGAGCTGGACATCTCGGACACGGCGCGACTGATGCTGAAGGAGATGGGCCACCCGTTCTCGGAGGGCGAGCCGGTCTACGACGTCACGTTCGAGAACGTGCAGGCGGGTCTGCGCACCGACTACCTGTTCCGGCTCGCGAACCAGCGCGGCGGCATCGTGCTCGGCACCGGTGACCTGTCCGAGCTGGCGCTCGGCTGGTGCACGTACGGCGTCGGCGACCAGATGAGTCACTACAACGTGAACTCGGGCGTGCCGAAGACCCTGATCCAGCACCTGATCCGGTGGGTGGTCAGCAGCGGGCAGTTCGGCGACGAGGCCGGCAAGACGCTCACCGCGATCCTGGAGACGGAGATCAGCCCCGAGCTGGTGCCCGGCGAGGAGCTCCAGTCGACAGAGTCGAAGATCGGCCCGTACGCGCTGCACGACTTCACGCTGTTCCATGTGCTGCGGTACGGGTTCCGGCCGACGAAGATCGCGTTCCTGGCGTGGCACGCGTGGCGGGACAAGGCGGCCGGTGCGTGGCCGCCCGGCTTCCCGGAGAAGGACCACAAGGAGTACGAGCTCGCGGAGATCCGGCACTGGCTGGAGTACTTCTGCAAGCGCTTCTTCCAGTTCGCCCAGTTCAAGCGGTCCGCGATGCCGAACGGGCCGAAGGTGTCCGCGGGCGGGTCGCTGTCCCCGCGCGGCGACTGGCGGGCCCCGTCGGACGGGAACGCGCGGGCGTGGCTGCGGGATCTGGAGCGCTGGTCGCCGGCCGAGGTCGAGGCCCAGGCCCCAGCCCAGGCCCAGGGGGCACCGGCGCCGGCCGAGCTGTGACCGGTCGGCGGGTGACACCGTGACCGGTCGGCGGGTGACACCGTGACCGGTCGGCGGGTGACACCGTGACCGGTCGGCGGGTGACACCGTGACCGGTCAGGGCGTCGACGCCCTGACCGGTCAGGCGGTGACCTGGAAGGTGCGGCGGTAGGCCTGCGGGGTGACGCCGATCGCCGCGTGCAGATGCCGGCGCAGCGAGGCGCCGGTCGCGAAGCCGACCTCGGCGGCGATCCGGTCCACGGGCAGCTCGCTGGCCTCCAGGAGGTGGCGGGCCCGCTGCACCCGCTGCTGGATCAGCCAGCGCCCCGGGCTGGTGCCGGTCTCCTCCTGGAAGCGGCGGGCGAAGGTGCGCGGGCTCATCCGGGCGTGCGCGGCGAGCTCGCGCAGGGCGAGCGGCCGGTCGAGCCGCTCCAGGGCCCAGGCGCGGGTGGCGGCGGTGCCGGCGTCCGGCTCGGGCGGCACGGGACGCTCGATGTACTGGGCCTGACCGCCCTCGCGCCAGGGCGGCACCACACAGCGCCGGGCGACCTGGTTGGCGACGGCGCTGCCGTGGTCGGCGCGGACGAGGTGCAGGCACACGTCGAGTCCGGACGCGGCGCCCGCCGAGGTGAGCAGGTCGCCGTCGTCGACGAACAGCACGTCGGGGTCGAGCGGCACCTGCGGGAACATGCGCCGGAACACGTCCGTGAGCGCCCAGTGCGTGGTCGCGGGCCGGCCGTCGAGGAGCCCGGCGGCGGCGAGCGCGAAGGCGCCGGTGCAGATGGACACGATGCGGGTGCCGGGCCGGATCCGGTGCAGCGCCTCCAGGACCGCCGCGGGCGGCGCGGTGGTGATCCGGCGCAGGTCGTAGGGCGGGACGACGACGGTGTCGGCGTGGTCGAGGGCCTCGGGGCCGTGCTGCACGGTGATGGTGAAGTCGGCGTTGGTGGAGACCGTGCGGTCGTCCGTCGCCGCGCAGGTGATCACCTCGTACGCCCCGTCGACCTCGGGGAAGACCCGGTTGGGGATGCCCAGCTCGAAGGGGTAGACGCCGTCGAGCGCGAGAACGGCGATCCGGTGCGGCGGGGCGGTCCTGAGGGCGGTGTCGATGACGGCCATGGCACGATCGTATCGCTTGATGACCATCTTGCCATTGCCCGCGCGACGGCACCTCGCGCACCCTTGATCCATGACCGAGAACAAGACGATGCGCGCTGTCCGCCAGGAGACCCTCGGGGGTCCCGAAGTCCTTCACACGACCGACCTGCCCCGGCCGGTGCCGGGCGTCGGGCAGATCCTCGTGGCGGTGCACGCGGCCGGGGTGAACCCGACGGACTGGAAGCACCGCAGGTTCGGGGCGTTCCTCGGCGAGCCGCCGTTCGTGCTCGGCTGGGACGTGTCGGGGACCGTGGAGGCGGTCGGCATCGGCGTCTCCCTGTACGCGCCCGGCGACGAGGTGTGCGGGATGCTGCCGTACCCGTACGGGGCGGGCTCGCACGCCGAGTACGTGACCGGGCCGGCCCGCGCCTTCGTGCCGAAGCCGGCCGGGCTCGGCCACGTCGAGGCGGCGGCGCTGCCGCTCGTGTCGCTGACGGCCTGGCAGGCGCTGGTCGACAACGCGGACGTGCGGCCCGGGCAGCGGGTGCTGGTCCACGCGGCGGCGGGCGGCGTCGGGCACGTCGCGGTGCAGATCGCGAAGGCGCGCGGCGCGTACGTGATCGGCACGGCGAGCGCCGCCAAGCACGACTTCGTACGGGGGCTCGGCGCGGACGAGGTGATCGACTACCGCACCGCGGACTACGTGAAGGAGGTGCGGGACGTGGACGTCGTGCTCGACACCCTGGGTGGCGAGGACCGGCTGCGCTCGCTGGAGGTGCTGCGGCCGGGCGGTGTCCTGGTGTCGATCCTGCCGGGCGGCATGGACGAAGTGACGCGCCGGGCGGAGGAGTTGGGGGTGCGGGCCGTGGACATGCTGGTCGAGCACGACCAGGCGGGAATGTCGGCGGTGGCGGCCCTGGTGGAGTCGGGGCGGCTGCGGGTGCACGTGTCGGGCACGTATCCCCTGGCCGAGGCGGCGCGGGCGCACGCCGAGGGGGAAACGGGGCGGGTGACGGGGAAGCTGGTGCTCAGCGTGCGGCCGTAGGGGTCGCCGCCGGGCGCGGGCGCGTGGGGCCGGCCCCGCGCGGCTTCCCGTACAACGGGCAAGGGAGCGGCGGAAGTTCGACGGGCCCGCTACCGTGTGCCGATGACTGACGCCACCACACCCCGCACCGACGCCGAGGCCTGGCAGCAGGTGCGGGAGCGGATCGACACCACGCGCCCCCACCCGGCCCGCGTCTACGACGCCCTCGTCGGCGGCAGGAACCACTACGCGGTCGACCGGGCGGCGGCGACCAAGGCCCTGGGTCACAACCCGCGCGGCTATCTCGACGTGCGGCACAACCGGGACTTCATGCGGCGCGCGGTGCTGCACCTGACGCGGGATCACGGGCTGCGCCAGTTCCTCGACATCGGCACCGGCCTGCCGACCAAGCCGAACGTGCACGAGATCGCCCAGGGCGTCGCACCGGCGTCCCGGGTCGTCTACGTGGACCACGACCCGGTGGTGCTCGCGCACGCGCGGGCCCTGCTCGCCGGCGGGCCCGAGGGCCGGACCGCCTACCTCGACGCGGACCTGCGCGAACCGGCCGCGATCCTGAAGGGCGCCCGCGCCACCCTGGACCTGGACCGGCCCGTGGCGCTGGGGCTGGCCGCGGTGCTGCACTTCGTGCCCGAGCCCGAGGCGTCCACGATCATGGCCGAGCTGGCGGCGGCCCTGCCGTCGGGCAGCGCGGTGTTCCTCAGCCATCTGACGGCCGACCTCAACCCGGACACGATCCTGCCGGGCCTGAAGGCGACAGGCCTGCCCTTCACGCTGCGCTCGCGAGCCGAGGTGCTGCGCTTCCTCACGGACAACGGCCTGGAGCCCGTCGATCCGGGTGTCGTGCCGGTGCACCACTGGCGCCCGGACGGCACC
Source organism: Streptomyces sp. NPDC025806 (assembly GCF_055558275.1). Taxonomy (NCBI): domain Bacteria; kingdom Bacillati; phylum Actinomycetota; class Actinomycetes; order Kitasatosporales; family Streptomycetaceae; genus Streptomyces; species Streptomyces sp. NPDC025806. The sequence continues at coordinate 370,639 of NZ_JBVHMU010000003.1, read as the reverse complement.
TGGCGCCACACCGAGCTGGAGGAGGCCGAGGCGGCGGCGCTGGACCCGCTGGAGCGGGCGGCCCGGCGCGGCATCGGTGACGTCCGGGACGAGGACATCAACATCTACGGGGTCGTGGCGCTCAAGCCGTGAGAGCCGCCTCCGTCGTGGCGATGAGCGCCTCGACGGCGGTGTCGTAGATCGCCTTCTGGCCGACGGCGGCGAGCGCGTCGCGGTGGGCCCGGGTCACGGGGTGGTCCCCCTCGGGGGCGCGCGCGTAGACCCGGGTCCAGGCCGTGGCGTCCTTCTCCTGCGCGTCGGGATCGAGGGTGGCGAGGGCCGCCGCGTGCGCGCACAGGCCGAGGCACGTGTCGACGAACGCGCGGTAGAGCAGCACCGCGCGGTCGGGCGCGGCGCCGGAGCGGGCGAACGCGGTCAGCAGCAGCTCCACCGTCAGCTGTTCCGCGGGACCGCCGGTGGTGCGGGCGAAGGTCAGTACGGTGATCGCCGGGTGGGCGGTCTGAACCCGCCAGGTGACCTCGGCGAACCGGCGCAGCGTGTCCTGCCAGGCCTCGTCGTCGGGCACCTCGCCGAGTTCCGCGCGCGACATCTCGATGGTGCGCTCGCAGCAGGCGAGCAGCAGTTCGTCCTTGTCGCGGTAGAGGCGGTACAGGGCCGCGACGTCGACCTCGAGCTCCTGGGCGAGCTTGCGCATCGTCAGGCCGGCCACGCCCTCGCGCGCGGCGAGCCGGAACGCGGCGTCCACGGCGGCTTCCCTGCGCAGCGTCCTGCGCTCACGCCGGCCGGTCTCCTGCTTCGCCATGTCTCGGTCTCTCCTCGGGTCTTCGACCGCCGACCCTAGCAACGCCCCTGCGGCACACCCGCCGGCCTCGGCGACCTCGGCGGCAATGCCGTCAACACCGTTGACAACAGTGTTGCGCATCGGGTTCGGTGTGCCCTCATGAGCCGCCATCTGCGCCTGGCACTGGTCCAGGCAGCCGCCCAGTCCCTGGAGGACTTCGCCGCGGGCCTGCGCCTGCGCATGAAGTCCCCGAACGCCGCCGATCTCGTCGTCTACCCCGAGGCACACCTGTACTCGCTGGGCCTGGACTCGATGTCCGAGGACGAGATCCGCGCGGCGTACGCCGAGCCGCTGGACGGTCCGCGCGGCCGGTTCCTCGCCGGGCTCGCCCGGGAGCTGGGGATCTGGCTGGTGCCGGGGACCGTGCTCGAACAGGCCGAGGACGGCCGGGTGTTCAACACGGCCGTCGTGTACGACCCCGACGGTGAGCTCGTCGCGAGCTACCGGAAGATCTTCACCTGGCGCCCCTACGAACCCGTCGACGTGGGCCGCGAGTTCGTGGTCTTCGACATGCCCGGGTACGGCCGGGTCGGCCTGTCGGTCTGCTACGACAGCTGGTACCCGGAGGTCACCCGGCATCTGGCCTGGATGGGCGCCGAGCTGGTGGTCAACGTCGTCCAGACCCCGACGACGGGCCGCGCCCAGGAGGTCCCGCTCAACGTCGCGAACGCGATCGTGAACCAGGTCTGGGTCGCCAGTGTGAACGGCGCGAGCCCCACCGCGCACGGCCGCAGCCTGCTCGTGGACCCCGAGGGGCACATCCGGGCCGAGACCGTCGGCATGGACGAGGCGACCCTGGTGAGCGTCGTCGACTTCGACCGCGTCGCGGCGGCCCGGAAGTTCGGCACGTCCGGCGACTCCTGGCCCTGGGACCACTTCGCCGAGGGCGACACCCCCCTGGAACTGCCGCTCTACAACGGCCGGATCGACCCGGCGACCTGGCGCCCGGCGATCTCCCCCGAGACCCCGGCGGACCTGCGCCCGGCCGGTCCCCTCGTGCACCGGCGCCCTGCCTCGGAGCGGACCACCTCGGAGAGGACGGCGTCATGAGCGGCGGAAAGCCGGTGGAGCTGACCGGGCGGCTCTCGCTCGCGTCGGTCGTGACGTTCGGGCTCGCCTACATGGCGCCCAGCCTCGTCATGGTGATCTTCGGGGTGATCGCGGCGGAGAGCGCGGGGACGGCCCCGACCGCGTTCGCCGTGGCGACCTGCGCGATGTTCCTCACCGCGCTCAGCTACGCCAAGATGGCGCGCCACCACCCCACTTCGGGCTCTGCGTACGCGTACGCGCGCAAGCTGCTCGGCGCCCCAGCGGGCTTCCTCGTCGGCTGGGCGGTGCTGCTCGACTACCTGTTCCTGCCGATGGTCGCCTGGCTCGTGCAGTCGGTGTTCCTCCACGCCCAGTTCCCGGCGGTGCCGGTGTGGGTGTGGATGCTGCTGAACGCCGGGCTGACGACCCTGGTCAACATCATCGGGCTCGCCCTCACCGACCGGGTCAACAAGGTCCTCACCGCCCTCGCCGTGTTCCTCGTCCTGCTGTTCGTCGCGTACTGCCTGGTCCACCTCGGGCACCACGCCCCGGCCTCCTACACGGCGCCCGTCTGGAACGCGGACGCGAGCCTGGGCGGGGTGTCGGTCGCCGCGGCCGTCGCCGCGTACTCCTACCTGGGCTTCGACGCCGTGACGACCCTGTCCGAGGAGACCCGCGACGCCTCCCGCACCATCCCGCGCGCCGTCGTCCTGGTCGTCGCGATCGGCGGGCTCCTGTTCGCCGGCGTGGCGTACGTGATGCAACTGGTCCACCCGGGCGGGGTGTTCGACGACCCGGAGATCGCCGCGTACACGATGTCCGTCGATGTGGGCGGACAGACCTTCGCGGACTGGACGAACATGGCCGGGATCGTCGGCGGGTTCGCGTCCGGGCTCGCGGTGCAGCTCAGCTCCAGCCGGCTGCTGTTCATCATGGGCCGGGACGGGGTGCTGCCGCGCCGGGTCTTCGGCGTCCTGAACCCGCGTACCGGGACGCCCGTCCTGTGCCTGCTGCTCACCGGCGCGGTCTGTCTGGTGGGCCTGGACATCTCGGTGGCGACGGCCACGTCGTTCATCAACTTCGGCGCCTTCCTCGGGTTCACCGTCGTCAACGTGTGCGTGATCGTCCACTTCGTCCGGCACCGGAGGGCGGCGGCGGGCGGTGCACAGGTCCCCGGGATTCTCGGCGTCCTCGGGTACGTGATCGCGCCGGCGCTCGGCGCCTGCGTCACCGTGTACCTCATGACGCAGCTGAGCGGGGTCGCCCTGACGATCGGCGGCTGCTGGCTGGCCCTCGGCGTCGGCTGGCTGCTGTGGCTGACGCGCGGCTTCCGGCGGCCCACCCCCGAGCTGGGCCTCGTGGACGGCCCGGCGGCGCCGGCGGCCGCGGAGCTATCGTCGGAGGCATGATCCGGAACACCGCCTTCACCGAGGCGCTCGCCGCCGCGCCGCTCGTCCTCGACGGCGGGATGTCGAACCAGCTGGAGGCGGCCGGGCACGACCTGAGCGACGAGCTCTGGTCGGCCCGGCTGCTGGCCGAGGACCCGGCCGCGATCGTCGCCGCGCACCGGGCGTACTACGCGGCGGGCGCGGACGTCGCGATCACCGCGAGCTACCAGGCCACGTTCGAGGGGTTCGCGCGGCGCGGGGTCGGGCGGGAGCGGGCCGGTGAACTCATCGCGTCCAGCGTGCGGCTGGCCCGGGAGGCGGCCGGCGCGGAGCCCGGGGCCGGAGGGCGTCCGCGGTTCGTCGCCGCGTCCGTCGGGCCGTACGGGGCGATGCTGGCGGACGGGTCCGAGTACCGGGGGCGCTACGGGCTGAGCGTCGCCGAACTGGTGGCGTTCCACCGGCCGCGGCTCGACGTGCTCGTGGAGGCGGGGCCGGACGTGCTCGCGCTGGAGACGGTGCCGGACGCGGACGAGGCGGAGGCCCTGCTGCGGATCGTGCGCGGGGCGGGGGTTCCGGTCTGGCTGTCGTACAGCGTCGCCGGCGGGCGGACGCGGGCCGGGCAGCCGCTGGAGGAGGCGTTCGCGCTCGCCGCGGAGGTCGACGAGGTCGTGGCCGTCGGCGTCAACTGCTGTGCGCCCGAGGACGCGGACGAGGCGGTACGGGTCGCCGCGCGGGTCACCGGGAGGCCAGTCGTGGTGTATCCGAACAGTGGGGAACGGTGGGACGCCGTGGCCCGGGGCTGGCGCGGGGAGTCGACGTTCGGGGCGGACCGGGTGGGCGGCTGGTGTGCGGCGGGGGCCCGCTTGATCGGGGGCTGCTGCCGGGTGGGCCCGGACGGCGTCTCCGCCATCGCCGAGACGCTGGCGTCGCGCCGGGCGTGAGGCGGCCGTGGCCGGGCGGCTAGGCATCGGCTCCGGCCGCCCAGGTCACCGCCGCCGCCAGATGCGTGCGGAAGGCCGGGTCCTCGTAGGCGGAGGAGGCGTGGCCCAGGGACGTGTAGAAGACGCGGCCCGCGCCCTGGGGGCGGCACCAGATCAGAGGATGGGCGGGGCCCGTCCGGGCGCCGGAGTAGGAGGACTCGTCCGCGCGGGCCAGGACCCGGACGGACGGGTCGCGCGCAGGGTCCGCGTCGAAGTCGTACCACTCGTCGGTCCAGTTCCAGACGGGCGGAAGGTGGCGCGTCGCCGGGTGGGTGCGGTCGGTGACGAGGACGCGGCCGGGCTGGTACGCCGGGTGCCCCGTGAAGCGCGCCCCGAGCAACTCCCCGAAGTACGGCCACCCGTACTCGGTGCAGGCCGCCGCGTGCACCCCCACGAACCCCCCGCCCCCGTCGACGTACGCCGCGAGCCGTTCCCGCCCCGCGTCCGTCAGCACCTCCCCGGTCGTGGAGAGGAAGACGACGGCCCGCGGACGCGCCCCGAGCGCGGTGGCGAAGTCGTCCGGGTCCTCCGTGTGCCGCACGGTGAACCCGAGTTCCCGCAGGGTCCGGACGGCGACCGGGATGGAGGCGTGCCGGTAGTCCGCGGTGCGGGTGCAGACGAGGATCTCGACCATGACGGGACCTTAGGCCAGGGCAGCGCACCGTGCGGGCCGCGTCCGATTCGTACAAGACCCGTGCCGCGCCCCGTTCCTACGGTGACCGCATGAACGAGAACTCCGTGCGTCTGGACGCCATCGGCGTCGCCACCTCCGACCTGCCCGCCGCACTCGCCTTCTACCGCCGGCTCGGCCTGACCTTCCCCGAGGGCGCCGAGCGGCTGCCGCACGTCGAGGCCGAACTGCCGGGCGGCATCCGGCTGATGTTCGACCCCGTGGACAGCGCGAAGGACCTCGGGCAAGGGCGCGTGGGGCTGGCCTTCCTGTGTACGGGCGGCGCGGCCGGTGTCGACGCGACGTACGCGGAGCTGACCGGGGCCGGGCACCACGGTGAGACCGAGCCGTGGGACGCCGACTGGGGCCAGCGGTACGCGGTCGTACACGATCCGGACGGGAATCAGGTCGATCTGTTCGCGTGGCTGTGAGGCCCGGCCGGTGACCCCGGCGACCCCGTCCCAAAGCCCGGCTGGAACCCGGCCGGGGTGCGGCCCGTCAGGGCTTTCACGTCGCGGGTCAGATGGGCCTGGTCGGTGTAGCCGGCGCGGGCCGCCGTCTCGGCGAGGGGGACGCCCGCGCGGACGAGCGCGAGGGCCCGTTGCAGCCGCAGGACGCGGGCCAGCGTCTTGGGGCCGTAGCCGAACGCGGCGAGGCAGCGGCGGTGCAGGCCCCGCGCCCCGAGGCCCGTCTCCCCGGCCGTGCCGGCGACGGTGCGCCCCGCGTCGAGCGCCTTGACGACGTGCGCGAGCAGCGGGTCGGGCGGCCCGGCGGCGCCCGCGATCCGGGCCGCCTCGGCGGCGAGCGCCGCGCCCGGGTCGGCCGCCGCGTCGATCCGCTCGGTGATCCGGCGGGCCTCGGCGGCGGGCCACAGGGCGGCGAGGTCGACGCGCCGGTCGCGCAGTTCGTGCGCGGGGACGCCGAGGTAGGCGGGCGCGGTGCCGGGGGCGAAGCGGACGCCGGCGTAGAGGCGCCGCGCACCGGGCCCGGCGGCGTGCGCGCGTGTGTCGGGCCCGGCGACGAAGAGTCGGCCCTCGCTCCAGATGAGGTCCATGCAGCCGTCGGGCAGCACCGGCGTCGAGGGCTCCGCGGCGGCGCCCGTCGTGCGGGTCCACAGGACCGCGCCCGGCACCGGACAGGCCCGCTCCCGGTACGGCCCGCTCATCCCCGGTACTCCTGCGGGCTGACCCCGTACTCCCGCTTGAACGCGCTGGACAGGGCGAACGCGCTGCCGTAGCCGACCTGGCGGGCGATCGCGGCGATCGTCAGCCCGCTGTCGCGCAGCCGGTCGGCGGCGAGCGCGAGCCGCCAGCCGGTCAGGTACGTCATCGGGGGCTCGCCCACGAGTTCCGTGAAGCGGCGGGCGAGCGCGGCCCGCGAGACCCCGGCCTTCTCGGCGAGCGCGGCGACCGTCCAGGGGTGTGCGGGGTCGTCCTGGACGAGACGGAGCGCGGGGCCGACGACGGGGTCGCCGAGCGCCCGGTACCAGGCGGGCGCGTCGGCCTCGGGGCGGGAGAACCAGGCCCGCAGCGAGGAGATGAGCAGCAGGTCGAGGAGCCGGTCGAGGACGACGTCCTGGCCGGGTTCGTCGCGGGTGATCTCGTCGGCGACGAGCGGGGTGAGCGGGCACTGCCACACCTCGGTGGGCAGGACGAGCAGCGGCGGCAGCGCGTCGAGCAGCCGCCCGCTGAGCTCGCCGCGCATCTGGTAGGTGCCGATCAGCATCTTCGCCGGACCGTCCGGGGACTCGCCCCACTCGCGTACGCCGAGCGGCTTGTAGCGGCCCACGTGGGCGGGGCCGAGCGGCCGGCACTCCTGGCCGGGGCCGATCTCGGCGCGGGGCGCGGTCGCGGGGTCGTCGCAGCAGACGTACGGGTCGGGGCCGCGGGCGATCGCGATGTCGCCGGGGCGGACGCGGCAGGGCGCGCCGTCGCCGCCGGGCAGGATCCAGGCGTCGCCCTCGACCATGATCATCACGGTGAGGGGTGCCTCGTCGGCGATCCGTACCGACCACGGCGGCTCGAAACAGGCCCGGATCATGAAGGCTCCGCGCGCCCGGGGCCCCTCCAGAAGACCTGCGAGTACGTCCATGGCCCCGAGCGTAGACGGAGGCGTATGGGCGTGAGCGGCTCGCCGATGTTTCCGTGCCCGGGACCGCAGTTGAGTGGAGGCATGACAGCGAACGAGAACGTGATGCGGACGGTACTGGTGACCGGGGCGACCGGTCGGACGGGCGGCCGGGTGGCCGAGGCGGCGCGGGCCGCCGGCCTGGAGGTGCGGGCGGCCTCACGGTCGGGCGCGGTGCGCTTCGACTGGGCGGACCCGGCGACGTGGGACGCGGCGCTGGACGGCGCCGACGGGGCGTATCTGGCGTACCCGTCGGACATCGGCGCGCCGGACGCCGCGCCCGCCGTCGGGGCGCTGGCCCGACGGGCGGTGGAGCTCGGGGTGACGCGGCTGGTGCTGCTCTCGGCGCGCGGCGAGGACCAGGCGCGGCCCGCGGAGGAGGCCTTCCTCGCGGCGGGCGGCCGGGCGACGGTGCTGCGCTGCGCGTGGTTCCACCAGAACTTCAGCGAGGGCCCGCTCGCCGAGCAGGTCGGCGGCCCCGAGCTGGTGTTCGCGGCGCCGCGGGAGCTGCGCGAGCCGTTCCTCGACGTACGGGACATCGCGGACGTGGCGGTGACGGTGCTGCGGGACCCGGCCGGGCGGTGGGCGGGCCGGGCGCTGGAACTGACCGGGCCCGAACTGCTGACGTGGGGCGAGGCGCTGGCGGCGGTCGCGGCGGCGACGGGCACGGAGAAGGCCTACGTGGGCGTGCCGGCGGCGGCGTACGGGGACGCGCTGCGCGGCTTCGGGGTGCCGGAGGAGGAGGTCGGATTCCTGGTGGAGCTGTTCGAGACGCTGCTCGACGGGCGCAACGCGGCGCTGAGCGGCGACGTGGAGCGGGTCCTCGGGCGGGCCCCGCGCCGCTTCTCGGAGTTCGCGGCGCGGGCGGCGTCCGCCGGCGCGTGGAAGCGGGCCTGAGCGGACCGGACACCTAGTCCGTGTCGTGGTCGCGCGGGGTGTCGTGGTTCTGGGGGCCGTCGTGTTTCTGGGAGCCGTCGTGGTTCTGGGGGGCGTCGTGGGGGTGGGGGTGTTCGCGGCGCGTGTGGGTGCGCAGGCGGGACGTCACGTCCTCCGGGGGCAGGAACTTGGACCAGCGCTCGGGGAACTCGGACGGCATGTCGGGGTCGTCGAGGTCGTGCTCGTCGTTGCGGTGCGCGGCCCAGGCGATGAACTCGGCGGCGACGGCCTCGCGGTGAAGCTCGTTCGCCTCACGGGCGGCGGCCGTGGCGACGGACGGCCAGACCCGGTCGATCGCCGCGTTGACCGCGGCGCCGACGAGCACGGCGAACGCCGAGACGCCGATCCACAGCAGGACGGCGACGGGCGCGGCGAGGGAGCCGTAGATCGTGGGGCCCTCGATGGTGTTCGTGAGGTAGAGGCGGAGCAGGAAGCTGCCGGGGATCCACATCGCGAGGGCCACGAGGGCGCCGGGCACGTCCTCGATCCAGGGCGAGCGCACGGGGACGGACACGTGGTAGAGCGTCGTCAGGAAGGAGACGGACAGCACCAGGACGACCGGCCAGTACAGGACCTGCACGACCGTCTCGGACCAGGGCACCAGCGCGATCACCGCGTCCGGGCCCGCGATCATCAGCGGCAGCGCGATCGAGCCGACGACGATGCCCACGAGGAAGAGCAGGAAGGCGAGCAGCCGGGTCTTCACGATGCCGCGCACGCCGTCGAGCCCGTACATCACGGTGACGGTGTCGACGAAGGTGGAGACGGCCCGGGAGCCCGACCACAGGGAGATGAGGAAGCCGATGGAGATGACGTCGGGGCGACCGCCCTTGATGACGTCGTCGAGAATCGGTTCTGCGATCTCCTTGACGCCCTCGTCGGTCAGGACGGTGCGGGACGCCTCCAGGATGTTGTCCCGGACGCCGGCGATGGTGTCGGCGCCGGTCCAGGTGTCGACGTAGGCGAGCAGGCCGACGAGGGAGAGCAGCAGCGGCGGCACCGACAGCAGGGTGAAGAACGCCGCCTCGGCCGCGAGGCCCAGGATGCGGTACTCCATGCACGAGTTGACGGTGTCCTTGAGCAGCAGCCAGGCGGTCCTCCGCTTCGACACGTTCCGGTAGAGAGCTCGGGCCCGGTGGAGACGGCCGGACGGCCGCTGGGGCGATTCACTTGCTGGCTGCACGCCCTAACGTTATCCGGCGCGCGGCAGTGCCCCGCTCCCCCGGTGCCCGGGGCGACGCCCGCCCCGGCGGTAGGTTCGCGGACATGGCAGCGAGCACGCACACGGTGACCAACCAGCCCCCGCCGCTGACGGCGTACGACGTCTTCGGCACCGACCTGGCGCTGGTGGAGGGCCTGGACCGGCATCTGGACCCCGAACTCACGGAGGCCGCGCACCGGGAGCTGACCGAGCTCGGCCGCGCGGCGGGCAGCGCGCAGGTCCAGGAGTGGGCCCGGCTGGCGAACGAGCATCCGCCGGTGCTGCGCACCCACGACCGCTACGGGCACCGGATCGACGAGGTGGAGTTCGCTCCGGCCTGGCACCGGCTGCTCGGCAAAGGTGTCGGTGCCGGGCTCACCTCCGCGTGGGGCCGGCCGGGCGGCCATCTGCGGCGCGCCGCGGCGTTCCTGGTGTGGTCGCAGGCGGAGGCGGGCCATCTGTGCCCGCTGTCGATGACGTACGCGGCGGTGCCCGCGCTGCGCGCCGCCCCGGATCTGGCGGCGGTGTGGGAGCCGCGGCTCGCCTCCGCGGTCTACGAGTCGGGGCTGCGGCCCGCGGGGGACAAGGCGGGCGCGCTGCTCGGCACGGCCCTGACGGAGAAGCAGGGCGGCAGCGATCTGCGGGCGGTGACGACGCGGGCGGAGCCGGTGGGCGGCGAGGACGGGGCGTACCGGCTGACGGGGCACAAGTGGTTCTGCAGCGCGCCGATGTCGGACGGGTTCCTGGTGCTCGGGCGGGCCGCGGACGGGCTGACGTGTTTCCTGGTGCCGCGGGTCCTGGACGACGGCACCCGCAATCCGTTCGCGCTGCAACGCCTCAAGGACAAGCTGGGCAATCGCTCGAACGCGACGGCCGAGGTGGAGTTCGACGGGACGTGGGCGCTGCGGGTCGGCGACGAGGGGCGGGGCCTCGCGACGGTCATGGAGACGGTGGCGGCGAGCCGGCTGGACTGCGCGCTCGGCTCGGCGGCCCTGATGCGGCAGGCGGTGGCGCAGGCGATCCATCACTGCACCCACCGCACGGCGTTCGGCGCACCGCTGGCCGAACAGCCGCTGATGCGCAACGTGCTGGCCGATCTGGCGCTGGAGTCGGAGGCGGCGACGACGCTGGTGCTGCGGCTCGCGGCGGCGCTGGACCGGGCGGAGGCGGGCGACGAGCGGGAGCGGGCGCTGCTGCGGATCGCGGTGCCCGCCGCGAAGTACTGGATCACGAAGCGGTGCACTCCGCTGGTGGCCGAGGCGCTCGAATGTCTCGGCGGCAACGGGTACGTGGAGGAGTCGGGGCTGCCCCGGCTGCTGCGCGAGTCGCCGCTGAACTCGGTCTGGGAGGGCTCGGGCAATGTGCAGGCCCTGGACGTGCTGCGGGCGCTGCGGACCGAGCCGGGCGCACTGGACGCGTTCCTGCTCGAACTCGGCCGGAGCCGGGGCGCCGACCACCGGCTCGACGCGGCGGTGCGGGGCCTGCTCACCGAACTCGGAGACCTGGACGGGGTGGAGGCCCGCTCGCGGCGGCTCGTCGAGCGGATCGCGCTGGTGCTTCAGGGCTCGCTGCTCGTGCGGTTCGCGCCGGACGAGGTCGCGGACGCGTTCTGCGCGGCGCGGCTCGGCGGGGACGGGGGCGCGGCGTTCGGGACGCTGCCGCACGGCGCGGATCTGGCCGGGATCGTGGAGCGGGCGCGGCCCGTGGAGTGACCGGGAACGACCCGGTGGGGGGCACGGGTGCGGGGATGGTGCTGCGCCGACACGGCACCATCCCCGTCCGTCCGTGCCAGTTTCAAACGCCGTACGGTTGTTCGCCAGGGTTGCAGGGGGTTGCAACGTTCCTTCGGAAGTCGCCTCCCCGTACGGCGCGGCGGTGCACGATGGGCGTGCCTCCCCCCAATGGCCCGCACATCTCTCCGTACACGTAGGAATCAGGCATGGACCAGGAGTCGACGATCGACCTGACGCGGCTGTCCGCGATGGACGCGGCGCTCGCGGCGCGGATGCTCAAGGGGGTGCGGGACGCGACGCTGTCGGGGCATCGGCCCCGGGTCAGGCCGCGCCCGGTGATCCACGAGTCCTGGGGGCGGATGCTGCGCGGCGGCGTCGACCCGGACCGCGACGTGCGGCGCGGGCTGCTCGGGGTCGACGAGGTGGAGGAGCGGCGGCAGACCTCGCCGCTGCTGCCGGTGCTGCCCGTGCTGCGGGAGGCGCTGGTCACGGTCGCGGAGGCGGCGCAGCACATCATGGTGGTGAGCGACGCGGACGGCCGGATCCTGTGGCGCGAGGGGCATCCGACGGTGCTGCGCATGGGCGACCGGCTCGGTTTCGAGGTGGGCGCGCACTGGGCGGAGGACGTGGTCGGGACGAACGGGGTGGGTACGCCGCTGGTCACCCGTCGCCCGGTGCAGGTGTTCTCCGCCGAGCACTTCGTGCGCTCGCACCATCCGTGGACGTGCACGGGCGCGCCGATGACCGATCCGCGGGACGGCCGGCTGCTCGGGGTGGTGGATGTGAGCGGCCCGCTGGAGACGATGCATCCGGGGACGCTGTCGTGGGTGCACGCGGTGGCGCAGCTCGCGGAGGCGCGGCTGCGGGAGCGGCATGTGAACGGTCTGGAGCGGCTGCGGGCGGTCGCGGCGCCGGTGCTCGCCCGGATCGGCGGCCGGGCGCTCGTGGTCGACGCGCACGGGTGGACGGCGGCGGTGACCGGGATGCCGCTGCCGGACCGGGTGGCGCTGCCCCGGGCGCCCGCCGAGGGCCCGTGCTGGATCCCCTCGCTGGGGCCGTGCACGCTGGCGCCGCTGGCGGGTGGCTGGCTGGTCCGGCCGCGGCGGTCGGCGGAGCCGCAGACCGCGGTCCGGGTCGTGCTTGATGTGAGCCGGCCCCGTCACTGGTCGGTGCGGGTGTGGGGCGCGGCCGGGTCGTGGACGCACGAACTGAGCCCGCGGCACGCCGAGTTGCTGTATCTCCTCGCGCTGCACCGGGAGGGGCGCACGGCGTCGGGCCTGGCCGAGGACCTGTTCGGCGATCCGGCCCGTACCGTCACGGTGCGGGCCGAACTGTCCCGGGTCCGGCGCTATCTGGGCTGTCTGCTGGAGCACCGCCCGTACCGGTTCCCCGAGGACGCGGAGGTCGAGGTGGTGATGCCCGCCGACCACCGGGATCTGCTGCCGCACTCGACGGCGCCCGCGGTGGTCGCGGCCCGGGGCGGGTTCGCCGGGTCGGGCGCGTGCGGCGGGTAGTACGCTCCGCGCCCATGCTTCGGTTCAGACTCAGGCCCAGGACGGAACGCAGGTACCGCACGCCGCTCGGCGCCCACCAGTTGTGGATGGTGTCGCTGAGCGCGCCGGTGAGCCGGGACCGGGACGCGTCCCGTACGACGCTGTACCCGTTCACGCGGATCGACGACGACAAGGCGCGGCGCTGGCTGGCCGAGCAGTGGGAGATCGCGACGCGAGAGGAGCTGCTCGGGCGGCTCGGCGGGCTCGCCCGCTCCGGGTACCGGGCGTCGGCCCGCGCCCGGTACGGGGTGGAGCCGCTGGCCTGGGACATGGCCCTGTACACGGACATCACGCGGCGCGGCTTCGGCTGCGGGCTGCTCGACGAGGCCGACGCGTGGAACCTGCTGAAGAACGTGGTGCCGCAGCTCGCCCGCACCTACGACTCGTGGCAGGAGTACGGGGAGCACTATCTGCTCGGGCGGCGGATCTGGCGCGAGGACCTGAGCGGCCGGGCGTCGGCGATGGAGGCCCTGCCGGCGCCGCAGACCGTCGCGGACGCGCATCTGGCGGCGCTGCTCGATCCGGCCGACCGGAGGAGCCCCTGGAACCTCGTTCCGTGGGACGCCATCCGGCGGCCGGACCGGCCGGTGGGGCGGTGACTCAGCCGACGTTCAGGGCGCCGACGGAGACGGGGCCCTGGGCGGCGACGGGGTTCCCGGCGAAGTCGCGGGGGCCCGCGTCGGGGTGCGGGGCTCCGGCGCCGATGAGGGGCGAGCCGGGCCGCGGGGTGTAGGCGGCGGCCGCGTCGGCGAGGCCGGTGGCGGTGCCGGGTGCGGTCAGCTGCGGGTCGACGCCGATGCCGCCCGGGTTGTCGGGCACGGAGCCGACGCCGTACAGCGCGTTGTGCGACAGGGTGACGCCGCCGGAGCGCAGAGAGAAGTTCGCGGTGCCGGCGCCCGCCTTCTGCACGACGTTGTCGACGAAGGCGATCTCGTGCCGGTTGGTGGTGTTCTCGTTGACGACGGTCTGGCTGACGCCGTCGCCGATGTAGATCGTGTTGTGCAGGAAGCGGACGTCGGAGAACGTGCCGCGGCAGGTCTCGATGCCGCGGAAGTGGTCGTTCTGGCTGACGTTGAAGCGGATGACGGCGTCGGAGAGGCTGCCGTCGGCGGTGCAGACGAGGAAGAAGCCGCCCGCGTTGTCGTGGCTGTAGTTGTACTGGAAGACGGTCCCGTTCGTGCCCTCGTCGACGTCGTACGCCATGCCGTCGCGGGTGGTCTCGCCGCCGGAGGTGTCGTTGTACTGGAAGACGGTGCCGTCCGCGTTGTACGGCCACATGCCCGCGTTGTAGCCGGCCGAGCGGCGCTGGAAGCCGCGCAGGGTGTTGTGCTCGACGAGGGCGCCGTCGGTGACGGTCATGACGATGCCGTCGCCGCCGAGGTCGGAGAGCGTGTTGCCGCGCACGACGACGCGCGTGGACGGGGTCCAGGCCGGTCCGCCGGGCTTGTAGTCGCTGATGCCGGGGCGCTGGCTCCAGGTGGAGGAGACGCGGATGCCGCCGCGGTCGATGTGGTCGAGGCGGTTGTTCTCGACGCGGACGTCGTCGAAGCGGCTGGGCACGCGGGTGCCGGTGGCGGCGAAGAGGATGCCCTCGGAGCCGTTGGCGTCCTTGGTGTCGTCGCCGAGGACGTCGTGGATCGTGAGGTTCGTGATCCGGTAGTGGGTGCCGGTGCCGTAGTCGTCGAGGAGGACGCGGACGCCGCGGCGCTTGGTGCCGGGGTTCGCCGCGTTGGTGATGTCGAGGTCGGACAGCTCGATCCACTGGGTGTTGCGCAGCAGCACGGTGTCGACGGCGCCGTTGCCGTCGACGACGGGCTTGGCGGCGGCCGGGTCGCCGTAGGCGCCGATCCGCACGGGGGCGCCGGCGCGTCCGGCGCCGGTCGGCGCGAGGGTGCCGGCGCACCGGGTGCCGCGCTTGAGCAGCACGGAGTCGCCGGGTCGCAGCCGCTGCCCGTTGACGGCGGCCAGACTCCGCCAGGGCGTCTTCGCGGTGCCGGTCTCGGGCAGCCCGTCGGGGGCCTGGCAGTCGACATGGTGGACGCGGGGGTCGTCGTGCGGGGCGGCGCCGGCGGCGGGCGCGGTCCCCAGCACCGCCGCCACGCAGCCCGCGGCGGCGAGCACTGCGGTCGTGATCCGTCTCATGCGCCACAGGCTCCCGGCTGCGCCCGCCGGTGGACATGGACAAACGCACCCGGTCCGTGGACATCCGGGCGGGCGAGCCGCCGGGCCGGCCGCGACAGACAGGTCCGCCCCTTGGACAGGTGTCCAAGGGGCGGACCTCAGGGGTGACTGCCGGGGGTCAGACGCCCGGGATGCCGCGGGCGGCGAACGCCGCGCGGACCGTCGACGCCGCCTTCGCGCCGTACATCTTCTCCGCCGTCGCGATCGTCGCCTGCGCGGCAGCCGAGAAGCTCGTGTCGGGGGCGAAGTCGAACTGCGCGTTCACGATGATCCGGTCGGCCGTGCGGGCGCCCAGGGCGCCGCGGATGTCGAACAGGGCCCGCGACCAGATCTCACCGTCCGCGTGCACCTCGCCGACCTTGTCCGCGTACGTCTTGTCGGTGTCGACGCGGCGCAGGCAGTGCGGGGCGGAGGAGGTGTACGAGGTGGAGTCCCAGTCGGCGACGCAGGCGAGGTCCGTCTTGCGCGGCCAGCCGTACTTCGCGTCGGCGTGGTCGCCGACCGCGACGGCGAGGTAGTCGCCGAACGCCTCACCGATCGAGCCGGCCTCCTCGGAGGTGCCGAAGCCGGGGACCTGGGCGTTGTGCACGGCGTGGCCGTACTCGTGGACGATCACCTCGGCGTCCTCGGCGTCGTCGACACCGCCCTTGCCGAAGCGGATCTCGGCCTTCTTGTCGGTGAAGAAGGAGTTGTCCGCACCCCACTGGTTGATGCGGACGGGCTGGGCGCGGTCGTTGGCGCCGCGCAGCTCGCTGCCGAAGCCGAGCGACTGCAGGTACTCCTGCGCCTCGTTGACCCAGAAGTAGGCCATGACCTGCTCGAACTGGTCGTCGTGCCGGGTGTACGTGCCGGCGTCGGCGACCTTCGCGGAGGCGCCCGTGTCCGATCTGACGTAGGCCCATTTACCGGAGAGGCCGCCGCTGGAGTCGAGGTTGCGCAGGGCGGCGGAGGCGTAGGCGGCGTCCGGGATCGCGGACGCGGCGTCCTTGCCGTCGGTCAGGGCCTGGTCGCCGGAGGACTGGACCGGGTTGACCATGAAGACCCGGCCCTGGGGCGCCGCGGGCGCGGCGAGGGCGGGCGAGGCGAGCGTGGAGAGGGCCACGGTGAGGGTGGCCGCGGCGAGCAGACCGCGAGGTGTGCGGTGGGACATCGAACATCCTCCGAATGGATGGGACGTGGGAGGTGACTTGCTGCGCGTCGCGGATCCTCCCGCATCCTGAACACCCTTGGCCAGAGTCTGTCCGACATGATCCGATGAGTGACATGAACAGCAGCACCACCACCGTCACCACCTGGTCGCTCGAACAGACCTCCCCGTCCGATCTGCGCCCCTCCGCCCCGCCCGCGGGAGACACCCTGCGGATCGCGCGCGCGGAGGTCCCCTCCCCCGAGTTCAGCCGCTTCCTGTACGCGTCCGTGGGCGGCGACATCAAGTGGATCGACCGCCTCGGCTGGACGTACGCGCAGTGGGAGGAGCAGCTCGCGCGTCCCGGCGCGGAGACCTGGGTCGCGTACGACCGGGGCACGCCGGCCGGGTACGTGGAGCTGGACGCGCAGGACGACGGCGCCGTGGAGATCGTCTACTTCGGTCTGATCCCGGCCTTCCGCGGACGCCGGATCGGCGGGCACCTGCTCTCGTACGGGATCGCGCGCGCCTGGGACCTGGCGGAGCGGTGGCCCGAGCGGACGCCGACCAAGCGGGTGTGGCTGCACACGTGCAGCCTCGACGGCGAGCACGCGATGGCGAACTACGAGAAGCGCGGCTTCCGTCTCTTCCGGACCGAGACGGCCGAGGAGCCGCAGGTCGTGACGCCCGGCCCGTGGCCCGGCGCCTTCCCGGCGGTCTGAGCCGCCCGCACCGCTCACCCGCCCCACGCCCCCGAGCGCGATACGGGCACAAGGGGAGCTTTCACCCGCCCGCGATGTGACCGGCGCCACCGTCTTCCACAATGCGAGACATTCTCGTCCATATTTTGGACGACGGTGGACCAGGTCCAAAGTCCCGTGCCACGCTTCCGTCATGTCTACAGCTGGAACCGCCTTGGTGAGTCGACGCCACGTCGACTTCGGCCGCATGTCCAGCGCCATCTGTCCGGCGCGCTGACCGCACAGCACCGCCGCGTCTCCCGCTTCACCCGTCACCCCTGCGCACCGCCGCGCCTCAGCGCGAAGTGTGCTGCTCAGAGCCGCCCTCAGCCTTTCTTGAAGGACGTACACCCATGGCTGCCACCCCCGAAAAGCCCGCTACCGCCGCGCCCCGCCGCAAGGTGAGCCGTCACCGCGGCGAGGGCCAGTGGGCCGTGGGCCACCACACGCCGCTCAACGGCAACGAGCAGTTCAAGAAGGACGACGACGGTCTCAATGTGCGGACACGCATTGAGACGATCTACTCCAAGCGCGGTTTCGACTCGATCGACCCCAACGACCTGCGCGGACGCATGCGCTGGTGGGGCCTGTACACCCAGCGCAAGCCCGGCATCGACGGCGGCAAGACGGCCGTCCTGGAGCCGGAGGAGCTGGACGACCGCTACTTCATGCTGCGCGTGCGCGTGGACGGCGGCCGGCTCTCCGTCGCGCAGCTGCGCACCATCGGCGAGATCTCCGAGCAGTACGCGCGCGGCACCGCCGACATCACCGACCGGCAGAACATCCAGCTGCACTGGATCCGGATCGAGGACGTGCCCGCGATCTGGGAGAAGCTGGAGGCCGTGGGCCTGTCCACGACCGAGGCGTGCGGCGACTGCCCCCGCGTGATCATCGGCTCCCCGGTGGCCGGCATCGCCGCCGACGAGATCATCGACGGCACGCCCGCCGTGGACGAGATCCACGACCGCTACATCGGCAACAAGGAATTCTCCAACCTGCCGCGCAAGTTCAAGACCGCGATCTCCGGATCCCCGGTCCAGGACGTGGTCCACGAGATCAACGACGTGGCCTTCGTCGGGGTCGAGCACCCCGAGCACGGGCCCGGCTTCGACGTGTGGGTCGGCGGCGGCCTGTCCACCAACCCCAAGCTCGCCCAGCGTCTGGGCACCTGGGTGCCGCTCGACGAGGTGGCGGACGTCTGGGCGGGTGTCGTCGGCATCTTCCGCGACTACGGCTACCGGCGGCTGCGCACCCGTGCCCGGCTGAAGTTCCTGATGGCCGACTGGGGCCCGGAGAAGTTCCGCCAGGTCCTGGAGGACGAGTACCTGGAGCGCAAGCTGATCGACGGTCCGGCGCCCGCCGAGCCCTCGCAGAAGTGGCGCGACCACATCGGGGTCCACCAGCAGAAGGACGGCCGCTTCTACGTCGGGTTCGCCCCGCGCGTCGGCCGGGTGGACGGCACCACGCTCACCAAGATCGCCGAGCTCGCCGGCGCCCACGGCTCGGACCGGCTGCGCACCACCGTCGAGCAGAAGATGATCATCCTCGATGTCGCCGAGGACCAGGTCGACTCGCTCGTCGCGGGACTCGAGGCGCTGGACTTCCAGGTCAAGCCGTCGCCGTTCCGGCGCGGCACGATGGCCTGCACCGGCATCGAGTTCTGCAAGCTGGCGATCGTCGAGACCAAGGGCCGCGGCGCGCAGCTCATCGACGAGCTGGAGCGCCGCCTCCCGGACTTCGACGAGCCGCTCACCATCAACCTCAACGGCTGCCCGAACGCCTGCGCCCGCATCCAGGTCGCGGACATCGGTCTCAAGGGCCAGCTGGTCCTGGACGACCAGGGCGAGCAGGTCGAGGGCTACCAGGTGCACCTCGGCGGCGCGCTCGGCCTGGAGGCCGGCTTCGGCCGCAAGGTCCGCGGCCTGAAGGTCACCTCGGCCGAACTGCCGGACTACATCGAGCGGGTGCTCAAGAACTTCCAGGCGGAGCGCGAGAACGGCGAACGCTTCGCGACCTGGGCGGCCCGCGCGAGTGCGGAGGCCCTGTCGTGAGCGAGCGTGCCGCCCCCTTCTTCTGCCCGTACTGCGGTGACGAGGACCTGCGTCCCAACGAAGCGGGTCACGGCGCCTGGGAATGCGCCGCGTGCAACCGGGCCTTCCAGCTGAAGTTCCTCGGGCTGCTCGCCCAGGGACTTCAGCGCACCGACGGTGGAGGGGAACAGATATGACGACGGCTCACATCACCTCGGACACGGACGAGTTGAAGGCGCTCGCCGAGCAGGCCGGGCGCGACCTGGAGGACGCCTCCGCCCTGGAGATCCTCCGGTGGGCGACGGAGACCTTCGGCGAGAAGTTCTGCGTGACCTCGTCCATGGAGGACGCGGTCGTCGCACACCTGGCCTCGCGGGCGATGCCCGGCGTCGACGTCGTCTTCCTCGACACCGGCTACCACTTCGAGGAGACCATCGGCACCCGCGACGCCGTCGAGGCCGTGATGGACGTCAACGTCATCACGATCACCCCGCGGCAGACGGTCGCCGAGCAGGACGCCGAGTTCGGTCCTAAGCTGCACGACCGCGACCCCGACCTGTGCTGCGCGATGCGCAAGGTGCAGCCCCTCCAGGAGGGCCTGTCCGGCTACGCCGCGTGGGCCACGGGCCTGCGCCGCGACGAGTCCCCGACCCGGGCGAACACCCCGGTCGTCGGCTGGGACGAGAAGCGCCGCAAGGTGAAGGTCTCCCCCATCGCCCGCTGGACCCAGGACGACGTCGACGCGTACGTCACCGAGCACGGCGTGCTGACCAACCCGCTCCTCATGGACGGCTACGGCTCGGTCGGCTGCGCCCCGTGCACCCGCCGCCTCCTGGAGGGCGAGGACGCCCGCGCCGGACGCTGGGCGGGCCGGGCCAAGACCGAGTGCGGACTGCACGGCTGATGACGACGGCACCAGAGACTTTGGAGAAGCAAGTGACCGGAGCCACCATCTGGCTCACGGGTCTGCCGAGCGCCGGCAAGACCACGATCGCCAACGAACTGGCCGCGACGCTGCGCGCCGAGGGCCGCACCGTCGAGGTGCTCGACGGCGACGAGATCCGTGAGTTCCTCTCGGCGGGCCTCGGCTTCAGCCGCGAGGACCGGCACACCAACGTGCAGCGCATCGGCTTCCTGGCCGAACTCCTCGCCCGTAACGGCGTGCTGACGCTCGTCCCGGTCATCGCCCCGTACGCGGACAGCCGCGAGGCCGTCCGCACGCGCCACCAGGGCGCCGGCACCGCCTACCTGGAGGTGCACGTGGCCACACCGCTCGACGTGTGCTCCGCGCGCGACGTCAAGGGCCTGTACGCCAAGCAGGCCGCCGGTGAACTGAAGGGCCTCACCGGGGTCGACGACCCCTACGAGGTGCCCGAGTCGCCCGACCTGCGCATCGAGTCGCAGAACCAGACCGTGCAGGAGTCCGCGGCAGCGCTCCGCGCGCTGCTCACCGAGAGGGGTCTCGCCGCATGACGACCGTAGCTTCGAACGTCTCCGAGGAGACGGACAGCCCCTACGCGCTCAGCCACCTCGACGCGCTCGAGTCCGAGGCCGTGCACATCTTCCGCGAGGTCGCGGGCGAGTTCGAGCGGCCGGTGATCCTCTTCTCCGGCGGCAAGGACTCGATCGTCATGCTGCACCTGGCGCTGAAGGCGTTCGCCCCCGCGGCGATCCCCTTCTCGCTGCTGCACGTCGACACGGGCCACAACTTCTCCGAGGTCATCGACTACCGCGACCGGGTCGTGGCCGAGCACGGGCTGCGCCTGCACGTCGCCTCGGTGCAGGACTACATCGACCGCGGCGCCCTCAAGGAGCGCCCGGACGGGGTCCGCAACCCGCTGCAGACGGTGCCGCTGACCGAGAAGATCCAGCAGGAGAAGTTCGACGCGGTCTTCGGCGGCGGCCGTCGCGACGAGGAGAAGGCCCGCGCCAAGGAGCGGGTGTTCTCGCTGCGCGACGAGTTCTCCCAGTGGGACCCGCGCCGCCAGCGCCCCGAGCTGTGGCAGCTCTACAACGGCCGCCACGCCCCCGGCGAGCACGTCCGCGTCTTCCCGCTGTCCAACTGGACCGAGCTGGACGTGTGGCAGTACATCGCCCGCGAGGGCATCGAGCTGCCGGAGATCTACTACGCCCACGAGCGCGAGGTGTTCAAGCGCTCCGGCATGTGGCTGACCGCCGGCGAGTGGGGCGGCCCGAAGGACGACGAGACGGTCGAGACGCGGCTGGTCCGCTACCGCACCGTCGGCGACATGTCCTGCACCGGCGCCGTCGACTCCGACGCGACGACGATCGAGAAGGTCATCGCCGAGATCGCCGCCTCCCGGCTCACCGAGCGGGGCGCGACCCGCGCCGACGACAAGCTGTCCGAGGCCGCGATGGAAGACCGCAAGCGCGAAGGGTACTTCTAGACATGAGCACCACCACCGCCTCCGCCGAGGAGCTGGCCGGGCTTTCGGCCACCACCCTGCTGCGTTTCGCGACCGCCGGATCCGTCGACGACGGCAAGTCCACCCTGGTCGGCCGGCTGCTGCACGACTCCAAGTCGGTCCTCGCCGACCAGCTGGAGGCCGTCGAGCACGCCTCGCGTTCGCGCGGCGCCGCCGAGCCGGACCTCGCGCTGCTCACCGACGGCCTGCGGGCCGAGCGCGAGCAGGGCATCACCATCGACGTCGCCTACCGCTACTTCGCGACCCCGCGCCGCCGCTTCATCCTCGCGGACACCCCGGGCCACGTGCAGTACACGCGGAACATGGTGACCGGAGCCTCCACCGCCGACCTCGCGGTCGTCCTCGTCGACGCCCGCAACGGCGTCATCGAGCAGACCCGCCGGCACGCCGCCGTGGCCGCGCTCCTGCGCGTCCCGCACGTGGTGCTCGCGGTCAACAAGATGGACCTCGTCGACTACGAGGAGTCCGTCTTCGCGAAGATCGCCGAGGAGTTCACCGCGTACGCGTCCGACCTGGGCGTCCCGGAGATCACCGCGATCCCGATCTCGGCGCTCGCCGGCGACAACGTCGTGGAGCCGTCCGCCAACATGGACTGGTACGGCGGCCCGACCGTCCTGGAGCACCTGGAGACGGTGCCGGTCAGCCACGACCTCACGAGCTGCCACGCCCGGCTGCCCGTGCAGTACGTGATCCGGCCGCAGACCGCCGAGCACCCCGACTACCGCGGCTACGCGGGCCAGATCGCCGCGGGCACCTTCCGCGTCGGCGAGTCCGTCACCGTGCTGCCCTCGGGCCGCACGTCGAAGATCGCCGGGATCGACCTGCTGGGCAAGGCCGTCGACGTGGCGTGGACCCCGCAGTCCGTCACCCTCCTCCTGGAGGACGACATCGACATCTCGCGCGGCGACCTGATCGTGCCGAGCCACGACGCGCCGGGCACCTCGCAGGACGTCGAGGCGACCGTGTGCCACGTGGCCGACACGCCGCTGACCGTGGGCCAGCGCGTGCTGCTCAAGCACACCACCCGCACGGTCAAGGCGATCGTCAAGGAGATCCCGTCGCGGCTCACGCTCGACGACCTCTCCCAGCACCCGGAGCCCGGGCAGCTCGTCGCCAACGACATCGGCCGCGTCAAGGTCCGCATCGCCGAGCCGATCGCCCTCGACTCGTACGCGGCCTCGCGCCGCACCGGCTCGTTCCTGCTGATCGACCCGGCCGACGGCACCACGCTCGCGGCCGGCATGGCCGGTGAGGCGTTCGCCGCCGAGCCGGAGCCCGCGGTCGCGGACGACGAGGGCTGGGACTTCTGACCGCCATGACCCTCATCGACTACTACGGGACGTTCGCCAAGGAGGGCGGCCGCGTCGGCAGCGGCGCCCTCGGCAGCGGACAGGGCGGGGTCGCGCGATGTGCGTGCTGACGTACGCGCACTGCCTGCGCGCCCTCACCCCCCGCACCCCGTACGCCCTTCGACGACATCGAAGACCTGCCGACCTCCCGGCCGCACCCTGACGGTGTGACCGCCGGGCCAACGAGAGGAAACCCTCCCGTGCCTGCCAACTTCCCTTCCCCGAAGCGACGTTCGCTGCTCGCCCTGACCGTCCTGCCCCTCCTCGCGCTCACCGCGACGGCCTGCGGCTACGGCTCCGACGCCGACAGCACCAAGGAGAACGTCTCCGCGAAGGGCAAGGCCCTCTCCGCCGACTCCGTCAAGATCGGTTACTTCGGGAACCTGACCCACGGCACCGCGCTCGTCGGCCGCCAGCAGGGCCTCTTCCAGAAGGAACTGAAGGGGACACAGGCGAAGTACTCGACCTTCAACGCGGGCCCGGCCGAGATCGAGGCGCTGAACGCCGGCTCCATCGACATCGGCTGGATCGGCCCCTCCCCCGCCATCAACGGCTACACCAAGTCGCAGGGCAAGTCGCTGCGCATCATCGGCGGTTCGGCGTCCGGCGGCGTGAAGCTCGTCGTGAACCCGAAGAAGATCAAGTCGCTGAAGGACGTCAAGGGCAAGCGGATCGCCACCCCGCAGCTCGGCAACACCCAGGACGTCGCGTTCCTGAACTGGGTCGCCGAGCAGGGCTGGAAGGTCGACGCCAACTCCGGCAAGGGCGACGTGTCCGTGATCCGCACGGACAACAAGATCACCCCCGACGCCTTCAAGTCCGGCTCCATCGACGGCGCGTGGGTCCCCGAGCCGACCGCCTCCAAGCTGGTCGCCGAGGGCGGCAAGGCGATCCTCGACGAGGCCGACCTGTGGCCCGGCAAGAAGTTCGTGATCACGAACATCATCGTGTCGCAGAAGTTCCTGAAGGAGCACCCGGACGTCGTCGAGGCGGTGCTGCGCGGCTCCGTGAAGACGAACAAGTGGATCACCGCGCACCCGGACGAGGCGAAGGCGGCGGCCAACAAGCAGCTGGAGCAGGACTCCGGCAAGGCGCTGCCCGCCGAGGTCCTCGACCCGGCGTGGAAGTCCATCGCGTTCACGGACGACCCGCTGGCCGCGACGCTCGACTCCGAGGCGGCGCACGCCGTGAAGGCCGGCCTGCTGGAGAAGCCGGACCTGGCCGGGATCTACGACCTGAAGCCGCTCAACAAGGTCCTCGCGGCCGAAGGCGGCACCAAGGTCGACGACGCCGGACTCGGCACCAAGTAGCCCACTGCCCAACCCAGTTCCCAGGAGGTGACGACCATGGCGACGATTCTCGCCAAGGCTGCCGACTCCGCCGCGGTGGCGGACGGCAAGGCGACCCGGATCGAGCACGTCTCGAAGTCCTTCGCCACACCCGCCGGCCCGCAGCTCGTCCTGGACGACATCAGCCTCGATGTCGCACCGGGCGAGTTCGTCACCCTCCTGGGTGCCTCGGGCTGCGGCAAGTCGACGCTGCTCAACCTGGTCGCGGGGCTCGACGCCCCGTCGGCCGGCTCCATCGCGACGGACGGGCGGCCCGCCCTGATGTTCCAGGAGCACGCCCTGTTCCCGTGGCTGACCGCGGGCAAGAACATCGAGCTCGCCCTGAAGCTGCGGGGCGTGCAGAAGAACGAACGGCGCGAGCGCGCCGAGGAACTGCTCGAACTGGTCCGGCTGCAGGGCGCGTACGGCAAGCGGGTCCACGAGCTGTCCGGCGGCATGCGCCAGCGGGTGGCGCTGGCCCGGGCGCTGGCGCAGGACGCGCGGCTGCTCCTGATGGACGAGCCGTTCGCCGCGCTCGACGCGATCACCCGGGACGTGCTGCACGGCGAACTCACCCGGATCTGGGAGGAGACCCACCTTTCGGTCCTGTTCGTCACGCACAACGTGCGCGAGGCGGTGCGGCTCGCGCAGCGCGTGGTGCTGCTGTCCTCGCGGCCCGGCCGGATCGCCCGCGAGTGGACCGTGGACATCCCGCAGCCGCGGCGCATCGAGGACCCCGAGGTCGCCGAGCTCTCCGTCGAGATCACCGAACAACTGCGTGGGGAGATCCGCCGCCATGGCAAGGACTGAACCGACGGCCACCGCCACGGTGGAGCCCGCCGACACGGTCACCGCGAAGGACGACCTCGCGGGTCTGGAGGCGGGCCTGGACGCGCTGGAGACGGTCCAGTCCGGGCGCACCCCGTTCTCGAAGACGTTCCGCGAGAAGATCTTCCCGCCGCTCACGGCGGTCGTGCTGGTGATCCTGCTCTGGCAGGGCCTGGTCTCGTTCGGCGTCGTCGACGACCCGACGAAGCTGCCGCCGCCGTCGGCGGTGTGGGGCGAGGTCGAGGACGCGTGGCTGAAGGGCGAACTGCTCGGCTACATCTGGACGAGCGTCTCGCGCGGCCTGCTCGGCTTCTTCTTCGCCCTGCTCATCGGCACCCCGCTGGGGCTGCTGGTGGCGCGGGTGAAGTTCGTGCGCGCGGCGATCGGGCCGGTCCTGTCGGGCCTGCAGTCGCTGCCGTCGGTGGCATGGGTGCCGCCGGCCGTGCTCTGGCTGGGCCTGGACAACTCGATGATGTACGCGGTGATCCTGCTCGGCGCGGTCCCGTCGATCGCGAACGGTCTCGTCTCGGGTGTCGACCAGGTGCCGCCGCTGTTCCTGCGGGCCGGGCGGACGCTCGGCGCGACGGGCGTCCGCGGCCTGTGGCACGTCGTCCTGCCCGCCGCGCTGCCCGGCTACCTGGCCGGTCTGAAGCAGGGCTGGGCGTTCTCGTGGCGTTCGCTGATGGCCGCCGAGATCATCGCGAACTCGCCGGACCTCGGCGTGGGCCTCGGCCAGCTCCTGGAGAACGGCCGCACGGCCAGCTCCATGCCGATGGTCTTCCTCGCCATCCTCCTCATCCTGATCGTCGGCATCGTCATCGACCTGCTGATCTTCAGCCCGCTGGAGCGGCGCGTCCTGCGCGGTCGCGGCCTTCTCGTCCGGAGCTGAGCGCGCCATGTCCCGCCCCGTCCTCCTGGTCATCGCCCACGGCAGCCGCGACCCGCGGCACGCCGCGACGGTGCACGCCCTCGTCCGCGAGGCGCGGGCCCAGCGGCCGGGGCTGCGCGTGGAGACCTCGTTCCTGGACTTCAACGTGCCGGGCCCGCTCGGCGTCCTGGAGTCCCTGGCGGCGGAGGGCGTCCGCGACGTGGTCGCCCTCCCGCTGCTCCTCACCCGGGCGTTCCACGCGAAGGCCGACATCCCGGCGGTCCTCCGGCAGGCCCCGCCGTCCCTGCGCATCCGGCGCGCGGACGTCCTCGGCCCGTCGCCGCTCCTGCTGACGGCCCTGGACCGCCGTCTGTACGAGGCCGGTCTCACGCCGGCCGACAAGCCCACGACCGGGGTCGTCCTGGCCTCGGCGGGCTCCACCGACCCGGAGGCGATCGCAGTGATCGCAGATATCGCGCGGGAGTGGCGGCACACCGGTTGGTGCGCCGTGCGGCCTGCGTTCGCCTCCGCATCCCTTCCCCGCACCGAGGACGCCGTCCGCGACCTGCGCGCCCTCGGCTGCGCCCGCGTGGCCGTCGCCCCCTACGTCCTGGCCCCCGGCCGTCTCCCGGACCGCATCGCGGCGGGCGCGACCGACGCGGACGTCCTGTCCGGCGTCCTCGGCCCGGCACCGGAGGTGGCACGGGTGCTGATCGAGCGCTACGAGGAGGCGCTCGCCGGCGAGTTGGCGGCGCTGGGGGCCTGAGGGCGGCCGGGAGACCTGCGGCTATCCTCGGCCCGTGTCGAACACGTCAGGAACAGCCTCAGTGGGCCTCGCCCGGGTGCTGGCCCACTGCGGGGGCGACCCCGCCGCGGCCGTGGACCAACTGGCAGCCGCCATCGCCTCCGCGCCCTCGGACCCCGAGCCCTACTCCGTCCTCGCCGACCTGGTGCGGGACCGGCCCGCCGACCTCGCCGCGGTCGTCGACGGCGGGAACTCCCTGCCCGCCGTCCTCGCGCTGTCGTACGTCAGTTTCCTGCGGGGCGACATGGACACCGCCGCGCTGGCGATGGGCGCGGTCACGGGTGCGCGGCCCGATGTCGCGTGGGCCGACGCCCCCTGGTTCGCCGACGACCGTTTCCTGGGCGCGGTGAGCGCGGACGCCCTCGCCGAGGCCGCGATGCGGACCATGGACCACGGCCGCGACCTGGACACCGACGGCATGCGGGAGCGGGTGCGGCCCTGGCGCGCGGCCTTCGCCGCCGTCGTCGCCGACCGGCCCGCGGCGGAGGCGCTCGCCCGGATGGCGATCATGCTGCGGGCCTGTGGTCTCATCGACGCGTCCCTGGAGTTGTGCGACCGGGCGGACGCCGTCGAGCGGGTGATGTTCACGGAGGTCGTGCGGGCGGGCACGTGGCGCAAGGTGGGGGACACCGAGCGGATGGTCGCCGCGTTCGAGCGGGCCCTCGTCCTCGATCCCGCCAACTGGTCGCTCCATCTCGACCTGGCCGATGTGCGCGCCGAGCAGGGCGACTTCGCCGAGGCCGCGCGGCTGACCGGTGAGGGGCTGCGGCACGAGCCTACGGAGCCCACCCTGCGTGCGGCAGCCGCCGCCTACCGCGCCCGGCACACGGGCGAGCCCGCCGACCTGCGCACGCTCGTCGAGGTCGCGCCGCTGCTGCCGAACCCCGCGTACCGGGACCTGCTGATCGACTTCGCGTGCGCGGGGCCGGGCCTGCCGGCCGAACTCGTGGCCGCCGCCCGGGGACTTCAGGACGCCTGAGCCGGTTCAGCCGCACAGGCGCTCCCCCAGCTCGCTGCGCGCATAACGAACACTGCGCCCGCTGCGGGTGCGCTGGAGGAGGCCCGCGTCGTAGAGGACGGACAGGTGCTGGCTCACCGCGCCGGGGGTGACCGACAGGCGGTGGGCGAGTTCGGTCGTGGACGCCGGGTCGGCGAGGAGGAGCAGGATGCGGGCGCGGGGCACGCCCAGGAGGCGGCTGAGCGCCGCGTCGGTGACCGGGGGCGGGGTCTCGGAGATCGTGGCGCGACCGCGGGCCGGATAGCTGAGCAGGGGCGGCAGCGTGGGGTCGATGTTCGTGTGGGCGCCGAGCGCGAAGAGGGTGGGGATCACGACGAGGCCCCGGCCGCCGATCTCGATGTCGGCGGTGGGCCACGGGTGGCCGTCTCCCTTCTTCCTGATGGTGAGCACCTCGCCGTCCCAGGTGAGCCGCGGGTCGAGACTGGAGAAGAGGCCGCCCGCGCCTTCCTCGGCGAGGACCTTGCCGCGGTGGGCGAGGTCGGCTTCGAGCACCGAGTGCACGCGCGGCCACCAGTCGGGGGCGAGGCAGGTGTGCCAATAGGCGTCCAGGGCCCGGCAGACGCGGTCGAGGAGGCGCTCCGGGTCCGCTAGTCCGTCCCGCAGGACCGGCGGCAGGGCGTGGGCGCCGTACGCGGCGGTGAACTGGGGGCGCAGCAGGGCGGGCGGCGTGGTGCGCAGTTCGGCGAGCTGGCGGGCGAAGACGGGGCGCGGGCGGTCGGGGCGCGGGGTGAGGAAGTCCGGGATCCACAGGCTCGGGGCGATCAGCGCGCCCAGCAGCTCGGCTTCGTCGAGACGGTGGAAGGCGGGGCCGAGCCGGCGCAGCCAGGGGCGCTGGTGCGGGTAGCGGGCGGAGTCGCGCCAGCAGCGCAGGGAGTAGACGGCTTCCTGGAGCGGGGAGTAGGCGAAGGAGGTGCGGGCCAGGTCGCCGACGACGAAACGGAACTCGATCACCCGGTCGCCTCCTCGTGGTGAGGGTTTAGTCAGAGGCTAAAGGAATGTCGCCGGGCGCGGTGCGGCCGGTTCCCTGGAGTCATGACCTCGTCACCTCCGGTCCCCGCCCCCGTGTCCGCTCAGGAACGAACGCCCGCCACCCGCTTCGCCGGGCTCCTGCCGACCGATCCGCAGTTGCTGCGCCTGTCGCTGCTGACGCTGCTCAACGCCTTCGGGCGCGGCCTGTTCTTCCCCGTCAGTGTCCTGTACTTCACCCGCGTCGTGGGCCTCGGCGCCACCTCGGTGGGCGTCGGCCTCACGATCGCGGGCCTGTTCGGCATCGCGGCCGGGGTGCCCGCCGGGCGGGCCTCGGACCGGTGGGGGCGGCGCCCGGTGCTGACCGTCCTGTGGGTGGGGTGCGGGGTGATGCTGGTCGCGTACACGGTGGTCGGCTCGTACGCCGCGTTCCTGGCGACGGCGATCGGCTACGCGGCCCTGTGCCAGGCGAGCATGGGGGTGCGCAACGCCCTGTACACGGACGTGCTGCCGCCGGCGACACGGGTCGAGGGGCGGGCGCATCTGCGGATGGTCACCAATGTGGGCATGGGGGTCGGCGGCGCGTTCGGCGCGCTGGCGCTCCAGGCGGACAGCCGGGCCGGGTACACGGCGCTGATCCTGGTGGACGCCGTCGCGTTCGCGGTGTCGGCGCTGATGGTGCTGCGGCTGCCGGGCGCCGCGGGCCGGAAGGCGGAGCGGGACGCGCCGGTGGGCAGCCGCTGGCGGGCGGTGCGCGATCTGCCGTACCTCGCGGTGACCTGCTCCAACGCCGTACTGGCCTTGCAGTACAGCCTGTTGGAGGTGGGGCTGCCGCTGTGGATCGTGCAGCACACGGACGCGCCGCGCTGGACCGCCGCCCTGCTGATGATCCTCAACTGCGTCCTGGTGGCGCTGTTGCAGGTGCGGGTGACGCGGGGTGTGGAGGACCTGCCGGGCGCGGTGCGGGCGATGCGGCGCTCGGGGCTGCTGCTGGCGCTGTCGTGCGCGGCGTTCGCGTGCGCGGCGGGCCTGTCGCCGATGGCGGCGCTCGGGGTGCTCGTGGTGGGCGCAGTGGTGCAGGTGCTCGCCGAGGTGCTGTCGGCGGCGGGCGGCTGGACGGTCGGCTACGGTCTGGCCGACGCCCGGGCGCAGGGCGTCTATCAGGGCGTGTTCAACTCGGGGCAGGCCGCGGCGACGATGGCGGCGCCCGCCCTGGTGACCGTCACCGCGATCGAGCACGGCCCGCTGGGCTGGGCCGTGCTCGCCGTGCTGTTCGTCGGCGCGGGCCTGGGCATGGCCCCCGCGGTGCTCCGGGCGCGGCGGGACGCCTGGCGCGGTGAGTGACGTCAGCGCGGGTCGCGTCCGCTGAGGGCGAGGGCGCGGGTGAAGTCCGAGGCGCCGTCCGGGAGTTCGACGGCGGCGCCGAAGCCCTCGTACTGGCGGTACATCTCGGCGTTCGCGGAGACCACGTCGAGGATGACGGCGCCGGCGGCGTCCGAGACCTTGAAGTCCTGGCCGGTGGCGTGGGCCACGTCCCAGCCGTGCAGGGCCAGTTCGAGCAGGAGCAGCGCGGCGACCTCGGGTGCGGCCTGATGGGCGAAGCCGAGGTCGATCTCGCCCTCCCACGCGGCGGGTTCGGCCCAGGCGGCGACGGCCCGGTCGAGCTGGGCGGCGAAGGCCGTCGCCCATGCGGGGTCGGTGGTGAAGTCGCGGGCGGTCAGTTCGTCGGGGAGCGCCTTGCGCAGGGCGCGGTGCTCCAGCCCGTGGGAGCCGTAGAGCACCCAGTGGTTGACCAGCGTGCGCACGTCCCAGTCGCCGCAGCCGGACGGCTCCCCGAGCCGGTTCTGCCCGACACCGGCCGCGACGCGGGCGGACTCGGCGGCACACTCGCTCAGATGGGGCTGTACGTTCTCGCGTCGAAGTTCCATGCCGTCGACTCTACGGAGCGCGCCGCGCCGTCTCTTGAACAAACGCGACAGGGGTCAGCGGGCGGCCCGCGCGTCGACGGCCGCGGTCAGTTCGGCGACCGGTGTGGCGCCCGGCGGGCAGCCCTGGCGCGCGGCCTCGTCGGCCCGTTCGCGGAGCACGTCGTTGACGGGCGTGGGGACGCCGTGCTCCCTGCCCAGGCGGCCGATCTCACCGTTGAGCCAGTCGGCCTCGATCGTGCCGGTGCCGCGTCGCAGCGACTGCCAGGAGGAGCCGCCGCCGCGCGGGGTCCCGTCGAAGGACTCGAGCCGGATCCGGTCCCCGCGCCAGGTCCGCTCCTCCTCCGGGGAGGCGTACGGGATGCCGGCGGCGGCGAGGACGGCCTCGCCCTCGGCACGGGCCCGCGCGTACAGGGCCTGGGTGGCGTCGGAGGTCCGCTCGCCGCACAGCGCCTCGATCGCGTTGGAGAGGTTGGCGAGGAGTTTGGCGTACTTCCAGCGCATGACGTCACCGACGACCGGGGCGTCGAGGCGGGAGCGCTTCAGGGCGGCGGCGATCTCCCGCACGATGTCGTCGGCGCCGGCCGGGTAGGTGCCGAGGTGGAGGATGCCGGTGAGCGGGGTGCCGTCGGCGCGGACGATGCCGGGTTCGGCGAACGTGGCGGGGAGCCACACGCACATCGCGTACACGTGCCGGAAGGTCCGCGCGGCGAACCGCTCGCTCGCGACGCCGTTCTGCGCGCACACGAGCGGAATCCGCTCGCTCGCGGTGCCCCCGCCCTCGACGGGGCGGCTGGCCCAGGCGTCGAGCGCGGCGACGCTGTCCTGCGTCTTCACGGCGAGCAGCAGGACGTCGTCGGCGCGCAGGGTGCCGAGGGACTCGGGGCCGTCCACGACCGGGGGCCGCAGGATGTGTTCGCCGTCGGGGGTCCGCAGGCGCAGGCCGTGGGCGCGCAGCGCCTCGTACTGGCGGCCACGGGCGGCGAGGACGACCTCGTGGCCATATTGCGCCAGCCGCCCGCCGATGGCTCCGCCGACCGCTCCTGCTCCGATGATCACGTAGCGCATGGGCCGAGCCTGCCACGGGATTCGGGATCCCGAGTGGTGCCCGATCGGATACGGTCGGAGCATGTCCGCCTCCCCGCGCCCCACCGCGCCCGCGCCGCACCCCGCCCCCGAGTTCGTCCTCGGCGGTGATCTGCCCGTGCGGCGGCTCGGGTACGGCACGGTGCAGCTGGCGGGGCCCGGGGTCTGGGGGCCGCGCGGCACCGACGCGGAGGCGACGGCCGTGCTGCGGCGGGCCGTCGAGCTCGGGGTGACGCTGGTCGACACGGCGGACAACTACGGTCCGGGGCTGGTCGAGGAGCGGGTCGCGGCGGCGCTGCACCCGTACCCGAAGGGGCTGGTCGTCGCCACGAAGGGCGGCGTGGTGCGGACCTCGGCCGAGGCCTGGCACGTGGAGGGGCGGCCCGAGCGGCTGCGCGCGATGTGCGAGGAGAGCCTGCGGCGGCTGCGCACGGACCGGATCGACCTGTACCAGCTGCACCGGTTCGACCCCGAGGTGCCGATGGCCGAACAGCTGGGCGCACTGCGGGAGTTGCGGGACGCGGGCAAGGTGAGGCACGTGGGTCTGGACTCGGTGACGGCCGAGCAGCTGCAGGCGGCGCTCGATCTGGACCTCGTGCCGATCGTGTCCGTGCAGAACCGCTACAACATCCTGGACCGGGTGTCGGAGCCGCTGCTGGAGCTGTGCGAGGCCCGGGGCATCGCCTTCCTGCCGTGGTTCCCGCTGGGCAACGGCAGCCTCACGGAGCAGCCGGAGTGCGCCGCGATCGCGCGGGCGCACGGCGCGACCCCGTCACAGATCGCCCTGGCCTGGCTGCTGCACCACTCCCCCGTGCTGTGCCCGACGCCGGGCACGGGCTCGGTCGCACACCTGGAGGAGAACCTGGGGGCGGCGGCGATCCGGCTGACGCCGCGGGAGCTGGCCAGGCTGGACACGCTCGCTCCCGTGGCGTGAGCTCCTACGACGACGTGGCCTCCGGCGCCGTGAGCTCCACCAGCTTCCGCACGGTGTTCCAGTTGCGGCTGGTGGCGATCAGGCCCCGGTTAAGCGCGGCACTGGAGAGGCGGGCACCGAGCTTCGAGGTGCCGAGTCCGGTGGGCGCGTAGAGATAGAGGGCGCGGTCGCCGAGGCGGAAGTCCTCGGGGGCGTAGGCGGCCGGGTCGACGGCGGCGAAGCGCTCGGGGGTGACCGGCTCGGAGAAGTACGTGACGTGCAGCTGCTTGCCCTCCAACTCGGCTGCGGGGAAAGGGCAGTTGTCGCGCACGGCGGTGAGGTAGGCGTGGTCGCGCACGACGACCTCGACGGTGAAGCCGAACTCGGCCGCGATCGCCGCCTCGATCTCGCGGGCGAGCACGTCGTCGTCGGTGACCGCAGCGGTGAAGGCCGCGTTGCCGCTCTGCAGATAGGTCCGCACGTCGGTGTGGCCCAGGCCCTCGATCAGCGACCGCAGCCGCGCCATCGGAACCTTCTTGGCCTTGACCTTGCCGCCCACGTTGATGCCGCGCAGCAGCGCCGCGTATCGCTTGACCGTCATGCGCACACCCTAAGCGGACCGGGTCCCACGAGACCGAAGCGGCCGCCGTGCCCCGTGGGGGTGAGCACGACGGCCGCCGATCGGTGCAGCCGGGTGTTACTCGACGATCTTCAGGAGCTTGTTCGGGGTGCCCTCGGTCGCGTTCTTGATCGCGTCCGGGGTGGCACCGTCGGTGAGCGCCTTGGCGACGTCGGCCGGGGCGGCGTCCGGGTGGCCCGCGAGGTAGACGGCGGCGGCGCCGACGACGTGCGGGGTGGCCATGGACGTGCCCGAGATGGTGTTCGTGGCGTCGTCACCCGTGTTCCAGTCGGACGTGATGTCCGAGCCGGGGGCGTAGATGTCCACGATCTTGCCGTAGTTGGAGAAGTCGGACTGCTCGTCGTCCTTGGTGGAGGAGGCGACCGTGATGGCCTCCGGGACGCGGGCGGGGCTGGACTGCGAGGCGTCGGACGACTCGTTGCCCGCCGCGACGGCGAAGGTGACGCCGGACGCGATGGACTTCTGGACCGCGGCGTCGAGCGCCTCGTCCGCGCCGCCGCCGAGCGACATGTTGGCGACCGAGGGGCCCTGGTGGTTCTGGGTCACCCAGTCGATGCCGGCGACGACCTGCTCGGTGGTGCCGGAGCCCTGGTCGTCGAGGACGCGGACGGCGACGATCTTCGCCTTCTTGGCGACACCGTGGGCGTCACCGGCGATGGTGCCGGCGACGTGCGTGCCGTGCCCGTTGCCGTCGTCGGCGCTGTCGTCGTTGTCGACGGCGTCGAAGCCGTAGGAGGCGCGACCGCCGAAGTCCTTGTGGCTGATGCGGACACCGGTGTCGATGACGTACGCGGTGACGCCCTCGCCGGCGGAGTCCGGGTAGGTGTACTTGCTGTCGCCGGCGGTGTCCGCCTGGTCGATGCGGTCCAGGCCCCACGACGGCGGGTTGTCCTGAGTCGCGTCGATGTGGAACTTCTTGTTCTGGACGACCTTGTCGACCGACTTGTCGGCGGCGAGGCGCTTGGCCTCGGTCTCCGACAGGCCCTTGACCGAGAAGCCGTTGACGGCGGACTTGTAGTTCCGCGCGAGCGTGCCGCCGTACTCCTTGGCCAGGTCCTTCTTGGCGTCGGCGCCGGCCTTCTGGTCCAGCAGCACGATGTAGCTGCCGGAGACGGCGCCCTTGGCGTCGAGGCCGTAGACCTTGCCCTCGGCGGGGGCGGCGGCGCCGGCGAATCCGCCCGTGAGGACGGTGACGCCCACGGCGGTGGCAGCGGTGGCTATCGCAGCGGTCAGCTTGATGGAGCGGCCACGCTTGTGAGTTGCCATGAAGAGGGGTCTCCTCGTGGTGTGTGGGGGGATGTGACGTTCTGCGCACATGGCAGCGTGCGCGCACGGTTCTACGCGCGTGGGGGCGCGCAAATTCGTGCAACCTCGGTCAATCTCCGGAAGATGTCCCGGGGTTGGGACGAAACCCTGTCCGATTGACGCGACCAGATCAAGGCCTACATACACCTGTGACTTGTTCAACAAGGTTCTGTAATAACAAACAAGACAGATCGGCCAGGCGGCGCAGCAATTCGTGCCAGGACGACAGCACTTGACAGCAAAAGGAAGGGGTCCGCGTCAGGTGACGCGGGCCCCCACTTGTGAAGAAAGCTCCGGGATGAACCCGGGAACGATCCGGGAGAGATCAGGCGACGGCGGACAGTCCGTTCTCCCCGGACTCCGCGGGCTCCCCGTTCTCCCGCCGCTGCTCCGACTCCTCGAACGAGGCGAGGGTGCGGCCGAAGTCACGGGTGGACAGCAGCAGCTTGTAGATGATGGCGAGTTCGAAGACGAGCAGCAGGGCGCCCGCGACGACGGTCGCGCCGATCACCTGGTCGACGAGCGGGCCGATGATGAAGACGGCCATCTGGAACTCGATACCGCTCACCAGGTGCGTGCGGATGCGGTGCCGCAGCAGGAAGGAGCGGAAGCGGAGGTAGATCGGGAAGCGGCTGCGGAACTCCTGGTGCAGGTCCACGACCTGGGCCTTGCGCCGCTTGACGGGCTCCTCCTCGCCGGCCTCCCGCGCCTCGCCGGCCTCCCGCGCCTCGCCGGCCGCGAGGGTCTCCTGCCCCTCCAGGGCCTCCTCGTCGCGCGCGTCCTGCGAGGCGGTGCGCAGGTCCTGCTCGATGTCGGCCTCGGGGTTGGCCCGCAGCAGGTCCTCCATGAACGCGATGCCCGCCGCGTTCTCGGCCCGACGGGCCGCGCGCATACGCGACTTGATCTGCTTGCGCATCGTGTGCCGGGTCTTGAAGATCTCCAGCGAGTTGATGTAACGCAGGCCGTCGAGGAAGACGACGACCACCGCGAGCCACACGTAGACGAGCTCACCGGTGCGGTGGTACTGACCGGCCATCAGCGCCACGGCGCAGGCCATGACGCGGATGCGGTCGAAGATGTAGTCGAGCCAGGCGCCGAAGACGGAGCCCTGGCCGGTGAGCCGGGCGACCTTTCCGTCCATGCAGTCGAGGACGAAGCTCAGGTGGTAGACGACCGCGCCCAGGATCAGCCAGCGCCAGTCCCCCATCGCGAAGCAGGCGGCGGAGACCAGGCCGAGCAGCAGGGCTCCCCAGGTGATCTGGTTCGGCGTGATGCGCGTCCATCGGGCCGTCAGCCGTACGAGCGGCGTGGCGACCGGATCGACGAGCAGCACGGTCCACCAGGCGTCGCGCTTCTTCTGGGTGACGCGACGTACCTCGTGCAACGGTGGTATGTCTCGGGGCATCGTGCCGACCATCTTTCCTTTGTTCAGAACATGTTCACCTCACGCTAGAAAGTGGTTTGAGCAAGATTCAAGAAGCTCGATGTACAACCTTTACCGAGGGGTAACGGTCGTACGGGGCAACCGGATCCAGGAGAGCTGCGAGGCGATCCGTCGTTACCCGAGCGTTATCCGCCCGAGCGGGACCCGCCCCGCTCCGCCGCCGGCTACCGCTGGTACCGCGCCAGGACCAGGTTCCCGTCCTCGACCAGGCGGCGGCGCAGTTCGCCGAGGCCGATCGCGCCGCTGTAGTACTCCTGGAGCGCGGGGGTGGCCACCTTGTCCTTCCACTCCGGATAGCCCCGCACCGACTGGGCCGGGGCCGGGCTCAGGTGGGCGGCGAGGGCCGTGCCGACGGCCCAGCCGTCCTTCGCGGTGCGCAGCGCCGGGTCCTTCAGGGCCTCGGTGCCGGTGGGCGGCATCCAGTCGCCGCGCGCGAGCCGCACCATGTTCTGTGGCCGCAGCAGGAAGTCGATGAACCGCGCGGCCTCCTTCTTGTGCGGGCTGTCCTCGGCGACCGACAGGGTCTGCGGGCTGACGCCCTGGGCGAGCCCGTCGGCCCCGGCCGGGGCGGGCAGCACCTGCCACTCGAAGCCCTTCGGCGCCTGCTGCGCGATCTGCTGGCGGTAGGAGAAGCCGAGCGGGACCATCGCGTACTTCCCGGCGAAGAAGCCGGGCAGGGTGTCGGAGCCGCCCATGCCCAGGGTCGTGCCGGAGGCGCTGCGGTCGCTGTTCACCTGGTCGTGGACGGTTCGCGGCACGACGGCGTCGGCGGCCCCGAAGCGCACCGTGACCTTGCCGTCGGCCCCGCGGTGGAACAGCCGGCCGCCCGCCGAGAGGGACAGGTTGAGGGTCGCCGACACGGGTTCCTTGAGCGGCCAGGCCACTCCGTAGCGGCCCTTGCCGCTGAGCTTGCGCGTGACCGCGCGGAACTCGTCCCAGGTCCACGGATGTGCGGGCGTCGGGATCCGCACCCCGGAGGCCTTCAGCAGCTTCGCGTTCGCGACGAGGACGCGCGGTTCCTGGAGGAACGGCACACCGTACACGCCGTCGCCGAAGGTCGCCGTCTCCCAACTGCGCCGCGGGATGTCGGACTTGAGCCGGGCGGGAAGGTACGGGCGCAGGTCGGCGAGGTAGCCGCCGTACGCGAAGTCGGCGAGGTCGTCGGAGGCGTCGTGGATGATGTCGGGCGCCTCGCCGCCCTCGAAGGAGGTGAGGAGCTGGTCGTGGACGCTGTCCCAACTGCCCTGGACGTACTTCACACGGATGTCGGGGTGGAGCTCGTTCCACTCCGCGACGAGCTGCTTGTTGGCGTCGATGGACTCCTTCTGCCAGGCGAGCGACTGGAATTCGAGGGTGATCCGGCCGCCGCCCGCCCCGTCGCCCGCGTCGCCGGTGCAGCCGGCGAGCAGCAGGGTCAGGGACGCGGCGAGCGCGGTCAGCGTCGTCCGGAGCCCGAGGACGCGGCGGGCCATCACTTCACCGCCCCCGCCAGCAGGCCGCCGGTGATCCGCCGCTGGATCAGCGAGAAGATCAGGAGCGACGGCAGGGTGGCCAGGAACGCGGCGGCGGCGAGCGGCCCGAGGTCGGCGACGCCCTCGGCGCCCAGGAAGTGGGTGAGGATCACCGGCAGGGTCTGCCTCTCGGGCGACTTCATCAGGACCAGCGCGAAGAAGAACTCGTTCCAGGCGGTCACGAACGCGAACAGCCCGGTCGCGACGATGCCGGGCATCAGCAGCGGCGCCGTCACGGAGACGAGGATCCGCAGCCGGCCCGCGCCGTCGACGGCCGCCGCCTCCTCCAGATCGCGCGGCACGGCCCGTACGTAGCCGACGAGCATCCACAGCGCGAAGGGCAGCGCCCACACGACGTAGACCATGATCAGGCCGGGCAGCGCGTTGATCAGGTGCAGGTTCTTGAGGATCAGGAACAGCGGGATGATCACCAGGACGAAGGGGAACGCCTGGCTGACCACGACCCAGCCGGTCGCCGCCCGCGACAGGAACGAGCGGTGGCGGGCCATCACATAGGCCATCGGGGTCGCGATGACGACGGCGATGACGGCGGCCGACACGGCCACGAGCAGCGAGTTCCCGGCGGCGCGCAGCAGCGGCTGCTCGTCGAAGGCCTGCCGGAAGTTGTCGAGGGTGGGGTCCTTCGGGATCCAGGTGGGGTGCAGGCTCGCGAGTTCGCGGGGCGGTTTGAACGCGGTGGAGACCAGCCACAGGAACGGGAAGGCGAGGAAGACCAGATAGGCGAGGAGCGCGAGGTACTGGCCCGCGCGGGCGGGCTTCGAAGTCCGCATCACTGCTCGTCGCCTCCCTTCAGCCGGCCCACGAGATAGAGGGCGAGGAGCACGGAGATCACGGCGACCATGACGCAGCCCATCGCCGCCGCGTAGCCGAACTGGCCGTAGCGGAAGGCCTCTTCGTACGCGAACAGCATCGGCAGGCGGGTCCGGCCGCCTGGGCCGCCGCTGGTCAGGACGTAGACGAGGGCGAAGGAGTTGAAGTTCCAGATGAAGTTGAGCGCGGTGATGGCGAGAGCCACCGGGCGGATAGCGGGCCAGGTCACCGTGCGGAAGCGGCGCCAGGCGCCGGCCCCGTCCATGGCCGCCGCCTCGTGCAGCTCGCGCGGGGTGTTCTGCAGCCCGGCGAGCAGGGCGACGGTGGTCTGTGGCATGCCCGCCCAGACGCCGACGACGATGACGGCGGGCAGCGCGGTGGCGAGGCCGGTCAGCCAGTCCCGGCCGTCGCCGAGACCGAGGTCCGACAGCGTCTGGTTGAGGACGCCCGCGTCCGGGTGGTAGACGAGCCGCCACATGATGCCGACGACGACCTCCGGCATCGCCCAGGGGACGATCGCCAGGGCCCGCGCCAGCCAGCGGAAGCGGAGGTTCTGGTTGAGCAGCAGGGCCAGGCCGAGCGCGAGCATGAACTGCGGCACGGTCACGCCGACGGCCCACAGCAGGCCGATGCGGAACGAGTCCCAGAACAGGGTGTCGTGCAGCAGGTCACGGAAGTTGAGGGCGCCGACCCACTGGGTGGGGTCGGTGCGGCCCGACTGGGCGTCGGTGAGCGCGAGGCCGATCCCGTACAGGAGGGGGCCCACGCTCAGGACGAGGATGGGCAGCAGCGCGGGCAGCACGAGGAACCAGGCGCCCCGGCCGCCCGGGGGTCCGGCGCCGCGGGGTGTGCGGACCGGGCGGTCCGTGGCGGGTCGCTTCACTGTGGTCGCCGTGGTCACCGGTGCGACTCCTTCGGGCCGGTTCGGGCGTGCGGACGGCACGTGCGGCTTCCGGCCGCCCCGGCGGCCCCTCGCCATGACCCTCCATGGCTCTGACATGGCTCTGTCATGGTCGTGACAGCGTCCTGCGACGTCAAGACATTCGGACGAGTGGGAGACTGAGCCCGTATCCCAGGCAGGAAGCGCAGGAGGCTCATGATGGACGAGGCACGGGCACGGGACGTGCTGGCGCGCGCCGGAGTGGTGGACGGACCGGTGTCCGGCGCCCGGCTGCTCGCGCTCGGGGAGAACGCGGTGTTCGCCGCCGGGGACCTCGTCGTCAAGGTGGGCCGGGACAGCGGCACGGGCGGTGCCGAACTGCTCGACCGGGCGCGCCGCGAGGTGGCGATCGCCGGGTATCTGGCCGAGCACGGGGTGCCCGCGGTGCGCGCCGCGAAGGACGAGGTGCTCGTGGTCGACGGACACCCGGTGACCGTGTGGCACCGCATCCCCGACGCGGTGCGGCCCGCCGAGCCGCGCGATCTGGCCGAGCTGCTGACGTCGGTGCACGCGCTGCCCGAGCCCGTCGGTATCCCCCTGCCGCGGCGGGAGTTGCTGGGCGGGGTCGAGCGGTGGCTGCGCCTGGCCGGGGACGCGATCGATCCGGCGGACGCGGACTATCTGCGGGAGCGGCGGGACGGGTTCGCCTCCGCCGCGGCCTCACTCGTCCCGCACCTCACCCCGGGGCCGATCCACGGGGACGCGCTGCCCCGCAATGTGCACATCGGGCCCGACGGGCCGGTGCTCGTCGACCTGGAGACCTTCTCCTCGGACCTGCGCGAGCACGATCTCGTGGTCATGGCGCTGTCCCGGGACCGGTACGGGGTGCCTGCCGCGGCCTATGACGCGTTCGTCGGGGCGTACGGGTGGGATGTGCGGGAGTGGGAGGGGTGTGCGGTGTTGCGCGGGGCGCGCGAGACGGCTTCCTGCGCTTGGGTCGCGCAGCACGCGCCGAGCAATCCGAAGGCGCTGGCCGAGTTCCGGCGGAGGGTGGCGTCCTTGCGGAACGGGGACACCGAGGTGCGCTGGTATCCGTTCTAGGGTCGGCTCTCCCGGCGTGGGCACGGGGCTCCGCCCCGGACCCCGGTCCTCGAACGCCGGACGGGCTGGATTCAGACGACGCTGGGATCCGCGGCGAGCTCGCGTATCGGCCACACCGGGTCCACCGTCGCCGTCTCGTCGCCCTTGCTTCGGAGGAAGGCCTGGAAGTCCGTCGCCCACTGCGCGTACCAGTCCACCTGACGGCGGTGCAGTTCGGCGGGGCCGAGGGCCGCGACCTTCGCGTGGCGCTCGCCTATCGCGCGGGCCAGGCGGGCCGCGGCCAGCGCGTCGGCCGAGGCGTCGTGCGCGGTGTCGAGCGTGACGCCGTACTCCGTGCAGACCGCCTCCAGGTTCCGCTTGCCCCTGCGGTAGCGGTCGACGCTGCGGTCGATCGTGTACGGGTCGACGACCGGGGCGGGGTCGAAGCCGAGCCGCTCGCGCAGCGAGGGCAGTCCGTACCGGGCGAGCTCGGCGGAGAGCAGGGTCAGGTCGAACGTCGCGTTGTACGCCACCACCGGGACGCCCGTGCGCCAGTACCCGACGAGGACCTCGGCGATCGCGTCGGCGACCCGGTCCGCCGGCTCGCCCTCGGCTCTCGCCCGCTCGTCGCTGATGCCGTGCACGGCGACCGCGTCGGCGGGGATAGGGACGCCCGGGTCCGCGAGCCACTGGCGGTGCCCGAGCACCGCGCCGTCCCTGACCTCGATGACCGCGCCGGTGACGATGCGCGCCTCGCGCGGATCCGTCCCCGTCGTCTCCAGGTCGAAGCCGATCAGCAGCTCCCGGTGCCAGCCCATGGCAGCCCCCTTCTCGTGGTGCGTTCCCCCAGTGGCCACCACCTTCGCACGGGCCACTGACAATCGGCCCGGCACCCCGTTCGGGCGGGATCTAGGAGACCGGCCGCGCGTCCGCCCAGGCCTGCTCGAATTCGTCGCGATATGTCACGAAGAGTCCATTCTCCCCCGTGTCGAGGGAACGGCCCGAGCGGACCACGCGGCCCCCGCCGCGCAGGACGAGCACCGGCGCCTCCATGCCGCGGGCGCGCCGCAGATAGGTCTGCACGACGGCGACCCCGTCCGAGCCGTCCCCGTCGACGAGGTACGCGGTGAAGCGCGGAGTCTCGTCGAAGACCTGGATCTCGAAGGCCCCGGGATCGCGCAGCCGGGCCCGCACCCGCCGCATGTGCAGGATGTTCATCTCGACGGCGCGGCTCAACTCGCCCCTTTTGAGCCCCAGTTCCCTTTCGCGGCGTTTGACCGCACTGGAGGCCGGGTTGAGGAAGAGCAGACGGACGCGGCAGCCGGACTCGGCGAGCCGGATGAGGCGGCGGCCGGAGAAGTTCTGCACCAGCAGGTTGAGCCCTATCCCGATGGCGTCGAGGCGGCGGGCCCCGCCGAACAGGTCCTCGGCGGGGAACTGGCGCAGCAGCCGCACCCGGTCCGAGTGGACGGCGACCACGTCCGCGTACCGGTCGCCGACGAGGTCCTCGACGGCGTCGACGGGGAGTCTGCGGGCGGACGGCACGTCCGACCCGGCGCCGAGTATCTCCAGCAGGCGCGCGGAGGCCCGCTCGGCCTGGGCGAGGACGGCCTCGGACAGCGCGCGGTTGCGGGAGACCACATTGCGCGTGACCTCCAGCTCGTCGAGGGCGAGCTCGACGTCGCGCCGGTCGTCGAAGTACGGCTCGAAGCACGGCCAGTGCTGGACCATCAGCTCCCGCAGCTGCGGGAGGGTCAGGAACGACAGGACGTTGTCGTCCGCCGGGTCGAGGAGGTAGCCCTTGCGGCGGCTGACCTCGCGCACGGCGACGGCCCGCTGGACCCACTCCTGCCCGGCGGGCCCGGCGGCGGCGACCACCCAGTCGTCGCCGTGCACGGGCTCGTAGACGGGCCGCAGGACGGCGGCGACGACGGCGCGCAGCCGCTGCTCCACCAGGTTCAGCCAGATGTAGGCGCGGCCGGCGCGCTGCGCGCGCGTGCGCACCTCGCGCCAGGCCTCGGTGCCCCAGTCCAGTTCGGGTCCGATCTGCGAGCCCATGTCCATGGGCCGGGCCAGCGACACCGCCCCGGGCGGGATGTCCACGGCGGCTGCCCCCTGGCCGTCCTGGCCCTCGTGACCCTCGTCGCCTGGGGGCAGCTCCAGCCCTCCCGAGCTCACCCGCTCCGCACCGCCTTCCGCCCCCGAGCCGTTTCGCGCCTTCCCCTCGGCAACGATCAAGGAAGGGTACTCCGGGAGCGGGCGGCGGTGCAGCCCGATGCGGGCGTCAGTTTCTCAACTGCCGCTTCCGGGAACCCCGTTCTGCCCCGCCAGGTCGGCGGGCGTGAGCGGATTCATAGCGGTCACGTCCCTGGGGGCCAGCGAGAAGCCCTGCCAGTGGACCGGCATGGGCTGCTGGTCCTCGTCCCGGGCGATGTGGTGGAACCCTATGTTGACCCAGGTGATCGGATGCGTCAGCGTCTGGCCGCCGACCCACTTGTCCACGCTCGTCCCGCCGCAGTGCGCCGAGGGGTTGTCGCTCGCGTACTGCTCGCACTTGTTGTACTCGGTGAAGTACACGTCGTGCTTGGTGAAGGAGCGCCCCGGGAACTTGTTGGAGCGGCCGGGGACGAACTCGTAGGAGCGGGGGTGCCCGTCCTTGTTCTTGCCGGCCTTGGAGACGACGCGCCACCAGCGCATGTCCTTGACGTCACCGGCGAGTTCCTTGGTGACCGGGGTGCGGGTCGTCTTCGTCTTGGGCGAGCCGTCGCCGACCGGTGAGGTCACCTTGGAGTCGTACTGCTCGACCTTGGCCTTGGGCGAGCCGTCCAGGCCGAAGTTGAGCCGCCAGAAGACGTTGTGGCTGTGGCTCTCCGCGTAGGCGGTGGCGCCCTTGCCGATGGGCCAGCCCTTGCCGTCGGTGCCGTCGTAGTCGTACGGGGAGAGGCTGCCCGTCGCACCGACGTTGGAGGTGATGGTGCCGTCGGAGGAGAAGCGCCACTCGGTGAT
Organism: Streptomyces sp. NPDC025806; assembly: GCF_055558275.1. NCBI lineage: Bacteria > Bacillati > Actinomycetota > Actinomycetes > Kitasatosporales > Streptomycetaceae > Streptomyces > Streptomyces sp. NPDC025806. The sequence continues at coordinate 327,874 of NZ_JBVHMU010000003.1, read as the reverse complement.
GTACTCGTACCAGGACGCCTTGTTGACCGTGTAGAGGAGCAGGTCCTTGCCCTGGGCGCTGTAGAGCTTGCCGCTGCCGCCGGTCGACTCGTCGTCGCTGAGCCGGTACGCGTGCCCGCGCGCACGCGTGGTGGCGCAGAGGCCCTTCACGTCGCCGTTGTCGGGGACCTTGACGGTCTTGATGGTGCCGCCGGGGCACTCGGCAGGCCGCAGGTTCTGCAGGGCCTGGCCGAAGTCGGTGCCGGTGATGTCGTCGTACTCGGCCTGGCCGTCGTCGTAGGGGACGTGGACCTGGGCGAGGCGGGCGCTGGTGAGGACCTTGATCGGCGTCGCCTCGCCCTTGGGCTGGTAGCTGACGTCGTCGAGGACGAGCCCCGCCAGCGTGTTGTAGTGCCAGCACATGCGCCAGGTGGTGCCACCGTCGAGGGTCTGCTCGATGCGGTACGCGGCCGAGCAGGCGGGCGCGGCGGCGGCCCGCTGCGGGGCGGCGGGGGCGGCCTGGGCGGTGGGGCTCGTGGCGAGCGCGGTGCCGAGCAGCGCGGTGACGGCGAGGCCGGACAGGGCGAACGCGCGGCGTCTGCGCGGCGCGGCCTGGGTGGGTGTCTCGGGCATGCGGAAGTGCTCCCTCGTGCAGGAGAAGAAGTCGGAGGTCGGGACAGGGCGGTGGGGCCCCGTCCTCAGGAGAGACGGCCGACCGTGCGGTCGCTGAGGTCGACGACGAGGGCGCGCGTGTCGATCCACGGGCCGCTCTTGACCTTGGTGATGACGCGCAGGCAGCGGTGCGTGCCGCACGCGGCGAGGTCCGCCGGCACGTTCGCGACGGTGCCCTTGCGGAAGACCATGCCGCTGAGCTCCAGCTGACCCGGCTCGGTGAGCTTCTTGCCGGTGGCGTCCTTGTAGTCGGCCCGCAGGCCGGCGCCGAGGCGGTCGCCGATCAGCAGCCGGGCGGCCTCGGTCAGTTCGTCCCTGCCGGGCGGCGGCTGCACACCGTGGTCCGTGCTGGTGTCCTCGACCTTGCCGGTGTCGAGGTTGACGGTCTTCGTGACGACCGCGTCGCTCTTGTAGTCGTAGTAGACGACGTCCGCGCGGCGCTGGGCCGCGGCCGCGCCGCTCAGGCGCGGGTCGGTCTCCGTCAGGTTCGTCGACAGGTGCTCCGGGCCCCGGTCGCCCTCGACGTCCAGGGCGTTCCTGCGCAGATTGCCGCCCGCGACCGCGAGCTGCTCCGCGCGGTCGATCTCGGCGTCGGTGAGCGGATCGCGCCCGACGCCCTTCTCCCCCTCCTTCGGTGCGGCCTCGACGGTGCCCTCCGGGGCCACCGCGTCCCGCTCGGCCGCCGCGGCCTTGGCCGCGTCCCCCGCGGCTCCGGCGTCGTCGGGCAGGCTCACACCCACCGCCACGGCGGCTCCGGCGACCGCGAGGGCCACCCCTGTCACCAGCTTGCCCAGATGGCGTCTTGCTAGCGCGCGCACATCTTCCCCCTGCTTCCGCGGTTCCCCGCCGGGCCGCCCAGGGCGGTCCCGGCCTCACGTGGTCGCCCGGTAAGAGGGGTCCAACTCCGGTGTGGTTCCGTCGATTTCGGGGAGATCGGGCGGCAACGTCCGTACCCGCAGGGCGACGAGGAAGGCGAGGGCGGCGGCGGCGCTGCCCACGGTGAACGCGGCGGCGGGGCCGTACGTCTGGGCGAGGCGTCCGGCGACGGCGAGCGTGACGGCCTGGCCGCCGACGAAGGCGCTCGCGGCGACCGTCATGCCCTCGGCGAGCCGTGCGCGCGGCACGGCCCGCTCGGTGAGCCCGAACGCGGTGATGAGGTTCGGGGCGAACAGGGCGCCGAAGAGCGTCACGAAGACGTAGAGGAGCGGCAGGGTGTGCGTCGCGATCAGAGGGAGCGACAGGAGGGCGGCGCCCGCCGTGGCGACGCGCCAGCGCAGCGGGAGGGCGTGGCGCGCGGGCACGGCGGCCATGGACAGGCCGACGACGGCGCTCATGACGCCCATGGCGGCGTAGACGAGCCCGGCCTGGTCCTCGTGGCCGAGCTCCTGGGTGAGCGCGGTGATCCCGGCGCCGAGGCCGCCGAGCAGGACGCCCAGGAGGACGAGTCCGAGCCGTACGAGGTGCACCTGGCGCGGCATGCGGGGACGCCCGGTACGCGCGCGTGACCCTTCGGCGGGCCGGTCGGCGCGGGGCACGGCGGTCGCGGTGGGGTGCAGGGCGAACCAGGTGCCGCAGACCGCGACCAGCAGGGCGGCGGCCCCGAACGCGTGGGCGGGGTGGGCGAGGACGGAGGCGACGCCGACGAGGGCGGGGCCGAGGACGAACGACAGCTCGTCCATCGTCGACTCCAGGGAGAGCACGGCGTCGACCGTCCGCTCGCCGCCGCCCGCGCGGCGGACGAGCGCGACCCCGCGCGCCCGGGCGAGCGGTCCGATGCCGGGGACGGTGGCACCCGCGAGGACGGCGAGCGCACCGAGGAGCGGGGTCGCGAGGTGCTGGAGCGCGCCCAGGGTGTATCCGGCGATCGCGAGGGCGTTGAGCAGCGAGGCGACGAGGACGACGGGCCGCTGGCCCCGGCGGTCGGCGAGCCGTCCGACGACGGGGCCGAGCGCGACCTGCCCGAGCGCGAGGGCACAGGCGACGGCGCCGCCGGTGGCCAGCGAGCCGCTCGTGCGGGTCACCAGGAGGACGCTGCCGAACTGGATCACCGCGACCGGCAGCCGGCCGAGGAAGGACACGAGCGGCAGCAGCCGGCCGGTCGCGGCGAGCACCCGCCGGTACGTGTCGAGGGTGCGCTCCGTGGGGAGGCCGGTGCCGGGCGTCTGCGTGCGGGTGCCGGTCATCGTCCGACGGTAACGACCGCCGTTCGCCCGCACGCATGGGGGAATGACACGAAAGGCGCCCGCGCGGGTACGTAGCTTCGCATGACCCCTCAGCGCGCCAAGGTCCCGACCGCCACGTACCGCCTCCAGCTGCAGCCCGCCTTCGGGTTCGCGTCCGCGGCGCAGGCCGTGCCCCGGTTGGCGGGCCTCGGGGTCTCGCATCTGCACCTGTCGCCGATTCTGGAGGCGGTGCCCGGCTCGACGCACGGCTACGACGTGGTGGACCACGGGCGGGTGCGGGACGAGCTGGGCGGCGAGGAGGGGCTGCGGGCGCTCGCCGCGCGGGCGCACGAGCACGGGCTCGGCCTGGTGGTGGACATCGTGCCGAACCACATGGCGGCGTCCGTGCGGCACAACCGGCCGCTCATGGAGGTGCTCCGGGAGGGGCCCGCGTCGCCGTACGCGCGCTGGTTCGACGTCGACTGGGCGGCGCAGGGCGGCCGGATCATGCTGCCGGTGCTCGGGACGCCGCTGCGGGACGCGCTGGCGGACCTGTGGGTGGACGGGGACGTGCTGCGCTATCACGAGCACGTCTTCCCACTGCGCGACGGCACGCGCGGGCTGCCGCTGCCGCGCCTCCTGGAGGCGCAGTGGTACCGGCTCGCCTGGTGGCGGCTGGCCCGCGCGGAGCTCAACTACCGGCGCTTCTTCACCATCTCGGACCTGATCGCGGTGCGCGTGGAGGACCCGGAGGTGTTCGCGGCGACCCACGCGACGGTGCTGCGCCTGATGGTGGAGGGGGTCGTCGACGGACTCCGGGTGGACCATCCGGACGGGCTCGCCGATCCGGGCGGCTATCTGCGCCGCCTGTCGGAGGCGGCGTCGGGTCACTGGACGGTCGTCGAGAAGATCCTCGCGGACGGGGAGGAGCTGCCCTCCGCGTGGCCGGTGGCCGGCACGACGGGCTACGACGCGCTGCGGCGGATCGACGGCCTGTTCACGGACCCGGAGGGCGCGCAGTCGCTCGAAGGCCACTTCCGGCGTTTCACGGGCGCGCGGGACGACCTGGGCGGGCGCTGGGCGCCCACGGTGCGGCGGGCGGCGCGGCACGTGGTCACGTACGAGCTGGCCACCGAGGTGGAGCGGCTGGTGCGCGAGGCGGCCGCCCTGTGCGCGGCGGACCCCGCGCTGCGCGACCACGCCGTGTGGGCGCTGCGCACGGCGGTGCGCGAACTCCTCCTGCGCGTCCCCGTCTACCGGCCCTACGCGTCCGGGGGCGACGCCCCCGAGACGGTGCTGACCCCGGCGGACGCGACGGCGGCCAAGGAGGTGTTCACGGTGCCGGAGGAGGCGCAAGCGGTCGACACCGTACGGGAGTTGGCGCTGGGGCGGCACGGGCGGGACCCGGCGCACACCGCGTTCCGTGACCGGTTCGCGCAGACGGCGGCGGCGCTGCGGGCGAAGTCGGTGGAGGACTCGGCGTTCTACCGGTACACGCCGCTGCTCTCGGCCCTGGAGGTGGGCGGGGAGCCGGCCGCTCCGGCGGTGACCGCGGACCGCTTCCACGCGTACTGCACGCGCATGCTGCGGGACTGGCCGGACACGTCGACGGCGCTGTCGACGCACGACACGAAACGCAGCGCCGACGTGCGGGCCGCCGTGTCGGTGCTCTCGCAGTGCCCCGACCGGTGGGCGGCGCTGCTCGACGAGGTGACGGCGCGGACCGCGCACGAGGACGCCGAGCGCCCCGGGCCGGGGGCGGCGTGGGCCGCCTGGCAGACGGTGGCGGGACTCGGCCCCGCCGACCCGGAGCGCGTCCAGGAGGCGATGCTCAAGCACGTGCGCGAGGCGGGTCTCGACACGACGTGGACGGAGCAGGACGCGGACTACGAGGAGGCGCTGCGGGCGTTCGTCGCGGCGGGCCCGTGCGGGCCGCCGGGCGAGGCCGTGCTGCGCCTCATGGCGGAACTGCGCCCCCACGTACGGGCGAACGTGCTGGGCGCGGCCCTCGTCCACCTCACGATGCCGGGCGTCCCCGACCTGTACCAGGGCACCGAGCGGGAGTACCGGGCTCTGGTCGACCCGGACAACCGGGCGCCGGCCACGTTCGGGGAGACGGGCGGGGAGGGCGAGGCCTACGGGGACGGGCTGTCGGCGGAGAAGGAGTCGCTCACCCGGACCGTCCTCGCGCTGCGCCGCGACCATCCGGAGTGGTTCGGCGCCAAGGGCACGTACGAGCCGCTGCCGGCGCGGGGCCCGGGTGCGGAGCACTGCGTGGGCTTCACGCGGGCGGGCCGGGTGGCCGTGGCGGCGACGCGTCTGTCCTTGCGGCTCGCGGACGCGGGCGGCTGGCACGACACGGCTCTGCCGCTCCCCGAGGGCACCTGGGCCGAACTCCTGGGCCCGGAGCGGCGGTTCTCGGGGCACGCGCGCGCGGCGGAGCTGTTCGCGGACCGGCCGGTGGCGCTGCTGGTGCGGGTGTGAGGCTCAGTCGAGGTGGACCCGCAGGCAGGACGGGGCGCGGGTGAGGAGACCCTCGGGGACGGGGCGGAAGTCCGGGGCCCAGCGCAGGTGCGGGAGGGCGGACAGCAGGGCGTGCAGGCCCGTCCGCGCGGTGAGCCGGGCCAGCCGGGAGCCGAGGCAGGCGGGCCCGGGGTCGGGCGGGGTGCGGAACAGGTCGTAGCGGTCGGGATCGGGGAACCGTGCCGCGTCCCGGCCCGCCGCGCCGACCAGGCAGGCGACGGTGGCGCCCGCCGGTATCGTGCCGCCGCCCGCCGGGACCGGCGCGAGGGCGTGGCGCAGCACGATGTGCGGGGCGGGGTCGCGGCGCAGCGACTCGGTCCAGGCGGCGTCGGCGAGGGCCGGGTCGGCCCGTACGAGGCCCAGTTGGGCGGGGTGGTCGAGGAGGTTGGCCAGGAGCGCGGCCAGGGCCCCGTCGGTCGCCCGGCCGCCCGCACCGAGCAGCACCGCGACGAGCCCGGTGACGGCGGCGTCGGACAACGGCCCCTCGTCGGAGGGGGCGGCGCACAGCACGGACAGCAGGTCGGTCCCGGGGTGCGCGCGGCGGCGTACGACATGGGGGCGCAGCAGGGTGTGGAGCACGGCGGTGTCGAGTCCGGTGCGGTGCCGCGCGGTGATGTGCGCGGTGGTCTCGTGGGGCAGGCCGAGCGCGGCGACGACGGCGGACGCGGGCAGCCACCGGCAGAACTCGGCGACGAGCTCGGCCTCCTGACGGCTCGCCAGGCGCCGGGCGAGCACATGGGCGGTGCGTGCGGCACCGGCCGCGAGGGCGTCGAGGGCCCGGGCCTGGAGCGCCGGGGAGAGCAGGGCGCGGCGTGCGGCGCGCGGGACGTCCTCGGGGTGGCCGGGGGCGATCCGCGGGCCGGGCCGTTCACCGGCCGGGAGGAACGGGGCGGGGCTGCGCGGATCGACCCGGTGGCGGCCCGCCGCCACGTCTCCCGTACCGCCCGGCGCGAGCGGGGCCAGGCGGGGGTCGGTGAGGGCGGACGTCACGTCGGCGTGCCGGCTCAGCAGCCAGGCGCCGAACGGCTCGTCGTACACGAGGGGGTGCGTGTCGCGCAGACGGCGGTACAGCGGGTACGGATCGCGGGCCACCGCCGGGTCGGTGAGGCTCGGCGGGTGGGGCGCGGTCCGCGCGGCAGACCCGGGCGCGCTCGCGTCCGGTCCGGTGGGGCACAGCACCGGGACACCCCCAGGGCCGGGCGCGCACGGGGCGGCGCGCGAATGCTCCCAGCGCACCACCGCGCCCGGCCCGGCGCAGCCCCCGGCGGGCCGTACGGGTGAGACGGCCACGGCCCGGCACGCCCACGAGGTGCGCGGCAGGTCCACGAAGCGCACGGCCGCGCCACTCGACCCGACACGGACGAACACGGCCAGGCCCGGCCCGGCGCAGCCCCGGCGGGCCGTACAGGTGAGACGGCCACGGCCCGGCACGCCCACGGGGTGCGCGGCAGGTCCACGCAGCGCACGGCGACGCCGGTCGACCCGACGCGGGCGCACACGGCCAGGGCGCGGCGCCGGGGCGCGCCGACGGTGAGCTCGACGCGGTCCTCGCCGACGGCCCCGGTGACGCTGTGGGCCACTCGGCACAGCCCCCGGGTCACGTACTCCTCTCGCACGGGCGGGGCGGTGTCGTGAGGGCCTCGGTGCGCGGAGCGTCGCAGGTCAGGGGGACGGGCGCGTGCTCGGGGTCCGACTCGTGGGCCCTCACGTGCCGGAGGTGGGCGCCGAGCGCCGACGGATCGTCGGCCGGGACGCCGAACCCGCCGACGTGGCCCGGCACACCCACGCTGCCGGAGGCCGTGGGCGAGAGCTTGCTCACCCCCGCCGGACGCGGCCTGCACCAGCGGTGAGGGAAGCGACGGGCCTTCTTGACACCGGCGGCCGGGCGTGGGGTACTGCGGATTGCTGAGGCGGGAGCACCAACGGGGGTGAGTCACCTGACGGAGCAGCGGTACCCCAACGCGGCCGAACTGGCCCGGTCGGCAAGGGAGCTGACGGCTCACCGGCCCGACCTCTGCCGCCTGCGGCAGATCGGCACGTCCCGGGCGGGCCGCCCGCTGCACCTGCTGTCCGTCGGGCACGATCCGCGCACCGTGCTGATCGTCGCGGGCGCGCACGCGAACGAGCCGACGGGCGGCGCCACGGCGCTGCATCTCGCCCGGCGGACCCTGGTGGACAGATCGCTCCGCGAGGACCGGTCCTGGCACTTCCTGCTGTGCGCGGACCCGGACGGTGCGGCCCTGCACCGCACTCCGGCTCCGCGCACACTGCTCGAGTACCACCGGCACTTCTTCCGGCCCGCGGGCGAGGAGCAGCCGGAGTGGTCCCCGTCGGTGCTGCCGCCGGACCGGCTGCCGCCCGAGACGCGGGCGCTGACCGGGATCATCGACGAACTGCGCCCCTACCTCCAGGTGTCGCTGCACGGCACCGAACTCGGCGGCAGCTGGGTGCAGTTGACGCGGGACATCCCCGGTCTCGCGGAGCCGTTCGCGAAGTCGGCGGCGGAGCTGCACATCCCGGTGGAGACGGGCGCGTCCGACGCGGCGGGCTGGCCGGCCTCCGGCCCGGGCGTGCACGTGATGCCGGCGCCGGACGCCCGGGCCGCGTTCCCGAGCCTGCCGGACGACGCCCGGCACTCGACCTGGCACCACGCCCACCGCTACGGCGGCTCGACGGCGATCGTCGAGGTGCCGATGTGGGCCAGCGACCTGGTCGACGACCCGGCCCCGCACCCGGCGCCGGAGCGGGCGATGCGCCGCCTGTCGCAGCGGCTGAGCCAGGACACCCGCCGGGTGGAGGCGGTGCTCGCGCAGGCGCTGCCGCGGCTGCCCGACACCGGGAGCCCGCTGCTGCGGGCGGCGCGCTGGGCTCTGGCCCTGGTGCCGGGTCTCGCGCGGGACTGGGCGCAGCCCCCGCCGCCGGACGCGACGATGGCGTACGTCGGGAGCATCGACGCGTTCGCCCGGCGGCTGCCGCTGCGGGCCGCCGCGATGCTGCTGCGGGTCCTGGAGGAGGCCGGCGACGAGGCGGCGCCCCGGCTCGACGCCCTCGTCACGGACTGGTGCGAGGGGTACGCCGAGCGGTTCGGGGCGCGCTGGGTGCCGGTGGCCCACCAGGTGGAGCATCAGGCGCGGACGACGATCGCGGCGGTGCGCCACGCCCGCGCCGAGGGCGACGTCTGAGCCGCCCCCGGCCGGCCGTGCGTCAGTCGGCGATGCGGAAGACGGAGCCGGTGGAGGCGTACAGCACGCAGTCGCTGGCGAAGTTGCGGGCGTAGGCGACGCGCCGCCCGTTCCACATGCCGTGCGCGTACGCGGTGAGCGGCTTGTAGATCATCGGGCAGGAGGTCTCCTCGTCGACGTGCACACGGTTGATGTCACCGGCGACCTCGGCGAGTTCGGCGCAGGCCGACTCGGTGTGCGGGTGGTCGCCGCGTTCGGCGGTGCAGTCGAGGAGGGCGCTGCTGGTGGCGCCGGTCGGGCCGTCGCCCTGCATGACGGTCACCCGTACCCAGTTCCCGGTGTCGGTGGGCGGGGCGTCCGGCGGCGCCGCGTGCGCGCCGGCGGCGGTCGTGCCGAGCAGGGCGGCCGCGGCCGCCGTGGCCAGCAGGGCGCGGCGCGCCGTCGTGAGCGTGGCCTTGACCATGGGGTGTCACCGTTCCTCGCGTTCGGGAGTGCGCGCGGGCGGGGGCCCGCGATGCATCCCTGACCGCGTCGGCGGGCGCGCCCCACCGGACACGCGGCTCTGTCCCCCGAACGGGACGGCGTGGCGCGTCAGTCGGCGGACAGCCGGAACGACATGTGGCCGAACGCGACCTGGTCCCCGTCGCGGACGACGGCGGCGCCGACGACCCGCCGGCCGTTCACCGACGTGCCGTTCGTGGAGCCGAGGTCGCGCAGCACCCACAGGCCGCCCTGCGAGGTCAGTTCGGCGTGCACCCGGGAGACCGACTCGTGGCTGAGCCGCAGCCGGTTGGCCGGGTCGCGGCCGATGCGCAGCGGGTACGGGTCGCCCTGCCGCGGCAGCATCAGCTTGGGCAGCCGCTCCACGGTCCAGGCCCGGCGCATCCGCACCGTGAACCCGGAGACCGCGCCGACGGCCCCGACCACGGCCCGGGTCCAGCGGCCCTCGGTGCGCAGGTCGGCGGTGAGCGCGTCCAGTTCGTCGGGCCGGCGGGCGGCGAGGGCCAGCTCCATCCGGCGGACGAACGTGTCGTGGGAGAGCCGGCCGAGCGCGACACCGTCCTTGAGCACCTTCAGCGCACGGTCCCGCTCGGCGTCGGAGAGCCGCGCGGGGTGCGTGTGGTGTTCGAACGATGACGTCACACCGCGATTGTCGGGCAGCGGAGGGCGGAGTGTCCAGAAAACGAAATGCGTCGTGTCCGTACCCTGACGATTCGGCGCCGGGCCCGGGTGAATCCACCCCGTGGGGATCATTCCTGGCGCACGATGGATCCCTCGTCACCGTCTGATCGCGAGGAGAACGCTCCGTGCAGTTCGAGGTGTGGGCACCACAGGCCGAGCGGGTCACGCTGCACTGCGAGGGCGCCACGCGCGCGTTGGCGCGGGTGAGCGGGAGAGCCGGCTGGTGGGCGGGCGAGGCGGAGGCGTCGGACGGCGCGCGGTACGGGTTCGCGCTCGACGACGGCCCGGTGCTGCCCGACCCGCGCTCGCGCCGCCAGCCGGACGGCCCGGACGGGCTGAGCGCGGTGGTCGACCACGACCGCTATGTGTGGCGTACGGACGGGGCCGGGCAGGGGCTGCCCGGAGCCGTGCTCTACGAGCTGCACATCGGCACGTACACGCGGGAGGGCACGCTCGACGCGGCTGCCGCGCACCTGGGAGAGCTGGCCGAGCTGGGCGTGACGCACATCGAGCTGATGCCGCTGTGCCCGATGCCGGGGCGGCACGGCTGGGGCTACGACGGGGTCGCCCCGTGGGCGGTGCACGAGCCGTACGGCGGACCCGAGGCGCTGAAGCGCTTTGCCGACGCGGCGCACGAGCTCGGGCTCGGGGTCGTCCTCGACGTGGTGCACAACCATCTGGGCCCGTCCGGGAACCATCTGGCGGCGTTCGGCCCGTACTTCACGGACACGGCGCGCACCCCGTGGGGCGACGCGGTGAACCTGGACGCGCCCGGCTCCGACGAGGTGCGGGACTACTTCGTCGGCAGCGCACTGGCCTGGCTGCGCGACTACCGGCTCGACGGGCTCCGCCTGGACGCGGTGCACGAGCTGCGGGACCGGCGCGCGCTGCCGTTCCTGGAGGAGCTGTCGACGGCCGTGGACGCGCTCGCCGTGGAACTCGGCCGGCCGCTGTTCCTGATCGGCGAGTCCGACCTGGCCGACCCGCGGCTCGTCACGCCGCGCGAGGAGGGCGGGATCGGGCTGCACGGGCAGTGGAACGACGACGTCCATCACGCGGTGCACGCCGCCGTGACGGGCGAACGGCAGGGCTACTACGAGGACTTCGCGCGGGCTCCGATGGCGGCACTGGCGAAGACGCTGACACACGGCTTCTTCCACGACGGCACGTACTCGACGTTCCGGGGGCGGCACCACGGGCGCCCGGTCGACCGGGCCCGGATGCCCGCGCACCGGCTCGTCGCCGCGACCCAGACCCACGACCAGGTCGGCAACCGGGCGCGGGGCGAGCGGCTCTCCGCGCTCGCCGGGCCCGGGCTGCTGGCGTGCGCGGCGGCGCTCGTGCTGACGGGACCGGCCACACCGATGCTGTTCATGGGCGAGGAGTGGGCGGCGAGCACGCCCTGGCAGTACTTCACGGACCACACGGATCCGGCGCTCGCGGACGCGGTGCGCAAGGGGCGGCGGCGGGAGTTCGCGGCGCACGGCTGGGCGGAGGCGGATGTTCCCGATCCGCAGGATCCGGCGACGCGGGAGCGGTCGTGTCTGGACCGCTCGGAGCGGTCGGTCGGCGAGCACGCGCGCGTGCTCGCCTGGTACCGGGAGCTCATCGCACTCCGGCGGGAGCGGGCGGATCTGCGGGATCCGGATCTCGCGGCGGTGCGGGTCGCCTTCGACGAGGCGGGTCGGTGGATCGCCTATCGGCGGGGGGATGTGCGGGTGGCGGTGAATCTGTCCGAGGTGCCGGTGTCGATTCCGCTCGGTCGTCCTGTCGCGCGGGTGCTGGCCGCGTGGGAGCGGGTGGAGGGGGTCGGTGCGGAGGGAGTTCTGACGGTGCCGCCTCATGCGTGCGTGATCGCCGAGGCGCCGTAGGGGGTTGCGCGTTCATCGCGGCTGCGGCTCCGGTGGGGCTTCTCGCGCAGTTCCCCGCGCCCCTGAAATGCAGACCCTTCGGGTCGCATTTCCCCGATCAAGGTGCGGGGCGCCTTTCATCTGGGGAAGGCGCGGCGAAGCCGCAGCCTTTCAGGGGCGCGGGGAACTGCGCGAGAAGCCCCACCGGCCGGTGGTCGAGATCCGGGCGGCGGAGCTACGGCGCGTGGTCGGGAAACCCCGGGTCACTCCGACACCAGCTCAAGAAGAATGGGCTCCCAGGCCCGTTCGACCCCGCGGCCCCAGCGACCCGTCTCCACCCCCCGATCCAGCCCCACCAGCACGTCACAGCGCCCGAGCCAGAGCCCCCGCAGACAGATCCGCGCCCCGCACCCGGCGAGGGTCGCCGCCCGCACCGCGGCCCGCGCTCCCACGGACACGACCAGACCGGCAATGTCCTCGGCCACGTCACCGATCACCGCGTCGCCCCACCCGAGCACCCCGCGCACATGCCCGTCCGCGGCCACCCGCAGCCGCTCCTCCGTGAGCCCGTGATGGATGAGCGCCGCCCCGGACTGCGGCCCGAGCTGGGCGACGGCCCGCGCCGTGAACTGCCGCAGCCGCGCCGCGTCGAACTCCCCCTGCTCGTCGAGCCGTTGTGCCGCGCCTGCGGCCTCCCGGCGTACGTTCTCCAGGGACCGCGGCGCGACGGTGGGCACGCCCAGGGGCACGGCCCGTTCGACGGGGACGGCGCGCAGCCCCGTGAGCAGTCCGGCGAGGTCCTCCTCGCCGAGCGCGGTGACGTCCTGGACCCGGGCCGGTTCGCCGGGCACTCGGGTCTCGACGGCGCAGACGAGCCCGGGCGCCCACTCCCCCGCCGCGACACCGACGGGCAGCGCGACGGGCAGGTGCGGGCGGACGAGGTCGCGCAGCCGCACCTCGCGCCGCAGCCACTGCGATGCCCGCGCGTCCAGCGCGAGCCGCAGCACGTGCCGGTCGCCGACCCACCAGGAGACCACCCCCGCGCCACCGGCGCCGGGCGCTTCGACAGGGCGTACCTCGGCGGTGGCGCCGCCCTCCGGGAGCAGGCTCTTCAGGACGCGGCGCACCGTCTCGTCGGTGGGGACCGGGGTCGGCGGCACGGCGGATCAGTCCACGATCGCCATGTCCCGCGCGGTGGCGTTGAGGCGCCGGCCGCCGTCCGGGGTGACGGTGACGATGTCCTCGATCCGCACACCGAAGCGGCCGGGCAGGTAGATGCCGGGTTCGACGGAGAAGCACATGCCGGGCACGAGCTCCTGCTCCTCCCCCTCGATCATGTACGGGGGTTCGTGCGTGGTGACGCCGATGCCGTGGCCGGTGCGGTGGATGAAGTACTCGCCGTACCCGGCGTCGGTGATGACCTTGCGGGCGACGCGGTCGACGTCCTGGCAGGCGATGCCGGGCCGCACGGCCTCGCAGGCGGCGCTCTGCGCGGCGCGCACGATGTCGTGCACCTCGCGCTCCTCGGCGGTGGGTTCGCCGACGTGCACGGTGCGGCTGGTGTCGGAGCCGTAGCCGTGCTTGAGGCCGCCGAAGTCGAGGACGATCATGTCGCCGCGCTCGATGACCCGCTCGCCCGCCTCGTGGTGCGGATTCGCGCCGTTGGGCCCGGAGCCGACGACGGTGAAGTCGACCTGCGAGTGCCCGAACCGCTTGAGCAGGTCGGACAGGTCACGCGCGATGTCGTTCTCCTTGCGCCCCGCGAAGGCGACCTTCTTGATCTCCTCGTACGTCGCGTCGGCGGCGGCGCCGGCCGCCGCGAGCCGCTCCAGCTCGGCGGCGTCCTTGACGGCGCGCAGCATCGGCAGGGATTCGGTGAGGGACACGTAGGAGCTGTCGGGCAGCGTCTTCTGGAGCCCGAGCAGGTGCATGGCCCAGGCGTTGTCGCTGACGCCGAAGCGGCCCGCGCGGTCCAGCAGCGGGGCCGTGACCTCGTACGGGTTCTTGCCGTCGGTCCAGTCGCGCAGGGTCATCGCGTCGGCGCCGGCGGACCGGGCGGCGTCGGGTGCCTCCAGGGTCGGCACGACGAGCGTGGGCTCCTGGCCCGCGGCGAGGACCAGGAGGGTGAGCCGCTCGGTCTCGGCGGTCACGTGGTAGCCGGTGAGCCAGACCAGGTCGGGGCCGGGTGCGACGAGCACTCCGGCGAGCCCGGCGTCGGCGGCGGACTGCGCGGCACGGTCCATCCGGGCCTTGTAGTCGGCGGCGGTGAAGGGCGCGGGTGTGCCGGTCGTCATGTCCGGTGCCTCCATACGGCGAGCGGTGTCCATCGCGAGATCGTCGCGGAGCGGAACGATACGTCCACGGGCAGCATCCTGCCCGCCCTCACGGGACCGCGCGAGTCCGTTCCCGCACCTGCGGCCCCGAACCCACCCCGACCAACGGTTGATGATTGCCCAACCATTACGACTAATGCTTGAATCGAGCCGACCCGTTAGAAGCACGTCGGAACATATCGGCACGCACCGCGCCGTCTCAGCCCATGGAGGACCTCCCGTCATGCTCGTACTCGCCCAGATCAGCGATCTGCACCTCGACGGCACGCCGCGCGCGACCGAGCGGGCCCGGCGGGTGACGGACCATCTGCGGGCGCTGCCGGGACCGGTCGACGCCCTGCTGGTCACCGGCGACATCGCCGACCACGGCGCCGAGTCCGAGTACGAGGAGGCCGCCGCGCTGCTCGGACTGCGCGGCGGGCCCGCCCTGCCCTTCCCGGTCCTGCCCTGCCCCGGCAACCACGACGTGCGCTCCGCCTACCGCAAGGCCCTGCTGGGCGAGCCCCCGGCGGACGGTCCCGTGAACCGGGCGCACCGGATCGGCGGCGCCGCGCTCCTGATGTGCGACTCCAGCGTGCCGGGCGCCGACGAGGGCGACCTGGACGAGACGACGTACGCCTGGATCGAGGCGGAGCTCGACGCCCTGGACGGCGGCACCCCGGTGCTGCTCGCCTTCCACCACCCGCCTGCCGCCCTGCACCACCCGCTCCCGGACCGCTACCCGCTGGGCCGCCCGGGCCGGCTCGCCCGGCTCCTGGAGCGGCGCCCGGAGATCGCCGCGCTGATCACCGGCCACGCCCACAGCCCGGCGGCGACCTCCTTCGCGGGCCGGCCGCTGCTCGTGGGCCCGGGCGTCACCTGGACCCTGCGCCTTCCCTGGGAGGGCGAGCAGATCGCGGACCGGGACGCGCCGGTGGGCCTCGCCTTCCATGTCCTGGACGACGAGCACCGTCTGACGACCCATTTCCGCACGGTCTGACCCCGGTGCGCCCGGGCCGGAGGGCCTCATGTGACGACGCCGGGCACGACCGTCAGATCCTGCCGCCCGCCGCCCTCGTGACGGACCTTCACGCGCAGCTCGCGGCCGGGCCGGGCGTCCGCGACGAGGGCGGCGAGGTCGCTCGCCGAGCCGATCGTGTCCGCCCCCAGCCCGAGGAGCACGTCCCCGCGCACCAGCCCCGCCGTGTATCCGGGCCCCGGCACATGCACCGCCACGACCAGCGCCCCCGGCCCGCCCGGCGCGTCGACGACCTCCACGCCGAGACTGCCGCGCGCCGCCGCCGGGGCCGGGCCCGGCGCCGACGGTCCGGACGGCCGCGCGGACGCCGGTCCCGACACTCCCGGCACCCCCGACGCTCCAGGCACCCCTGACGGTCCCGGCATCCCCGCCGGCCCCGAGGGCGCCGACTGCTGTGCCTCCCGCATCTCGGCCATCCTGCTCAGCGCGATGACACCGGCCCCGACGGTGCCGAGGCCGATCCCGGCGAGCACCAGGACCACGGCGCAGCACAGCCCGGTCAGCCAGGTGACGAGCCGTCGGCCGCGCCGTCGCGCCGCGTGCGGCCGACGCTTGGGCGGCGACTCCCGGGCCGGGCCGCCGGAACCCCCGGAACCATCAGATCCTCCGGCCGGGCCGGAACCCGGCAGGGACTTGGGACGCAACGCGGTCTGTTCCCTCACTCGCTCGCCTCCGTGGCTCGCCCGTCCCCCCGGCCGGAGCTCTACCCTCCGGGCGGACGCGTCACGTTCCTCGAACGAGTGAGCATGCCGGGCCGTGCTCGATCACGGCCCGGCACGACCGCCCCGCCTATCCCCCGTGACCCCCGTGACCTCCCCCGTGCCCGGCGCCGTGGTCGAACTTCAGCGCCTCCTTCGGCATCACGACGAACGGCCGCATCATCCCCATGTCCTCGTGCTCCAGCAGGTGGCAGTGGTACATGAACCGCCCGTACGCCCCGTCGAAGCGCCCCATGACGCGCAGCATCTGCCCGGGCAGCGCGCGGAAGACGTCCTTGTACCCCTGCTCGTTCGGCGGGAGCGGGACGGCTCCGCCGGGCTCGGGGCGGACCGGCTTCGCCGTGCCGCCCGTCGTCACGTCGAAGCCGGAGACGTCGTACACGTCGCGGCCGAGGATCTGGAAGTCGGCCAGATGGATGTGCATGGGGTGCACCACCGGCGGGTTCACCGCGAGGTTCAGGAAGCTCCACTGTTCATGGGTGCCCTCGGCGAGGGTGAAGCCGAGCCCGTCGTTGAACGTCCGCGCGGTGCGCCGGTACGTCTTCACCGTGCCCTCGGCGTCGGCGACCTGGATGATGCCCTCGGCGGGCAGGCTCAGCCCCTCGGGCTCCTCGATCTCGGTCATCTCCCAGATCTCGGGGTGCCCGCCGCCGCCCTTGGTGGCCGGCGGGGTGAGCACGATCAGCCGGTGCCCGTGCTCGATGTCGTGCGTGAGCCGCCGGAAGGACCCCGAGAGCACCTCGGGCAGGGTGAACGGGTCCGGGGCGCACGAGGTCCCCACGCGGAACTCGAGCACATGCGGGTACGGCACGTCACCCGCCGGATCGGGCACGCCCGGCGCCTCGTTGCGCCCCTTGTTGACGAGGCGGACGCGGCGGCCGGCGAGCGCCCCGAAGTCGATCAGGAGGTCCATCCGCTCGGCCGGCGCGATCGTGAGCACCGGCAGCGCCCCCTCGAAGTCGACCGGCACCGGGCGCGGCAGCAGCCCGCCGTCGCTGCCGATCTGCTGCAGGGCCCCGGGCACGACCTCCCCGTCCTCGTCGACGAGCACGAGGTCGAAGATGCGCGCGTTCGACGCGTTGACCAGGCGGAAGCGGTACCAGGCGGGGTCCACCTCGGCGTACGGCCAGATCCGGCCGTTGACCGTCGTGTACGGGCCGGTGAACGGGATGGAGACCGGCTTGCCCGTCTCCGGGTTCCGGTCCTGGACGATGGCGGTCTTGTGCAGCAGCCGCCCGTTGAGCACCCCGTCCTCGTCCGTGTCCAGGTTCCGGTCGGCGAGCAGGAGCGGTATCTCGCGGTCCCCGGAGGGCAGGCCGAGGGCGTCCTCCTCGTCGTCACGGATCAGGTAGGTGCCGTACAGGCCCGTCTGCACGTTCCACCGCGTGATGTTCATGGCGTGGTCGTGGTACCACCACTGCACCGCCTGGTGGTCGTTCGGATACTCGGCGAGCTGGGCGTCACCAGGGCCCACCGCGTTGTCCGCCCAGCCGTCGTTGCCGCCGCCCGTCTGGGCGCCGTGCAGATGGGTCACGGACCAGGCGGGCAGGGCCGCCACGTCCTCGTTCGGCGGCGCGCCCTCGCGGCCCGGGCGGGTGGTCGGGCTCGGTGCGGCGATGGGCACCTCCACCGCCGTGACCGGGTACGGGCCGCCCTTCGGTATGCGGTTCGTCCACGCGATCCGGACGCGCTGTCCGCGCCGCACCTCGATGGTCGGACCCGGCACCGTGCCCTCGTACCCCCACATGAGGGTCGGCGGGAGCTGCGGGTGCAGCCGCTGCCAGGTGGGGCGCAGGGCGATCTCGGTCTCCCTGCGCACGTCGTCGGCGGCGGGCCGCAGCACCGGCGGCACGGTCAACGGCGCCACGTACGGCGCCAGTTCCGCTCCCCCGGTCCCCGCCCCGGCGGCCGGGTCGGACGCCGTGCCGGACTGCGTGCACTCGATGCTGGTCTGTGTGTGCTCGATGATGTCGGTCAAGGCAAGAACACCCCCGTGTGTTCTCCTGAATTCCCCCGTTGTACGGCCGGTCAGTGGCCGTGAGGCACGCCGTGCGGCGCTCTCACCCCCCTAGACGACCCGAGTTCCGGCGAAGTTCCCTGAACCACCCATTCCGGACGCGAAGTTCCGGAAACCGCCGAGCGGCGGCGCGGGGATCCGGTCCGGTACGAAGCCGTGGGCGCGGCCGGCCAGGTAGTCGGCGCGGTAACGGTCCACCTCGGCGTGCCAGTTGAGGATGCCGGCCGTCCAGTTCCGCAGGTCCTCGACGTAGCCGTCCATCACCGCGCGCGCCTTCCGGGAGAGCCGGAAGTCGTCGTAGAGGACGCGGAGCTCGTGCGCGACGATGTGCTCGAACTGCCGCATCCGCTGGGTCATCAGGTCGTTCACGATCGCGAGCGCCTTCGGGTAGTCGATGCCGAAGAAGGTCTGGACGACCAGGATCGCGTTGTGGATCTCCCCCTCGTACTCGATCTCCTTCTGGTACGAGAACACGTCGTTGAGGAGGCAGGCGTAGTCGACCGCCGCGTTCTCCAGGGCGCGCACCGGTCCGCTGCGGTACACCTCGGGCGGCACGGCGGGGCCGTGGCCCATGCGGCACAGGTTCATCGTGAGGTCGGAGCCGAAGGTGGCGCGGCGCATCTCCAGGTAGTCGACCGGGTCGGGGACCCGGTTCTGGATCTGGTTGGCGAGCTCCCACACCCAGCTCTCCGTCATCACGTCGACGCTCGCCTTCACGGTGCGCCGCTGATCGGGCGTCATGGCGGCGGTGGTGCGCCGCCACAGGTCGATCAGGCCCCGCTCCACGGCGTTGACCGGCACCACCGGCGTCTCGTCGCCCTCGACGGGCATGCAGGCGGACAGCCGGGCCGTGCACGCCTTGGCGGCGGCCAGGTCGCGCCGGTGCCCGAAGATCAGCGGGTAGTAGTCGTCGCCGTACGTGCCCCAGGCCAGCCACTGGGCGTTGAGGTCGAGCGCGTCCGCGTCGCTGTCGGGGGCGATGCCCGCCGCACAGAGCGCGAGGTCGCAGGAGGCCAGCTTGTCCTCGTCCCACACCCCCTCGGACAGGATGCCCGTCCGGTGCGCCCAGGGCACGAGCCGGGCGCGGGCGCCGTCCAGTTCCGGGTTGAGCCGCAGGGTGAACGGCATGTGGATGTCGGGGATCCGGGACGGACCCACCTTCTGGTACGGCACGTGCGTGTAGGCGCGCAGCCGCTGCGCCCCGAGGTCCTTGAGGAGGCCGACCACGTCGGTGGTCCCGGCGCCGATCCCGGTCGGTCCGAACAGGGGCGCGGTGGCGGGCGGCGCCTCCTTGTTCATGTAGCGGCTGGACTTCATGTGCCACTCGTGACCGCCGGACTGCCAGTCCGCCAGCCCCTGCGTGTACGCGGCGACGGCGGCGACCTCGTCCGGGGTGAGCCCGTGCTCGGCGGCGAGCGCGGGCACCTCGGTGAGCGCGGTGTGCTCGAACTGGTGCAGCCGCGAGGTCAGTACGTCGTTGACGGCCTCGGCCGCCTCCTGGGTGGTGCAGCCGAAGAAGGTCTCCAGGACGAGGACGCCGTTGCTGAGCTCCCCCTCGTCGCGCACCTCGCGCTCGTAGGAGAAGAGGTCGTTGCGCAGGTGGACGGCGTCGGAGAACGTCTCCATGAGGACGCGCAGGGGCCGGGAGCGGGCGACGGCGGCGGGGACCTCGGCGGTCGCGTACTCGACGAGTCCGGCCGACCAGGGGGCGCCGCCCACCTTGCGGCGCATCTCGATGTACTCGACGGGGTTGGCGATCCGCCCCTCGTTGATGTTGGACAGCTCCCACATCGACTCGTTGAGCAGGTGCTCGGTCGACTCGGCGAAGCGGCGCCGCCAGTCCAGGGACATCGCGGGCACGGTGCGCCGCCACAGGTCGATCAGGCCCGCCTCGACCGGGTTCTCCGGCTCGGGCACGCGCGTGGCGAGGTCCATCGGCATGAAGAGCGGCAGCCGCTCCAGGTGGTGCTTCCCGGCCTCCCGGTCGTTGGTGCGCTTGAACATGTCGAGGAAGTGGTCGTCGAAGAAGAAGACCCACACGTACCAGTCGGTGATCAGCGACAGGGCGGGGCCGTCGCAGTCGGGATGGGTGTGCGCGCACAGCAGGCCGTAGTCGTGCGCGTCGAGGTCGCTCTGCTCCCAGACGCCGCTTCCTTCCAGCATGCCCATCTCGCGCGCCCACGCGGTGGAGTGGGCGCGCGCCTCGTCGAGGTGGGGGTTGAGCCGCGCGCGGTACGGCATGTAGAAGCGCGGCAGGTGGAACGGCTGCGAGGACGGCTCAGTCATGTGCGCGGCCCTACCCGGGGGCCGGCACCCCCATCCGCGGCAGGGCACATGATCGTCCTATCGCGTGAACGGACGCCTGTTCGGGGCGACTTCGCGGATGCGCCGCGCTATACACGTCCCGTGCCGAAGACGTCCGTACGCCCCGCCCTGTCCCCGCGCCTGCTCGCCGCGGGCCTCGCCGCCGTGCTCGCCCTGGGCGGCGCGGCGCTCCCCGCGTCCGCGTCCGCCGCGCGCGTGCCCCGTACGGCCGCCGCGACCCCGCACGCCCTCACCGACGTCGCCGCGCTCGCGGCGGACCGGCTCGCGCTCGCCGACAAGGTGGCGGCCGCGAAGTACGGGACGCCGGCGCCGATCGACGACCCGGCGCGCGAGCGGCAGGTCCTCGACGACGTGGCCCGCCGGGCGGCGGCGCTCGGCCTCGACCCCGGGTGGGCGCAGGCCGTGTTCCGCGACCAGATCGAGGCCAACAAGCAGGTGCAGCGCGGCCTGTACGCCCGCTGGGACGCGCACCCCGAGGAGCGGCCCGCCGAGCGCCCGGACCTGGCGAAGGAGGTCCGCCCGGCGCTCGACCTCATCACGGTCGCGCTCCTCGACGCCCTGCGCGCGAGCGCCCCCGGCCGTACGTCACCGGCCTGCACGCCCCTGCTGACCTCGGCGGCGCTGCGCGCGGCGCGCACGCACGGGTTCGACGCGCTCCACGCGGACGCGCTGACCCGCGCGCTGCCTTCGGTGTGCGGCTAGTTCGCCGTCCTACGCCCAGTGCGCGGGCCGCTCCAGCCCCTGCGGCACGCGCGTGGTGGCGTCGCCGCGTGCGGCGTTGAGCTGGGCCTGGGTGAGGAAGAGGGCGCCGGTGAGGTCGGCGCCGGTGAGGTTCGCGTCGCGCAGATCGGCGCCGATGAGGTCCGCGTGGCGCAGGTCGGCGCCGGTCAGGTCGGCGGCGACGAGGAGCGCTCCGCGCAGCGTGGCGCCGCGCAGGTCGGCCTTGCGCAGGCGGGCGCCCATGAGGTCGGCGCCCCGGTGGTTCTTCCTGCGGCCCGGCACCTGCGCGCGGACGAGGTCACTGGCCTTGAGCAGCAGCGTGTTGACCTCGTCGCGGATCGCGGGGACATCGGCGGCGAGCAGTTCCTCGGCGCTCGCGCGGGTGAGCCGCTCCAGGTCGGCGCGGGCCCGCTCGGCGTCGCGGTGCACGGGCCGGGCCCGGTCGAGGTCCAGGACGTCGGTCAAGTACCGGAGCAGTTCGTGCAGATGGCGCATGACGGGGAAGACCTCGTACATCTGCCGGGCGGTCTCGGGCCGTTCGCGCCAGCTGACGCCTTCGTAGGTGACCTGGGAGACCTTCTGGCCCGCGCCGAAGCAGTCGAAGACGGTGCAGCCCGGGTACCCGCGGTCGCGCAGCGAGGTGTGGATGCCGCACCGGAAGTCGTCCTGCAGGTTGCGGCAGGGCGAGCCCGCCGCTTTGTTCGCCGCGAAGTCGTGGGACTTGGCGAAGGGCAGCGCGACGCAGCACAGGCCGAAGCAGTCGCCGCAGTCGGCGACCAGATCGAGGCGTCGGCGGGCGGTGTCGGGGGCCTCGGAGGCGGCCGGGTCGGGCGTGGTGCGGGGGGTCTCGCGGGAGGTCACGCCCCCATTGTCGCCGATCGCCCCCGCGCGCCCTCTTGTGGCCTGCGCGGCCCCGCGTCACCGTGGACGGCGTCCGGCACCGCCCCTCATCCCCTCATCCCCGGGAGTCGACGTGGCCTCCTCCTTCGTCCTGCCGCACGCACTGCACGGCGACGGTCCGCACAAGGTGATCGCGGTGCACGGCTGGTTCGCCGACCGCTCCGCCTACGCGCCGGTCGTCCCCGATCTGGACCGTGCGTCCTTCCAGTACGCGCTGGTCGACCTGCGCGGCTACGGGGAGGCGAAGGACACCCCGGGCGCGTACACGACGGCCGAGGGCGCGGCCGATGTGCTGGACCTCGCGGACCGGCTCGGCTGGGAGCGCTTCTCGCTGATCGGGCACTCGATGGGCGGCAGCGTGGCGCAGCGCGTCGTCGCGACGGCCCCGCACCGGGTGCGGCGGCTCGCGGGCGTCTCGCCGGTCCCGGCGTCGGGTCTGCAACTCCCGCCCGAGCAGTGGGAGTTGTTTTCCACCGCGGACACGAAGCCGGAGCACCGGCGCGCGATCCTCGACGTCACCACGGGCGGCGTCCGCCCGGCGGCCTGGCTGGACCGGATGGTGGAGCGCTCCCTCGCGGTCAGCGACGTGAAGGCGTTCCGTGCCTGGCTCGACTCGTGGACCGGCGACGACTTCCACGCCGACCTGGAGGGCTGCACGACGCCCGCGCTCACCGTCACCGGCCAGCTCGACCCGGCGCTGTCGGCGGAGCTGATGCGCGGCACGTGGCTGCGCTGGTTCACCCGCGGCGAGCTCGTCGACCTGGCCGTGTGCGGCCACTACGCGATGGACGAGACGCCGCTCGCGCTGATCCGGGTGGTGGAGGACTTCCTGCGGGCGGACGGCGCGTGAGCGGCGCGGTGCCGGACGTCTTCGACCCGCGGCTGTACGGTCACGGCGTCCCGTACGACCGGTACCGCGCCCTGCGCGACCGGCACCCCGTGTCCTGGCAGGCGGAACCGGCGGTCCTCGGCTGGCCCGAGGGCCCCGGTTTCTGGGCGGTGACCCGGCACGCGGACGTGGTGCGGGTCCTCAAGGACGCGGAGAGCTACTCGTCGTTCCTGGGCGCCACCCAGATCCGCGACCCGGACCCGGCGGACCTGCCGTTCATCCGCGGCATGATGCTCAACCAGGACCCGCCGTCGCACGGCCGGCTGCGCCGCCTGGTCAGCCGGGCGTTCACCCCGCGCCGGGTGGAGGCGTTCGAGAGCGCGGTCCGCGAGCGGGCGGCGTCCCTGCTGGCCAAGGCCCTGGAGCCCGACGGCGCGGACACGGTCGACCTGGTCGGCACGGTCACCGACGACTACGCCCTGCTCAATCTCGCGGACCTGCTCGGTGTCCCGGAGTCCGACCGGGGCCTGATGCTGCACTGGACGCGCCGGGTCATCGGCTACCAGGACCCTGACGAGGCTGTCGATCCTGTCGAGGCGGACGGGGCCACGGAGGGCGGCCCGCCGGTGAACCCGCGCTCCCCGTCGGCGCTGGCCGACATGTTCGCGTACGCCGACGAGCTGGCCGCCCACAAACGCGCCCACCCGGCCGACGACATCATGACGACGCTCGCGACGGACCCTGATCTCACGCCGCCGGAACGGCAGATGTTCTTCTTCCTGCTCACGATCGCGGGCAACGACACGGTGCGCAGCGCGGCCCCGGGCGGTGTGGCGCTCCTCGCCGACGACCCGTCCGGGTACGAGCGGCTGCGCTCGGGCCGGGTCGATGTGACGACGGCCGGGGACGAGCTGCTGCGGCGGCATCCGCCGGTACTGACCTTCCGCCGCACCGCCGCGCGGGACACAACGCTCGCGGGCACGCGCATCGCGCGGGGCGACAAGGTGGTGGTCTTCCACGCCTCGGCCAACCACGACGAGCGCGTCTTCCCGTCCCCCTTCGCCCTGGACCTGACCCGCGCCCCGAACCCGCACGTCTCGTTCGGCGACGGCCCGCACGTCTGCCTGGGCGCCCATTTCGCCCGGCTCCAGCTGCGCGTGCTGCACGAGGAGCTGGGCCGGGCGGCGCCGGAGCTGCGGCTCGCGGAGCCGCCGCGCCGGCTGGTGTCGAACTTCATCAACGGGATCAAGGAGCTCCGGGTGGTCCGGAGCTGACCGGGCTACTCCGTCGGCGTCAGCCGCAGCGAGATCGAGTTGATGCAGTACCGCTGGTCCGTCGGAGTGGCGTAGCCCTCGCCCTCGAAGACGTGCCCGAGGTGGGAGCCGCAGCGGGAGCAGCGGACCTCGGTGCGCACCATGCCGTGCGAGCGGTCCTCGACCAGCTCCACGGCGTCCGAGTCCTTCGGGTCGTAGAAGGACGGCCAGCCGCAGTGCGACGCGAACTTCTCCGTGGACGTGAAGAGCTCGGCGCCGCAGGCGCGGCAGGAGTAGACGCCCTGCGTCGTGGTGTCCGTGTACTCACCGACGAAGGCGGGCTCCGTGCCGGCCTGGCGCAGTACCGCGTACTCCGCCGGGTTCAGCTCCGCGCGCCACTGCTCGTCCGGCTTCTCGACGTCGTACGACATGTGCTCATCCCTCCAGGTGGGTCAGGATCCGCGGGCCGAGGTCCGTGACGTCGCCCGCGCCCATGGTGAGAACGAGATCGCCGGGCTTGGCCATTCCCGCGATCGCGGCGACGGCGGCGTCCTTGTCGGACGCGGCCTGCACGTCGGCGCCCGCGGCGCGGGCCGCGTCGATGATCAGGGCGCTGGTGATGCCCGGGATCGGGTCCTCGCGGGCCGGGTAGATGTCGAGGACGACGGAGGCGTCGGCGAGGGCCAGGGCGTCGCCCATCTCCTTGCCGAGCTCCTGGGTGCGGGAGAAGAGGTGCGGCTGGAAGAGGACGAGGAGGCGGGCGTCGCCGGCGGCGGAACGCATGGCCTCCAGGTCGGCCGTCATCTCGGTGGGGTGGTGGGCGTAGGAGTCGATGACCTGCACGCCGTTCACCTCGCCCTTGAGCTGGAGGCGGCGCTTGACGCCGGTGTACGCCTTGAGCGCGGAGGCGAGGTTGCGGGCGGGGATGCCGAGGGCGACGCCCGCCGCGAGGGCCGCGACCGCGTTGTGCGCGTAGTGGCGGCCGGGGACCGAGACGGTGAAGGTGAGCAGCTTGCCGTCGAGCAGAACCGTCACCTCACTGGTGAGGCCGCGCGGGGTGATCTTGTGGATGCGGATGTCCGAGGACTCCGACTCGCCGTACGTGACGACCTTGAGGGACGTCGTGTCGCGGATGCGGCGGGTGAGCTCGACGGCGCCCGCCTGATCGGCGGCGATGACGAGGGTGCCGCCGGGGACGATCTTCGAGGTGAAGGTCTCGAAGGAGTCGTAGATCTCGTCCATCGACGCGTAGTTGGCGTGGTGGTCGAGCTCGACGTTGAGGATGATCGCGACTTCCGGCGTGTACTTGTGGAAGCTGCGGTCCGACTCGTCGGCCTCGGCGACGAAGATGTCGCCCTCGCCGTGCAGCGCGTTCGAGCCCGGGGCGTCGAGGTCGCCGCCGATCGCGTACGACGGGTTCAGGCCGAGGGAGGACAGGGACACCGCGAGCATCGACGTCGTGGTGGTCTTGCCGTGGGTACCGGCCACCGCGATGGGGCGCAGGCCGTCCATGAGGGCGGCGAGGGCGTCGGAGCGGTGCACGACCGGGATGCCGAGCTCCTTGGCGCGGGCCAGCTCCGGGTTGTCCTCGCGGATCGCGGAGGAGACCACGATCGCGGTGGTGTCCGGGGCGACGTGCGCGGCGTCGTGCCCGATGTGGACCGTCGCGCCGAGCGCGCGCAGGGCCTCGGCGGTCGCGGACTCACGCGCGTCGCTGCCGGCGACGCGGGCGCCGCGCTGGGTGAGGATCTTGGCGATGCCCGACATTCCGGCGCCGCCGATGCCGATGAAGTGCGGTCGGTCCATGGCGGTAGGAAGGCCCGGTGCCATAGGTGTGTCTCCCCTGAGTCCTCTGAGGTGCCGGTGAGGTACCGGCCGTGCCGGGTCCGCGCTCGCAACGACCACGGACCGGCCCCAGCCTATTGCCTCACCACTCCCCGTCCCGCACCACGGGGCGAGGACGAGCACGCGGCGGGTCGAGGGGGGCCGTGGGGGTGACGGCCGGTGGGGCTGGTGGACGGGGCTGTGGCTGGACTCGGTGAACGGGGGCACGGGCGGGCCCAGTGGTCACGGGCGGGCCCAGTGGTCACGGGCGGGCCCAGTGGTCGAGGTCGCGGGCGGGCGGGCCGGTGGTCGAGGCCGGGGCAGCGGGCAGGTCCCGTGGTCGAGGTCGAGGTCGCGGGCGGGCCTGACAGCCAAGGCCACACGCGGCCTCCGGACGGGCGCAGGCCAATCCCTCGGCCGGGGGCGCGGACAGGCCCGGTGAGCAGGGGCGTCGGCAGGTCCCGTGGTCAGGGCCGCTACGGGGCGGGGCCCGTGCACGGGGGCGCGGGCGGGACCGGTGAACACGGCCGTGGCCGGGACCGATGGCCGATCGCCGTGGGCGGCCCGGTGGCGAGGTCGCCAGGGCCGCCGATCGTCCGGCAGGTCGCCCCCTCCGCCGGGCGACCACCCACCCGGACTCCTCCGTCGGCGCCGCACCCCGGCCCGGATCCCCTCGGTCCCGCCGGGCCCCCAGGCGGTCGCGTCCTCCGTCGGGCGGCCGCCCGACGCGAACCTCACCCGTGGGACCCGGGCCGGCAATGACCACCGCTCGGCGCGGGCGCGGCCTGGATGGCCTCAGGCGCGGACACCGTACGGGTGGCGCGGCGACGGCGGCGCGGGGCACCCCGGCCACGGGCTCGCCCCCTCCGCCGGGCGAGCGCGCGGGCGAGCCCCTCGCCGGACGAGGCGGAAAGGATCCGCGCCCCCGCCGGCAGGCGCTACGCCTTGCTGTGGGAGAAGAGCTTGAGGACCGGGACGCCGACCTTGTGGCGGGCTCGGGAGGCCCAGTCGCGGTGGAAGAACTCCTCGACGTAGTGGGGGTCGGTCAGGACGATGACCTCGTCCGCGTCGACCTCCTCCACCCGGGTCTTCAGGGCGTCGAGCGGGTGGTCCTCGACGAGACGCCCCTCGGCGGCGCAGCCGGCCTGGTGCAGGGCCGTGAGCGAGACCGCGAGGGCCTGCTCGGCGGGGCCTCTGGCGTCGTCGCCCTCGGGGACGTCGCGTTCCTTGGCCGCCTCGTCCAGCTCACCCATCGCGACGTCGTCGATGGCCCGCAGCAGGCGGTCCGCCTGGTCCCCGCGGGGCTGGAGCAGCACATGGAAGGAGACCTCTTCGTCGCCGTGCAAGGTCGTGACGAACTCCACGTCGGCGGACGTCAGGGCCTTCTCGATCATCAATACGCTCGTGAACACGACGGGCGCCCTTCTTCTCCTACCGTGGCCCGCCCGGGAGCGGGTCACTGGGGACCTGCGGAAACCATCCTGCCCCGTGGCCGCACGGGGTCTGCGAGTTTTAGTGTGCCCAGCGGAAGCGAAACGGAACGACTCATTCCGCCGAGTGTCGGCGACACCGGTACCGGGAGAAGAGGAATCCGTCCTCCTCCAGAAGAGATGCCAGGTCGAAACGTTCCGGCACGACAAGAGTGGAACCCCTCGCGATGCGCTGCGCATCGCCCGCCGTGAGCATCGGAGACAGCGTCAGGCAGAGCTCGTCGAGCACCTGTGCGGCGATGAACTGACCCAGCATCCGCGGCCCGCCCTCCGTGAGCAGCCGCCGGTGCCCGCGCTCGGCCAGCGCCTGCACCGCCCGGTCCGGATCCACCGCCCGGCCCTCGCCCGCGATCAGCACCTCCGCGCCCGCCTTGCGCGCCGCCTCGACCCGGTCGGGCGCAGCCCCCGCGCCGGTGATCACGTACGTCGGGACCAGCGGCTGCGTGAAGAGCGGAAGGCTGAAGTCCAGGTTCAGGCTGCCGGTGATCACGGCGATCGACGGGACCGGACCCTGCCCCGCCGCCTCCCGCCGCCCGGCGAAGGCCTCCCGGGCGCGGGCCGGCCGGTACCCCTCCAGACGGACGGTCTCGGCCCCGACGACGACCACGTCGGCGAGTGCGCGCAGGACGCCGAAGATCCGCATGTCGGTCGGGCAGGAGATGGGCTGGGAGCGGCCGTCGTGCTGGGCCGCGCCGTCCAGGGTGGAGACCATGTTGGCGCGCAGCCACACGTCCCCCTCGGCCAGGTCGGGGTAGGCGTAGGCATCCGCGAGCGCGTCGAGGCCCCACTCACCGTCCGTGGGGCCGTCCCGCCCCTCCCGGCCCTGGTGATCTGCTGTTTCGTACGTCACAGGGAACAGGCGTCGCATGGGTGCAGTCTGGCACGGCACCTAGACTGAGGAGCTGTGTCGTCCTCCACCGAAGCCGCAGACATCCGCCATGCGGGTACCGCCCCCCTGACCGACGCGGGCCCGCTGTCCCTGTGCGCACGCGAACCGCACGTCCCGGCGGAGCGCCTCGTCGCCGAGATGGTGCCGCCGCCGCGCTTCAGCTCGGCCCGCTTCGAGACGTACATCCCGGATCCGAACCAGCCGAGCCAGACGCAGGCCGTCCAGATCCTCGGCTCCTTCGCCGCCGGGCTCGGCGCGCCCGCCGCCGGCAAGAAGCGCGGCCTGTTCGGCTTCGGCCGCAAGCCGGCCGTCGCACCGAGCGCCCCGCGCGGCGTCTACCTCGACGGTGGCTACGGCGTGGGCAAGACCCACCTGCTCGCCTCCCTGTGGCACGCCACCGCGGCGCCCGCCGAGCAGAAGGCGTTCGGCACCTTCGTCGAGCTGACGAACCTGGTGGGCGCGCTGGGCTTCCAGCAGACCGTGAAGACGCTGAGCGGCCACCGGCTGCTGTGCATCGACGAGTTCGAGCTCGACGACCCGGGCGACACCGTGCTGGTCTCCAGCCTGCTCGGCAAGCTGGTCGACGCGGGCGTCGCCCTCGCCGCCACGTCGAACACGCTGCCGGGCAAGCTCGGCGAGGGCCGGTTCGCCGCCGCGGACTTCCTGCGTGAGATCCAGGGTCTGTCCGCGCACTTCCGCCCGCTGCGCATCGACGGCGAGGACTACCGCCACCGCGGCCTGCCCGAGGCCCCGCCCCCGTACTCCGAGGAGCAGGTCACGAAGGCGGCGTACGCCACCGAGGGCGCCTCGCTCGACGACTTCCCGCATCTGCTCGAACACCTCGCGCGCGTGCACCCCAGCCGCTACGGCGCCCTGACGGACCATCTCTCGGCGGTCTGCCTCACCGAGGTCGGCGCGATCCCCGACCAGTCGACCGCCCTGCGGCTCGTGGTCCTCGCCGACCGCCTCTACGACCGCGAGATCCCGGTCCTGGCCTCGGGCGAGCCCTTCGACAAGCTGTTCAGCGAGGAGATGCTGAACGGGGGCTACCGCAAGAAGTACTTCCGGGCGATATCCCGTCTGACGGCACTGGCCCGCGACGCCAAGGGGCTCGTGCGGAACTGAAGCCTGACGGGCAGGCCCCCGACCGGGGCCGCGCCGCGTGCTACGCGCGTGGTTCCCGTGGCGAAAGTCGCGTGATAGACACAGCCGGGTCACAGTTCCTGTCCGCCAGCAGGAGGTTGCACCCATGTCACGCACGTCAGATGCACGGCAGTCCGCAACACGACGTCAGATGCTCGCCCGGACCGGCGCCTTGGGCGCGGGCATCGCCTTCGCCGGGAGCCTCGGGGAGCTGTTCGCCGGTTCGGCGGCGGCGCAGGGCCGCAGCGGTTACGGCGACCTGGTGCCCGACCCGGCCGGGCTGCTCGACCTGCCGAAAGACTTCCGCTACAAAGTCCTCTCGCGCGAGGGCGATCCACTGCGCTCCGGCGAGGGCAAGGTGCCCAGCAACCACGACGGGATGACCGCCCTCGAGGGCAGAGGCGGCCGGGTCCACCTGGTGCGCAACCACGAGAACCGGGTCACGGCGAAGATCGGCGTCCCGACCGTCGAGGGACTCACCTACGACCCGATGGGCAAGGGTGGCTGTACGGCCCTCACCCTCGACCGCGACAACAACGTGCTGTCGGAGCGGGTCGGCATCGCCGGCACCGCGGTCAACTGCGCGGGCGGGCCCACCCCTTGGGGCACCTGGCTGACCTGCGAGGAGACCGAGGACAAGGCGGGGACGAACGGGTACACCAAGGACCACGGCTTCATCTTCGAGGTCGACCCGGCCGACCCGCACCGCTCGGGCGCGGTGCCGCTGACCGCGATGGGCCGCTACCAGCACGAGGCGATCGCGATCGATCCCCGGCGCGGGATCGTGTACGAGACCGAGGACTCGTTCCAGTCGCCGTTCGGCCTCTTCTACCGCTTCCTGCCGAACCGGCCCGAGGGCGGTCTCGGTTCGCTGCGGGCGGGCGGCCGGCTCCAGGCGATGCGGGTGCCGGGGGTGCCGGACCTGTCCGCCGTGCAGGAGACCGGCGCGAGCTTCGACGGGATCGAGTGGGTCGACGTGCCCGACCCGCTGGCCGCGCAGACCCCGATCCGCAACCAGGACTTCGGCCCGAAGGGCATCACCCACGCCCAGAAGCTGGAGGGCTGCTACTGGGGCGGGTCCTGCGTCTACTTCGTGTCCTCGTACGCGCGCAGCCGCGAGGGTTCGGCCGGTGACCACTTCGGGCAGATCTGGCGCTACGACCCGGCCGCCCGCCGCCTCACTCTCGTGATCGTCTTCGGGCCCGGCACCGACCTCCAGCTGCCCGGCGAGGAGCCGGACAACATCTGCCTCGCGCCGAGCGGCGGCCTGATGGTGTGCGAGGACGGCGCGGGCGCGCAGCACGTGTTCGGCGTGACGCGCCGGGGCGAGGTGTACGCGATGGCGCGCGGCCGGCAGAACATCGGGACGCCGGACGCGCCGGAGTGGGGCGAGTTCGCCGGCGTCACCTTCTCGCCCGACGGCGACACGATGTACGTCAACTGCTACACGCCCGGGACGACGTTCGCGGTGACCGGCCCCTGGCACCGTTAGGGTCGGTCCGCCCGCGGGTTCTCCCGGGCGACCGGGAACCCGCGGGTGGAGGCCTGACATGACCAGCAAGTTCACGGAACTGGCGATCGACTGCGCCGATCCGGAGGGGCTCGCCGGGTTCTGGTGCCTCGTGCTCGGCTACGTGGTGCAGGGGCGCGAGGAGGGCCTGGTGACCATCGGCTCGCCCCAGGTGCCCGAGGGCAAGGAGCGGCCGGGGCCGGTGCCGCCGACGCTCACCTTCGCGCGCGTGCCCGAGGGCAAGGCCGTGAAGAACCGGCTGCACATCGACGTGAACCCGACCGACACGGACCAGGCCGGCGAGGTGGCCCGGCTGCTCGCCCTCGGTGCCCGGCACGCGGACGTCGGCCAGGGCGACGACGTCAGCTGGGTGACCCTGCACGACCCGGAGGGCAACGAGTTCTGCGTGCTGGCGACCCGCTGTTCCTGAGCGGCGCGGGTGGCGCGCCGGGCCGCCGCGGAGCAGGATCGAGAACACCTGCTCCGGTCCGAGAGGTCCGGTCCGAAAGGGGTGCGCGGTGGCGAAGAACGGCGGCAAGAAGGGCGCGGGGAAGACCGGGCG
The DNA here is from genome assembly GCF_055558275.1 of Streptomyces sp. NPDC025806. NCBI lineage: Bacteria > Bacillati > Actinomycetota > Actinomycetes > Kitasatosporales > Streptomycetaceae > Streptomyces > Streptomyces sp. NPDC025806. The sequence goes on along the minus strand of NZ_JBVHMU010000003.1, from coordinate 296,792 downwards.
GCAGCCGGGGCCCGTCCCCCTGCGCGAGCTGCTGCGGGTTCCCCGGGACGAGCGCGTCGACCTGTCGTCCTACGACGCGGCCGGCACGCCCGGCGGTCCGCCCGACAAGGCCGCGGGCGTCGCGGCGAGCGCCCGCGCGGGCGAGCGGCTCGCGGAGCTCCAGGAGCGGTTGTGGGCGGCCGGTTCGGCGGGCGGCGACCGGCGCCGGGTGCTGCTGATCCTCCAGGGCATGGACACCAGCGGGAAGGGCGGCACGGTCAAGCACGTGATCGGCCACTTCAACCCGTCCGGCTGCCGCATCAAGGCCTTCAAGGCGCCGACGGCGGACGAGCTCAAGCACCCCTTCCTGTGGCGCATCGCGCGGGCGCTGCCCGAGCCGGGCGAGATCGGCATCTTCGACCGCTCCCAGTACGAGGACGTCCTGATCGCCCGTGTGCGCGACCTGGCCCCGCGCGACCGGCTGGCCCGCCGCTACGACGAGATCAACCACTTCGAGAAGTCCCTCGCCGAGGACGGCGTGACGCTCGTGAAGTGCTTCCTGCACATCTCGTACGCGCAGCAGAAGCGCCGCCTCCTGGAGCGGCTCGACAACCCGGACAAGTACTGGAAGTTCAGTCCGGGCGACATCGAGGACCGGGCGTTGTGGCCCGCCTACCAGGAGGCGTACGAACGCGCCCTGGAGCGCTGTTCGACGGAGACGGCTCCCTGGTATGTGGTCCCCGCCGACCGGAAGTGGTACCGGAACTGGGCGATCAGCCACCTCCTCCTGGAACATCTGGAGGAGCTCGATCCGCAGTACCCGAAGGCGGAGTTCGACGTGGCGGAGTGCCGGGACCGGCTGCTGGCGATGCCGTGACGTGAACGCGCCGCACGGCGACCGCAGTTGAGGGGTTGCCCCACATGCCCCGCCGGTCGCGTGGGCAGGGTGGCCGTATGACTTCACCATCCGCACACACATGGGAATTCACCGACGACCGCGGCCACCGGGCCGCAGCCCCCGGCGTTCCGGAGCGGATCGTCGCGTACATCCAGGCCGGGGCCGGGCTGCACGATCTCGGGGTGACGCCCGTCGGCATCTTCGGCTCCTACCATGACGGGGAGCGGGCGGACCGGGCGAAGGCCGGCGCGCTGCCGCTCGGGGAGGTGGCGTATCTGGGCGCGGGCGCGGGGCTCGGCCTCGACGACGTGCTCGGGGTGCGCCCGGATCTGGTGGTGGCGCTCACGTACGGGGGCGGGCAGGTGTACGGGATCGAGCCGGACACGGCCAAGCACCTGGAGGAGCAGGTCCCCGTCGTGGTGTTCGACGTGGGTCAGGGGCGGAGCCTGGCGGACGTGCGGGAGCGGTTCGCGGAGCTCGGCGCCTCGCTCGGGGCGGGCGAGGCGCCGGCCGCGGGGGCGGCGCTCGCGCGGGCCGAGCGGGACCTGACGGAGGCCGCGGGCGCGGCGGGCGGAGCGCGGGTGCTCGCGCTGTCGCCGGGCGGGCCGGACAGCGTGCATCTGGCGCGGCCCGCGAAGTGGCCGGACCTGAGCGCGCTCACCGCCCTCGGTGTGGCGACGGTCGAGCCGCCCGAGGGCCCGGGGGCCAACTGGCACACGGGCGGCTGGCCGGACGCCGCCGCGCTCGCCCCGGACGTCGTCCTGCTGGACGCCCGGGCGAACGCGGCGCCGGAGGCGGCGTACGGGACGGACCCGGCGTGGGCGGCACTGACCGACCGGGCGACGGTCCTGCCGTGGAACCCGGAGATCCCACCGAGCGCGACGGCCCACGCGACGCTCCACCGGAGCCTGACGGAGGCGCTGCGGGCACGACGCGACTGAGCCGGGACAACCGGCGCCGAGCGGCCTTGCGCCGGTCGGACCAATGACGCGAGGGGCACGGGGCCGGAAGCCGAAGCCTGCCCGATGTGCCGCATTAATAGGCTTATCGTCTCGGCGTGATCAACTCCGTACGCCGCACCGTGTCGACCTGCGTCCTCGCCGCCCTCGCCCTCGGTGCCGCCGCCTGCGCGGGCGACGGCACCGGGCCCGCGCACCCCGCCCGCGCCGACCGGCCCGCCAAGAGCCCGACGGCCGCCCCCTCCCCCGCGGGCGCGCCTACGCTCGCCCCCGGACCCGGGGGCCTCACCCGCGTCTTCAAGAACGCGCCCCGGTCGAAGGAGCGCGTCGTGGCGCTCACCTTCGACGCCGACATGACCGCCGACCAGGGCCCGCGGGCCGCGGCCGGCGAGCACTTCGACCACCCGCAGCTCATCTCCACGCTCCGCAGGCTGAAGGTGCCCGCGACGGTCTTCATGACGGGGCGCTGGGCCGACCAGTACCCGGCCGAGGCCCGTGACATCGGCGCCGACCCGCTCTTCGAGGTCGCCAACCACTCGTACAGCCACTACGCCTTCACGAACGACTGCTACGGCCTGCCCACGGTGCCGCCCGCCCGGATGCGCACGGACGTCGAGCGGGCGTTCACCGCGTTCCGCAAGGCCGGGGTCGAGCACGTCGTGCCGTACTTCCGCTTCCCCGGCGGCTGTTACGACAAGCAGGCGCTGCGGGCCCTCGCCCCGGCCGGGGTGACGGCCGTGCAGTGGGACGTGGTGAGCGGCGACGCGTTCGCCACCGACGCGGACGCCGTGTCGCGGCAGGTGCTCGACGGGGTGCGGCCGGGTTCGGTCGTCGTCCTGCACTGCACGCGCAGCGCGGCCCCGACGACGGAGCGCGTGGTGCGCACGGTCGTGCCGCAACTGCGCGCGAAGGGCTACCGGTTCGTACGGGTCTCCCAGCTGATCGGGGCCGCGCGCCACGGGTGAGAGGCGTGCCCTGCGGTCAGCGGCGGGACGCCAGGGCGCAGGCCGCCGCCGCGCCGGCCGCCGCGAGGGCGAGCGCGCCCAGGAAGGGCAGCGCGGGCAGCGGGATCTCGCCCCGCTGGGAGCCGGTGATCAGGGCGGTCACGGCGGAGCGCGCCGGGGAGCCGGGGGCCACGAGGGCGAGCAGGGTGCCGAGCAGGAGCGCGGCCACGCCCGCCCCGGTGCCCCGGATCACCGGCCATGTGGTCAGGGCACCCACGGCGGTACCGGCGAGGGCGCAGGTCCAGGCCGTGAGAAGCCCGGCGCCGGCCGCCGGCAGGACCGCGACCGGAACCCGGTGGTCGGTGCTCACGCCGTCCGCGAGGAGCGCCACGACGAGAGTGGCGAGGGCGCCGAGCAGGGCGGTCGCGAGCAGGGCGGTGAGCAGGCTCGCGAGGTGCGCCCGCCAGGGCGTGGTCGCCGCGGCCGTGCAACCGCGGGCGGCGGGCGGCTCGTTGGAGACGCAGATCCGGGCGAGCCAGGCGCCCGCAGGCAGCAGGCCCGCCGCCGCGTAGCCCAGCGAGTCGAGGACCGGCTGCCCGCCCTGGAGCCCGACCGCCAGGACCGCCGCGTACAGCACGACGGGCGCGAGCCAGCGCTGGGAGCGCAGCAGAAGCCCGGACTGGTAGGCGAGCAGGGCCGTGGTCATCGGGCCTCCGGGGAGCTGGGCGATTCGGTCCGGACGGCGACGACGTGCCACGGTGGGTGGGCTTCCAGCAGCGCGCGCAGGACGGCGTCGGAGTACGGGGCGGACGTGGTGACCCGGACGGTACGGGCGTCGAGGCGGGTCAGCGTGTGCGGCTGCGGAAGCCCGGCCGGATCGTGCGCCGGACCGGTCGCCTCGACCACCACGAAGTCCTCCCCGACGACGCGGGGCCCACTCGGCGCACCCCGCCGCACCGCGTCCGCCACGCCCGCCGGGTGCCGCTGATCATCGTCTGCGTGGACGAGGACGCCGCCGACCGCCACGCCCCCGCCCGACGGGTCGCGGCCGGCGAGTTCGCAGCCCACCGACTCCCGGTCCGGCACGGGCACGACCCGGCCCCCGGCGCCGGTTCCGGCGGGGTCGGGCCCCGCCGGTTCACTGTCCGGCACGGGCGACACCCGGCCCCCGGCCACCTCGTACACCGCGTCAGCGGCACCCGCCAGGCGGCGCGGGTCGTGGTCCACGTAGACGACGGCGCCGCCCGCCGCCGTGCGCTCGGTCACGGCACGGTCCAGCTCGTCGCGGGCGGCGGGGTCGAGGCCCGTCCACGCCTCGTCCAGGACGAGCAACTCCGGTGCGGCGAGCAGGGCTTGAGCGACGGCCACCTTCTGGCTGCTGCCCTTGGAGAGTTCGGCGAGCGGGGTGTCCGCGTACGCGGCGGCGCCGAAGCGCTCCAGTTGCTCGCGGGCCCGCCGGTTCGCCTCGGGGCGGGCGAGGCCGTGGACGCGGCCGAGGTGGGTGAGGTAGCCGAGCGCGGTGAACGGCAGGGCGGCGGGGAAGCGTTCGGGGACGTAGGCGGTACGGGGGCGGCCGAGGACGCGGCCGGCGCCGGGGGCGTCGATCCCGGCCAGGACGCGCAACAGGGTCGACTTTCCGGAGCCGTTGGCGCCGCGCACCCGGATCAGGGCCCCGGCCGGCACGTCGAGGTCGACGTCGCGCAGGACCCAGGGTCCGCGGAGCCCGTAGCGGCGTCCGACGCGGCGGAGGGCGAGCGGTCCCGCGGGCGGTGCGGTCGGGGTCGGCATGGCGACCATCGTGGCGCATCGCGGGCGCGGGCGGGGCGGCAGGGCCGAAGCGGGCGCCGGGCGCGGATCGGTGGCTGGCAGACTGGTGGGTGTGACCAGCGACGACGACCTGAGCCAGGACCTGGACGGCCTCGACCGGGACCTTCCGCCCGCCGACAGCCCGTTCCGCACCGAGCCCACGCCGCGTGACGAGGCGCCGCAGTTCGTGCTGCCGCTCGTGGCGCGGATCGAGCGGGCCGAACCGCCGGCGCGCACGGCCGCCCTGGAGACCGCGGCGCGCGCCGTCCTCGTGCTGCTGTCCGACGACCGCGCGCTCGGCGACGGGGAGTGGGCGCGGGCCGTGCGGGACTGGCAGGACGCGCGGATCCGCAAGGTGGTGCGGCGGGCCCGGGGCGCCGAGTGGCGGCGTGCCGAGGCGCTCGACGGCATCACGGTCACGGGCGGCGGGGCGGAGGTGCGGGTGTTCCCGCCGGTGCCGCTGGACGGCTGGCCCAAGGACCTGGCCCGCCTCCAGGTGTCCGGCACGGACCTCGACGACCCGGAGCCGCCGCCCGCCCCGGACCCCTCCGCGCCGGTCCTCTGGCTCAACCCCGACCTCGGGATGACGGCGGGCAAGGCGATGGCGCAGGCCGGGCACGGCGCGCAGCTGGCCTGGTGGGCGCTGTCCGAGCCGCAGCGCAAGGAGTGGCGCGAGGCGGGCTTCCCGCTGGCGGTCCGCACCGCCGACCCGGCCCGCTGGGAGCCGCTGACCCGGGCCGGTCTGCCGGTGGTGCGGGACGCGGGCTTCACGGAGATCGCGCCGGGTTCCTGCACGGTGGTGTCGGAGGGCGGCACCCGGTACGCGCCGCTGGGCCGCGTGACGCGGTAGTCCCGGCCACGGCCGAACCTCAAATGTTGCTCTGAACGTCCTCGCTCGTGGATTCGGGCGCGCGCGGCGGGGTCATGACACCTGCACGCGGCAGCACGACCACGCGGCAGAGGGGGACGGACATGGAGCGCCTGACAAGGCTGGGCACGGGGATCGGCTGGCGGCCGGAGATCGCGGAGATCGTCGAGGCCATGCCCGGCATCGACTGGGTCGAGGCCGTCGCCGAGAACGTGTGCCCGGGCCATCTGCCCGAGTCGCTGGTGCGGCTGCGCGAGCGCGGCGTCACGGTCGTGCCGCACGGCGTCTCCCTCGGCCTCGGCGGCGCGGACCGGCCCGACGAGGGTCGGCTCGCGGATCTGGCGGCTCGCGCGCAGGCGCTGGGCGCGCCGCTGGTCACCGAGCACATCGCGTTCGTACGGGCCGGCGGCGAGCGCACGGCGTCACCGCTCCTGGAGGCCGGTCACCTGCTGCCCGTGCCGCGCACCCGGGACGCGCTCGACGTGCTCTGCGCGAACGTGCGGATCGCGCAGGACGCGCTGCCGGTGCCGCTCGCGGTGGAGAACATCGCGGCGCTGTTCTCCTGGCCGGGCGAGGAGATGACGGAGGGCCAGTTCCTGTACGAGCTGGTCGAGCGCACCGGGGTCCGGCTGCTGATCGACGTCGCGAACCTGCACACCAACCACGTGAACCGGGGCGAGGACCCGGCGAAGGCGCTGGCCGAGCTGCCCGTCGAGGCGATCGCCTACGTCCACGTGGCGGGCGGCTTCGAGCGCGACGGCGTCTGGCACGACAGCCACGCCCACCCGGTCCCGGAGCCGGTCCTGGACATCCTGGCCGACCTGGCCTCCCGGGTGAGCCCGCCCGGCGTCCTCCTGGAGCGCGACGAGAACTTCCCGGACGACCCGGCGGAACTGGGCCGCGAGGTCGAGCGGATCCGCTCGGTGGTGGCAGCGGCCTCGGCCCCGGCCGCACCCGGCCACCCGGCCGAGCGGCCCGACCCCGGGCCCGTCGCCGAGCCCACCCGTGGTCGCGTCGCCCTCGCCCAGGCGGCGCTGCTGTCCGCGCTGGTGGCCGGTACGCCCGCGCCGGAAGGGTTCGACCGGGGGCGACTCGGGGTGCAGGCGCGGGCGCTGGCCGGAAAGCGGGCCGATGTCGTCGCCAAGGTGGCGCCCGAGCTGCCGCAGATCCTGGGCGCGTCCGCGTACCGGGCGGCGTTCCTGGGATACGCGCAGCGGCGGCCGATGACGGCCGGCTACCGGCGGGACGCGCTGGACTTCGCCGAGGACCTGCTGCTGGGGCAGCGGGTCACGGAGCCGGGGGCCCGGCGCCGGCTGACCGACTGGTGGCTGGACCGGTCGGGCCCGGCCCCGCTCTCGGGCCGCCCGGTGGCCCGAGCCCTGCGGGCCGCGCGGTTCGCGCTGCGCCGGGGATGAGCCGGTGCACCGGTGGGCGGGCTGACCGGTTTCGTCGCCGGGTGCGCCAACGTGGGGGCTGGTCGCGCCCCGCGGCGGAGCCGCTGATGGACAGAGCCCCGCGCCCCTGAAATGCAGACCCTTCGGGCCGCATTTCCCCGATGGCGGCTCCGCCCCGCCTCGCCCCGACCCGCGCGGAAATCTCGTCCGCATATTGAACGGGCCATAGCGGTTACCCGGAGACCTGCCGTAGAAACTCTCCATGTTCTGGCTCCTGTTCCTGGTACTGGCCGGCGGCCTCGCCCTGGTCACGTGCGGGCGGCTGTGCCTCGCCGCCGTGCGGGCCGCCGACGCCGAGCGCGCCGCGGGCGACGGCGAGGGCCCGCACGAGCGGGTGCTGTCCCTCTACGAGACGGCGTTCCTCTCGGGCGGCCCGCGCCGCGTCGCGGACGTGGCGCTCGTGTCGATGGCGCGCAACCGCCGGCTGCTGCTCGCGCACACCGGCTGGGCGACGGTCGTCGACCCGGTCGGCGTCGACGACATGGAACGCTCCGTGATCGGCGCGATCGGCCCGGAGGGTCAGTCGCGGATAGCGCCGGTGCGCTCGGCCACGGCGTCGGGCGACGCCGTGCGCACGCTGACCGCGCGTCTCGTGGCGGCCGGCCTCGCCACCCCGGACACCACCCGCATCACGGTCGCCGCGGGCGTGGCCCAGGTGAAGGCGGCGGCCGTGACCATAGCGGTCCTGGCGGCGGTCGCGACGCTGATGCCGGGTCAGGAACCGCCCAGGAACATGCCGGTGGCGCTGTGGTTCCTGCTGCCGCTGCTGCTCACCCTGTGCTGCCTGTTCGTCGCCCGGTTCGAGATCCACCCGTACACCCACTGGGCCTCCCCCACCGGTCAGCGCCTGCTCTCCGCCCTGCCCGACGGTACGGGCAGCCTGCTCGCGGTGGCGCTGCGCGGGGTGCCGGCGGTGGACGACCCGGCGCTGCGGTCCGCGTTCGCCCACCCGGCACGCGAGCCCGGGGACCGTCTCTGAGCCGCACGGGTCCGGCGGCGCATCGGGGTCATTGATCCGACACCGGCGGCCCGGTGCTTTACTTCGCCAACTACCGCCCCAAGGATCCCTTTTGTTCACGACGAAAGGGATGACCCCGAGCGATGAGAGCAGCAGCGTCCGCCTCCGCCCGCTACGCCGCCGCGGGATCGCTGGTCCTGGCCGCGTTCGCGGCCGGCCCCGCCCCCGCCGCGGGCGCCCTGCCCGCCGGTCCCGACGACGCCCGCGCGCGGGGCACCGCGCTCGCCGCCGAGCGGGCCGCGGAGGCCGGGATCCGGTTCGGCGCCTGCCCGGCCGCCGAGAACCTGCCGGAGCCGCTGACCTGCGGCACCGTCACCGTCCCGCTCGACTACGCCGCCCCCGACGGCAAGAAGATCAAGCTCACCGTCAGCCGGGTCAAGGCCACGGGCAGGGCGGGCGGGAAGAAGGTGGCCCGGCAGGGCTCGTTCGTCTTCAACCCGGGCGGCCCCGGCGGCAACGGCATGTACTTCCCGCTCGCCGGGATGATGCCGGAGTGGAAGCGCATCGGCGCCGCCTACGACCTCGTCGGGTACGCGCCGCGCGGCGTGGGCCGCTCCGCGCCGCTGTCCTGCCGGGACCCGAAGCACCTCGGCAAGGGCCCCACGCTCGCGCCGACCCACCCCTCGGAGTCGTACAAGAAGGAGCGGATCGCCCGCGCGAAGTCGTACGCGCGGGGCTGCGCGGAGCGCAATCCGGACCTGGAGCACTTCACGACGCTGAACAACGCCCGGGACCTCGACGTCCTGCGGGCCGCGCTCGGCGAACAGCGGCTCACGTACATGGGCGCTTCCTACGGGACCTACATCGGCGCCGTGTACGCGACGCTGTTCCCCTCGCACGTGCGCCGGATGGTGTTCGACTCGGCGGTCGACCCGTCGCCCGGGCGCGTCTGGTACCGGAACAACCTGGCCCAGTCCGCCGCGTTCGAGCGGCGCTGGGCGGACTTCCGCACCTGGGTCGCCGAGCACGACGACACGTACGGCCTCGGGAAGACGCCCGAGGCGGTGCAGCGGACCTACGAGGAGGTCCGGGCGGAGCTCGCGCACACGCCCGCCGGGAAGAAGGTCGGCCCGGGCGAACTGCAGTCCGCGTTCCTCCAGGCCGGCTACTACGACGACTACTGGCCGATCCGGGCGCTGGCCCTGTCCGAGTACCGGGCGGGCAATCCGGAGCCGCTCATCGGCCAGGCCGCGCCGGTGGCGTCGCCGATCGCGGCGAAGGAGAACGAGAACGCGGGCGCGGTCTACACGGCCGTCGAGTGCAACGACGCGCCGTGGCCGGAGGACTTCCGCGTCTGGGACCGGGACAACACGCGGCTGGCGCGCGTGGCCCCGTTCGAGACGTGGGACAACGCGTGGACGAACCTGCCCTGCGCCTACTGGAGCGGCCCGCGTCAGCAGCCGCTCGACGTGCGGACGCTGCCGGGCGCGCTGCCGCCGACGCTGATCCTCGCCGCGGAGCGGGACGCGGCGACGCCGTACGCGGGCGCGAAGGAGATGCACCGGCGGATCGCCGGGTCCGTGCTCGTGACCGAGCGGGACGCGGGGACGCACGGCGTGGGCGGCGGCCCCAACGCCTGTGTCAACGGGCATCTGGACGCGTACGTCCTGGACGGGCGGCTGCCCGAGCGGCGGTCGGCGTCCTGCGCGGCGCACGCGGCGCCCACGCCGCTGGGCTCGGGCGGGCCGCCGGAGAAGGCGCTGCGGGCCCGGTGACCCGCGCGTGAGCACGCGTGAGGGGCGGGGCCGCCGTGGCCCCGCCCCTCACCCATGCCTCAGGTCCGTGCCGCCGTCGCTCAGGCGAGGCCGGCGACCAGGTCGGCGACGCTCTTGCGGCGGCCCGTGTAGAACGGGACCTCCTCGCGCACGTGCCGACGGGCCTCGGAGCCGCGCAGGTGACGCATCAGGTCGACGATGCGGTCCAGCTCGTCGGCCTCGAAGGCGAGGATCCACTCGTAGTCGCCGAGCGAGAACGAGGCGACCGTGTTGGCCCGCACGTCCGGGTAGCCGCGGGCCATCTTGCCGTGGTCGGCGAGCATCTTGCGGCGCTCGTCGTCGGGCAGCAGGTACCACTCGTAGGAGCGCACGAACGGGTAGACGCTCACGTAGTTCCGGGGCGTCTCGTCGGCGAGGAACGCCGGGATGTGCGAGCGGTTGAACTCGGCGGGGCGGTGCAGCGCCATGTTCGACCACACCGGCTCCAGGGCGCGGCCCAGCTTGGTGCGGCGGAAGAGGTTGTACGCCTCCTGGAGCTGGTCGGCGGTCTCGGCGTGCCACCAGATCATGAGGTCGGCGTCGGCGCGCAGGCCGGACACGTCGTAGGTGCCGCGGATCGTGACGTCCTTCGCGGCGAGCTGGTCGAACAGCTCCTGGACCTCGTCCGCGTAACCCGCGCGGTCCTCGGGCAGAACGTCCTTCAGCTTGAAGACGGACCAGAGGGTGTAGCGGATGACCTCGTTGAGGTCCTTGGCGAGCTTGCCCTTGTTCGGGATCCGGGCAGCCTCGGGGGTGGTCGTGGTGTCGTCGCTCATGCCCTTATTCTCCTGCTCCGCCGTGCAGGCTCTGCACCGGGTTCGCCTCCAGGGCCGCACGGCCGCTCGCGTCGCCGCGCAGCTCGTCCACGGCGGCGTACGCGCTCGCGATGCAGGCGGGCACGCCGACACCGTCGTAGGCGGCGCCGCACACGGCGAGACCGGGCAGCTGCCCGATGAAACCGCGGATCCGGGCGACCTTGTCCGTGTGCCCGACCGGGTACTGGGGCAGGCCGTCCTGCCAGCGCGTGACGTGCGAGGCGACGGGCGAGGCGTCCAGGCCGGTGGCCTCGCGCAGGTCGTGGCGGGCCACCTCGACGAGGTCGGCGTCGTCGCGGCCGAGGTCCTTCTCGTCGCCGTAGCGGCCGACGGAGGTGCGGACGATGTGCAGGTCCGGGTTCTCGGCGGCGATCCAGCCCCACTTCTGGGAGGCGAACGTGGCGGCCTTGATGGTGTGGCCGTCGACGGGCGGTACAAGGAAGCCGCTGCCCTCGGGGAGTGCGGCCGTGTCCTTGGCGTAGGCCAGGGTGATCAGGGCCATGGAGGCGTACTCGATGCCGCGCAGTTCCTGGGAGGCCATGGGGGCGGCCGTGCGCAGGAGGCCCGCGGCCGGCGTCGCGGGGAGGGCGACGACCACTTGGTCCGCTTCATAGGTGCGGCCCGATTCGGTGACCACGCGCCATTGGGGTGCAGGGGGCGTTGTCGAGCGCGCGTTCGTGGTGGCTGATCGCGCAGTTCCCCGCGCCCCCAAGGACGTTGCCCGCTCCCCCAGAATGATCTTGCCGCCCCTGCGGCGCACCGACTCCGCGACAGCGATCGGCAGCGTGCCGATGCCGCCCTCGATGCCCATGAAGACCGGGCCCTGCTGCTGGGTGCGGGCCGTCTTGGCCTGGAGGGCCCGGACCGCCGCGGTGAGGGAGCGGTGGTGGCGGGCCTCGGCGAAGAGCTGGGGGACGGCGCTGCGCAGGGAGATCTGGTAGGCGTCGCCCGCGTAGACGCCACCGAGCAGCGGTTCGACGAGGCGGTCGACGACCTCGCGGCCGAGCCGGGCCGCGACGTACTCGCCGACGGCGACGTCCTCGCCCATCTCGGTGGGCGGCAGGTCGGCGTCGAGCTCGATGCGGCGCAGGCCCTCGTCGGAGAGGACGCCGGCGAGCGCCTCGGCGGTGCCGGGGACGCCCATGACGTGGCCCTTGGGCAGGGGGCGCAGCGCGCCGCGGGTCCACAGGGAGGCGGTGGCGGTGCCCGGTGGCTGGAGCCGGTCGCCGAGGCCGACCTCGCGCGCCAGGCCGACCGCCTCGGGGCGGCGGGCCAGGAGCGACTCGGCGCCGAGGTCGACGCGGGCGCCGGCGATCTCGCCCGCGCGGAGCTTGCCGCCGAGCCGGTCGGAGGCCTCCAGGACGGTGACCCGTACCGGTTCGTCGCCGTCGAGCAGCCGGTGGGCCGCCGCGAGTCCGGTGATGCCGCCGCCGATGACGAGGACGTCCTTCTGCCGCCCGCTCGCCGTGGATGTGTCCGCTTCCGGTGTCTCCGCTTCGTGCATGACCCCACTCTCTCAGAAGGGCTCCGGCTCACCGACGTGTCCCGAACGTGACCGCTTCGGGACCGTGCGGCAACCACCCGAAGGGCGGCTCGCGCGTCGAAGGGGGCGTCCATGTCGGTTCCGTTCCACGGGTCCTGGGGGTACGTCCATGCGTGCTGGTGCTGCACGACGGCTGCGGCCGGTTCATGTTCTGGTGGTGCCGTTGCTCGGCGCCGTGCTGGCGGTCGCGGGCTGTTCGGCGGGGGGTGACTCCGGCGCGTCGGAGAAGGCTGCCGCGGCCGACGCCAAGACGGGCGGCGGGTCCGCCGCGCGGGACGGCGCGGCGGCGCCGTCCGGCGAGTCGGCGGCGAGAAAGTCGCCGAAACTGACCGGGGTCCACATCATCCGCACCGCGCATCTGACGGTCCGGGTGAAGGACGTGCCGCAGGCGCTGGACCGGGCGCGGTCGCTGGCCGAGGAGTCGGGCGGCATCGTCGGCAGCGAGACCACCGACCGCGACGGCCACGGCCGCGAGCGCACGCTCGTCACGCTCCGGGTGCCGCAGGAGTCGTACGCGGACGTGCTGGAGCGGCTGTCGGGCAGCGGGAAGCTGCTGGAGCGGAACGTGACGGCGAAGGACGTCACCGACCAGGTCGTCGACGTGGACAGCCGGATCAAGTCCCAGCGGGCCAGTGTGGCGCGGGTGCGGGAGCTGATGGACCGGGCGACGAAGCTGAGCGACGTGGTCACGCTGGAAGGCGAGTTGAGCAACCGTCAGGCCGAGCTGGAGTCGCTGCTCGCGCAGCAGGCGTCGCTGAAGGACCGGACGACGCTGGCCACGATCACGCTGCGGCTCACCGAGTCGGCGCCCGCGGGGGCCGGTGACGAGGACGACGGTCCGGGGTTCCTGGACGCGCTGGCGGGCGGCTGGGACGCGTTCGTGTCGGTGTTGCGCTGGATCGTGATCGTTCTCGCGGCGGTGCTGCCGTTCGCGGCGGTCCTGGCGCTCGCCCTGTTCCTGTGGCTGCGGGTGCTGCGGCCCCGGCTGCCGCGCCGCCCCGCGCCGGTGGCCCCGCGGCCGGGCTCGCTGCCCGCGCACCCGGCGCGCGGCTCCGACGACGAGCGGGAGTGACGCGGCCCGGCGCGGTGCGCGCACGTAGCGTGGGCGCATGAGTGCTGGAGAACGTGTGCGTGAGCGGCTCGTGGTCATCGGCGGCGACGCGGCGGGCATGTCCGCCGCGTCGCAGGCGCGGCGGCTGCGCGGCCCCGACGAGCTGGAGATCGTGGCCTTCGAACGGGGGCACTTCTCGTCGTACTCGGCGTGCGGCATCCCGTACTGGGTGGGCGGCGACGTCGAGGACCGCGACCAGCTGGTCGCGCGCTCGCCCGAGGAGCACCGGGAGCGCGGCATCGATCTGCGGATGCGGACCGAGGTCGTGGAGATCGACGTGGCCGGGCGCCGGGTGCGGGCGCGCGAGGTGGACGGCGCGGGCGAGTACTGGACCTCGTACGACAAGCTCGTGATCGCGACCGGGGCGCGGCCGGTGCGGCCGGAGTTGCCGGGGATCGACTCGGCGGGTGTGCACGGGGTGCAGACCCTGGACGACGGGCAGGCGCTGCTCGACTCGCTGCTCGCGGCGAAGGGGCGGCGGGCGGTCGTCGTCGGGGCCGGCTACATCGGCGTGGAGATGGCCGAGGCGCTGATCCGCCGCGGTTACGAGGTGACGGTCGTGAACCGGGGCGCCGAGCCCATGTCGACGCTCGACCCCGACATGGGGCGCCTGGTGCGCGAGGCGATGACCGGGCTCGGGGTCACGATGGTCGACGACGCCGAGGTCACGAAGATCCTCGCCGGGGACGACGGGCGGGTGCGGGCGGTGGCCACACGGGACGCCGAGTACCCCGCGGACGTGGTGGTGCTCGGCATCGGGGTACGGCCCGAGACCTCACTGGCGCGGGCCGCGGGGCTGCCGGTGGGCGCGTTCGGCGGGCTGCTCACGGATCTGTCGATGCGGGTGCGCGGGCACGAGGACATCTGGGCGGGCGGCGACTGCGTCGAGGTGCTCGACCTCGTGTCGGGGCGCGAGCGGCACATCGCGCTCGGCACGCACGCGAACAAGCACGGGCGGATCATCGGGACGAACGTCGGCGGCGGGTACGCGACGTTCCCCGGGGTCGTGGGCACGGCCGTCAGCAAGGTCTGCGACCTGGAGATCGCGCGGACGGGCCTGCGGGAGAAGGACGCGCGGCGCGCGGGCCTCCAGTACGTGACGGTGACCGTGGAGGCGACGGGGCGGGCCCGGTACTACCCCGGGGCGGCGCCGATGACCGTGAAGATGCTGGCCGAGCGGGGCACGGGGCGCGTGCTCGGGGTGCAGATCGTGGGGCGCGAGGGGGCGGCGAAGCGCGTCGACGTCGCGGCGGTCGCCCTGACCGCCGGCATGACGGTGGAACAGCTGACCTCCCTGGACCTCGGCTACGCCCCACCCTTCTCCCCCGTCTGGGACCCCATCCTGGTCGCGTCCCGCAAGGCGGTGAGCGCAGTACGCAACGCCTGACCGGCACCCTTGCCCTGCCGCCGACGCGCCCCTGGGGCACGCGGAGCGTGCCTCCCAGGGGCGCGGGGAACTGCGCGAGAAGCCCCACCGGGCGGCACCCGGCGACGATCGTCGGCCCCTACGGCGGCGAGCCGCAGCCGAGGCCGACCCGAACGCCAGGGCTACTTGGCCGTCTGCGTGTGGACGTAGTCCACGAGGCGGGTCAGGGCGTCGGGGTTGGTCGTGGGAAGAACACCGTGGCCGAGATTGAAGACGTGGCCCTCCAGCCCGGCCGCCGCGTCGAGCACCTCACGCGTCTTGACCTCGACCGCCTCCGGCGTCGAGAAGAGGATCGCCGGGTCGAGGTTGCCCTGGAGCGCCTTGCCGGGGCCGACACGCCGGACGGCCTCGTCGAGCGGGACGCGCCAGTCGACGCCGACGACGTCCGCCCCGGCCTCGCCCATGAGCCCGAGCAGCTCACCGGTGCCGACACCGAAGTGGATGCGCGGCACGCCGTAGCCCGCGACGGAATCGAAGACCTTGGCGGATGCCGGCATCACCGAGCGGCGGTAGTCGGCCGGGGCGAGCGCGCCGACCCACGAGTCGAAGAGCTGCACGGCACTGGCACCGGCCTCGATCTGCACCTTCAGGAAGGCGGAGGTGATCTCGGCGAGCCGGTCGAGCAGGTCGGCCCACAGCTGCGGGTCGCCGTACATGAGGGCCTTGGTGTGCTCGTGGTTGCGCGACGGCCCGCCCTCGACGAGGTAGCTGGCGAGGGTGAAGGGCGCGCCGGCGAAGCCGATGAGCGGGGTGGAGCCGAGCTCCGCGGTGAGCAGGCCGATGGCCTCGGTGACGTAGGCGACGTCGTCCGGGGTCAGGTCGCGCAGCTGCGCGAGGTCCGCGCGGGAGCGGATCGGGTTCGCGACGACGGGGCCGACCCCGGGCTTGATGTCGAGGTCGATGCCGATGGCCTTGAGCGGCACGACGATGTCGCTGAAGTAGATCGCGGCGTCGACCTTGTGGCGGCGCACCGGCTGCAGCGTGATCTCGGCGACGAGTTCCGGCCGCATGCAGGACTCGAGCATCGGGATGCCCTCGCGCACCTTGAGGTACTCCGGCAGCGAGCGCCCGGCCTGCCGCATGAACCACACCGGCGTGTGCGGCACGGGCTCGCGCCTGCACGCCTTGATGAAGGCGGATTCCCTGGTGGCTTCGATCGTCGCTGACGGCTGCTGGCCCGTGGCCTCGGTATTGGCACTCACACCGGAGAGTCTCGCACGGCCGCCGCGCGGGCCGAGACGGTGTCCTTGGCGGGTGTCCCTGCCTGCGCGCGGCGCGACTTCCCCTTAATCTTCCCCGCATGGCTGCGGCTCAGGGACGACGGTCCGACGGCCCGGACGGGCGGTCCGGGATGAGTGAATCGGTGCGGGAGGGGCAGAACGCTCGGGACATGAACGCTGCACACGAGGACGACCCCACCCCCCTTCCGTTCCGCACGGCGGTCGACGCCCTGCGGTCCGCGCGACTGCGTCCGGAGATCGAGATCGATCCCACCCGCCCGCCGCAGCGCCTCGCCCCCTACTCGTACGCGCTGGAGGCGGCCGTCGTCGACGGCGAGGAGGATCTGGCCGACGGCCGGCTCGTCCTGCTGCACGACCCGGCCGGGCACGAGGCCTGGCACGGAACGTTCCGCCTGGTGACGCTGGTGCGCGCGGAGCTCGAACCGGAGATGGCGGCCGATCCGCTGCTCCCCGACGTGTGCTGGTCGTGGCTGACCGGCGCGCTGCAGGCCCGCGGGCTGGGCTACGGCGAGCCGTCGGGCACGGTCACCCGGGCCAGTTCGCACTACTTCGGCGGGATCGGCGACCGGCCGGCCGCCTCGCAGATCGAGATCCGGGCGTCGTGGACGCCGCGCGAGGGGCTCGGCGGGGTGCCGGACACGGCGGCGCATCTCGCGGCGTGGTGCGAGCTGCTGTGCCAGGTGGCGGGGCTGCCGCCGGTGCCCTCCGGTCAGCCCGGGTCGGACGGCTCGGTGGTGACGCTGCCTCAGCGCCGGGGGCCGCGCCCGTCCTGAAAGGTGTCGTGTGCAGGGGCTTTTTTCGGCCGCGTCGGGCGAGTGTCCGACGCGGCCGACGCTCGTTTGCCCCCACGGGACGATCACGGCCGCTCCGGTTCGGATCGCTTCGATCTTCGTTCGATCTTCGGATGATCGATAGTGCGTCCGAATTGCGTGAATTGTTACTCACCAAATCGTGATCTTTCTCTAAAGCCAGGCAGGTTTGGTGCCGAAGACCTCTGTGACCTTGAAAGCACGGTTCATCCCGGCTTCATCCCCAGAGCCGGCTCCGTCCCGCACCCCAGGAGGCCTGGTGTCCGTTCTCCTCGAGCAGCCCTCAAGCCTGGTCGCCTACCGCCCGAACAAGCCCACCGCGATGGTGGTCGTGGCCGACCCGCGCGTCCGCTCCACCGTCACCCGCCATCTGTGGGCGCTCGGTGTTCGCGACGTCATCGAGGCCTCGTCCGTCGCGGAGGCTCGTCCCCGCATCGGCAACCCCCGTGACATCTGCGTCGCAGACGTCCATCTCCCCGACGGCTCCGGCCTCACCCTGCTCTCCGAGACCCGGGCGGCGGGCTGGCCCAACGGCCTGGCCCTGTCCGCCGCCGACGACATCGGCGCCGTGCGCAACGCCCTCGCGGGCGGCGTGAAGGGCTACGTCGTCACGGGCACCCGGACCAACGTCGGACTGCCCACCCGCCCCGGCGCCGCCCCGATCGGTTCCGCCGCCGCCCGTATGCACCGCCGCCCCCCGGGTGCCCCGAGCCACCCGGGCGGTTACCGGGAGCTGTCGGGCCGTGAGGTGGAGGTCCTGCGGCTCGTCGCCGAAGGCCAGTCGAACAAGGCGATCGGCGTCTCCATGGGCCTGTCCGCCCTGACCGTCAAGAGCCACCTCGCCCGCATCGCCCGCAAGCTCGGCACGGGCGACCGGGCCGGAATGGTGGCGGTCGCCCTGCGCACCGGAATCATCCACTGATCACAGACTGGCCGGATCCTTCCGGTTCACACGCCTTCAGCGCCCGTCGACGGAACGTTCCGTCGACGGGCGTCGTCGGTTGACAGATACCCTTGATCTGTAACGCATCCTGACTGACCTGCACTTTCAGTCAGGCAGCACCATGATCAGGGCACATCGGGGGCACATTGCCGAGCACCTTATCGACGGCCGCCCTGGTCGTGTCCTCGTCGGTGGGCCACAGGTGGGTGTAGGTGTCGAGCGTGATGGAGGGCTTCGAGTGCCCGAGCCTCCGCTGGACGGTCTTCACGTTCTCGCCGCGCTTGATCAGCAGGCTCGCGTAGTAGTGACGCAAGCTGTGCATCGTCGTCCCCGAGGGCATGCGCTCCTCCGTCCCTGCGGCTTCGAGAGCGGCGTTCGCGCGCCGCACGACGCCCGACCATGTCCGACCCCACGGTGAGCGCCGCATGGGCCGCCCAGCGGCGTTCGCGAACACCAGACGCGCGACGCGCTGCACCGGCTTGAGCGGATTCGAACGGTCCCAGACCTCGACTTCCCGGGCCGGGTACTCGGCGAGGTACGCAGCGACGGCATCGACTGCGGCCTGAGCCAGCGGCACCGTCCGAGTCGACTCATGAGTCTTGGGAAGACCGAGGTACGGGCCACCGGATCCGGTCTCCGTGACCTCGGAGAGCTGCTGCTCCACCCGCACCTCGCGGCGAAGGAAGTCGATGTGACGCACTTCGAGCCCGAACAGCTCCCCCTGCCGCAGCCCGGACGCCGCTGCGAGAAAGATCACAGCACGTTCTCGTGATGTCGGAGCCGCGCCGATGAGCGCGCGCACGGCTTCGTCGGTGGGTGGCACGACCTCGGGCCGCCGGTACACGGGGAGCTTGATGCCGTCGCAGGGTGAGGTGCGGATGTTCCCGTCTCTCACCGCCATCCGCATGACGGCCTTGATGATCGCGTACGTGTTCTTCAGGCTCAGGGGCGCGAGTACCTCGGAGCGCCCCTTCACCCACGCACTGATCTCCGACGGGCGGATGTCCGCGATCGGCCTGTCGCCGAGCGCCGGATAGATGTGGTTCTCCAGCCGTTGCCGGGCACTCGCCGCCGAGGTCGGACGGTGGTGAGCAACGGCCCTCCACCGTTCGGCCACCGTGCGGAACGTCTCTTGACTCGCCCGGCGGTCTACGAATTCACCTCGGTTGAGATCGGTCTCGACGGCAGCAGCCCGCGCGTCCGCCTCCGGCCGGCGCGCGAAGTTCTCCTTACATTGCCGCCGCGTGACGTCGCGGTACCGCACCTGCCAGCGCTTGCCCTTTCCGTGGTCGGCGGACGCCACCAGAGGCCTGGTCTTACTACTGTGCTCCCCGCAGGGCTCCGCTCCGGCCTGCGGCCGGGAAAGGTGCCACCTGTCAACCACCTGAGCCATCGTCAACATCTCCCTCCAGGGCCTCTACAGCCCATTGGGTGGGCTGCGAAAAGACGACTCGCTGCAGCTCTTCCTCTGTGAGGTAAGGCTGGTTCGCCGCCAGCCACGGGAGCCGGTCAACCCAGTCCGCCCGGGCAGCGAGCGGCAGTTGACCGTGCATCCAGCGCCAAGCGACCTGCCAACTCGGGACGGTCAAGTGCTCCGCCAGGGGTACGGCACCGCCTGGATCTTCGCGAGGCAGCATCAGCGTCACCGGAGACACCCCCAGCGCGGCCGCCAGGGCAACGAGGTCGTCCGCATCGACACGACGGTCTCCGTTCTCGATCCGCGAGAGGCCCAGGGTCGGAATCGGTCGGCCCACCAAGTTCGACAGTCGCCGGGAAAGCTCGGCCAGGGTCAGATTCTGCTCCTCACGAAGGACCTTCACGTTCTCCCGAACGACGTCACCGACCGGACCGAGCGGATTCCTCTTGGATGCCATGCCCCCAGATTGGCATCATCATGAGCGCATATCAACCCTTTTTGCTTTCTTCTCGATACCTCTTGACATGCAAAATTTGACAGGTCCAGCCTCGATAGGGACCGCAGGGCGCATCACGCCGAGCCCACACACCACTGGTGGACACCTTGATGAAGGCACGCCCCGCCGCCGAAGTGGCATTCGCCGACGAGGGCGACTGATCGAAAGCGGGCAGCGGCCCTGACGACACCCCCACCACATCCCCTTGGACAACCAGTCCGCCCCCTTCCCCTCAGCCCAGCTCGTCAACGCAGCCTGTTGCAGCTCAGCCTGGCCATACGGCGCTTGCAAGCCATTCGCTGACAGCAGTGCCCACCTCCGCATGCCTCGCCCCCGGTCACAAGCTCGGCGAAACATACGTCCGCGCCAGATTCCAGTGCCCACTGGTTTCAGCCATGGGGCGGTGACCATGCACGACAAGGGCGGCAATCGGCTTTCACACTGGTCTCGCTCGCCTCACCCACTTCGGATGCGGCGGACAGGGAACGCGTCGGCTGGGCCTGGGGCCCACTCCCGCCCCAGAGCGCAGTGCGCTCCGGGTGGCGCGTCCCACCCAGGGTCTGGGGCACCGAGAAGGCGACGGCACGAGCGTCGGCCTGTTTCGGAGTCTGAGCCTGTGGGCGTCGCCTTTCCGGGGCCACATCCCCCGTCCCCGGAAAGGCGGCACTCCCTAGCCGGTCTGAACGCATCGGTCGGGGACATGCTGTGTGGGTCCCATCCCAAGGGCAGGGGAGTGTCCGCCGAGCCCTGCAGAGTCCGCTCCTCAGACGATGGTGGAGTGTCCTGCATAGACGGGCGTGTGCCGGCACCACCGGCCTCGGGAGGGGCCCACCGGGCAGGCAGACTCGGTTACGGGACGGTGGCTTCGCGCCAAGTCCCGCACCTGGGGGTGAGTGAGTACAGGTACTCATGTGCAGTAGTAGCAAACGCCACTAGTGTCACGGCGGTTGGCCACAAACCACGGGGTGTTGAGGAGGGCGAGCGAGTGTCCACGGGGGACAGCAGCTCCTGGTCGTCGGGCATCGCCGACGCGGCCATGAACGCCGCGAACGCGGCTGCCGACATGATCACGGAGCTGACGTCATTCACGAAGTTCCAGAAGCGAATCGACGAGCTGATCCGCGACCTCAAGGAATCACCCGCGAGCGCCCACCGGGTCGGGACTGACCAGCCCGCTCGCGGCAGCTTCGGCGGCGGCGAGGGAGCCTGGGGCTCGGCCGACGTGCTCGGCGGCGCCCACGAGAAAGTGATCAGCGAGCTGGAGAAACTCTCCAAGCTCCTGTCCGATTCGATCGAGGGCATGGGCATCGCAGTCGTCGCCTCCCACAAGGGCTACGAAAACGTCGATGCCGACGTTCGCGACCGCCTCCGCGCCATCACGACGGAGGCCAAGAAGAGCTACGGCGGCGACTACGTGCCCGACCTTCCCAAGCGCGGAGACAAGAGCAGCGCCGAGGGCAGCAGCACATCTGCGGCGGAAGCATCAGGCGGCGAGACCGCGGGAGGCATCTGAGATGGGCAACAATCCGTTCGACGGTATGACCCACGAAGCCATGCTGGCCTGGCTCGACAAGGCGGATCCCGCCCAGGTCCAGGCCGGTGCGGACAAGCTGATCGCGGCGGCCAAGGAGATCGAGAAGATCGCTGGCGAACTCAAGACCCGCCCGCAGTATGTGGAGTGGAAGGGCAAGGGCGCCGACGCGTTCCGCGCCTGGGGCGGCGACCTGGCCAACGCCACCCTGCGCATCGCCGACTACAGCGATGATTCCGGCCAGTTCCTGTCGCATGCCGCCGAGGCCATCGCCCGTACGCAGTCGTCCATTCCCCGCGACGACGGCGGCGCCCAGGCGAACATCGACGCCGCGAAGTCCGCACCGAACGACCCGGACGCGGCGAAGGTGCTGGCGAAGGCCACGGCGCAGAAGGAGGCGGTACGCGAGCAGGCGGCCGCCGAGATGACCAAGCTGGGGCAGGCGTATCAGCAGTCCGCGGAGCGGATGAATGCGCTGGAGCCTCCGAAGATCCCACCGCCGCCGGATGCGATCGTGCCGGGAGCCCAAAGCTTCGGTGGAGGCAGCGACAGAGAGCTGCCTGGGGCAACTGGCGCCAACAGCACATCAGAAGGGTCTGGACACGTAGGTGGCGCGCCGATGGGCGGGAGCGCGCATGTCGTGCAGGCTCCGCCGCCAGAACACCGCGGCGGGGTGTCGGCAAGCACCACGCCTCACGTGGAACCTGTCAGCGTTCCGCACACCACCATCGACTCCGCGGCCACGCTGCCTGACACTCGGACCACGGGCCCAGTAGGCGGAACGTCGCAGCCCGTCCACAGTCCGACTGCGCACGCTCCTGGTCTTCCGACCGCACCGGTGCCACCGATGATGGGTGGCGCCAAGAGCACCGTGAGGCCGGTCGGTGGGACGGCGAAGAGGCTGCCGTCCGGGACTTCGCAGGTACCAGGTCAGGGCCGGTCTGTGGCCACCGCGCGGCCCACAGCACCCGTCCAGGGAACCACTGGGCCGAGAGCTGGCGCCACCGGGTTCGCAGAGGGCCGCGGACCAGCATCCGGCACCGGAAGAGCAGCAGGACCTGCCACCCCGTACGGCCGCACGCCTGGAACCTCCAACGGAGTCCACGGTGGCCGCCCCTCCCAGCCTCAGCCCGGGAGACCGACGCCGTACCGCGGCACGGTCGTCGGCCGGGAGGCCTCGGGCGGCACCACCGCCGGCGGTCGCCCTGCGCAAGGGAGTCAACCTGTCGGCCGGAGTGTCCAAGGCACGTCCACAGGTAGCCGAATCGTGCCCGGAACTCAGTCTGCGGCCCGGTCAGGGCCTGCCGCCCAGCCCGGTACCGGCCGCGCAGTCACGCCGTCAAACCAGGTACCGGCGGGAGGACGCCCCTCGACACCAGGACGTGGCGTCGTCGGCGCCCCGCCCGCGCGGCCCGCCTCCCGTACGAACACCGGCGAACGCGCAGTACCCGGCAGCGCCGCTCTGTCCCGAGACGGCATCGCGGGCGGCTCCGGCTCCCCGAACCGGGATCCCAAGAGCCGCCGCAAGCAGGAGCGACGAGATCAGCGCCCGGGCTTCGTGGCCGAGGACGAGGAAACCTGGCTGCCGGACGGACGCCGTATCGTGCCCCCAACCGTCGACTGACAGCCCGCACCGCAGGAAACGGAACCGTTCCTATGCACAGCTTTCGCCCCCACGTCCGACGCACGGTCGTGGCTGCCGCCGCACTGCTCCTGACCGGCATCGCAACTGTCCCTGCTCACGCGGCGTCCGTCCGCGACGAGCAGTGGCACCTCGACGCCATGAAAGCCGAGGGGATGTGGAGGATCAGCACGGGCAAGGGCATCACCGTTGCCGTCATCGACACCGGGGTGAAGGCGGATCACCCCGACCTCAAGGGGCGCGTCGTGCCCGGCAAAGACCTGGCCACCAACGAGACGGGTGACGAGCGCACCGACTACGACGGCCACGGCACAACAATGGCTGGGCTGATTGCGGCAACCGGTGCGAGGGGGGCACAGACCGGTTCCTTCGGACTCTCGCCCGGAGCGAAGATCCTCCCTGTGCGTCTTCCTCGTGCTGACCAGCTCCCGGGCGCCGAGAGCGACAAAGTCTTTGTCAAAGCCGCATCAACCGCGATCCGTTTCGCTGCCGACCAAGGCGCCAAGGTCATCAACGTCTCGCAGGGATCGACACTCAGCACACCGCAGCTGACTGCGGCAGTGAAGTACGCGTTGGACAAAGGATCTCTGGTCTTCGCCGGCGCCGGCAACGAGGGAGCATCGGGCAATCCGGTCATGTACCCGGCAGCAACACCCGGGGTAGTGGGCGTCGCTGCCATCGGCAAGGACCTCAAGCGGACCTCGGAGTCCGAATACGGACCGCAGGTGGACATGGCCGCACCCGGCGAGGGCATGGTCACAGCCTGCGCCGGCAAGACCGGCCTCTGCACATCGCACGGCACGAGCGACGCCACTGCTCTCGCCTCTGCCAGCGCTGCACTCATTTGGTCCGCGCATCCGGACTGGACGAACAACCAAGTGCTCCGCGTCATGCTGAACACCATCGGCGCGCCAGTCGACGGCTCGAAGCGCACGGACGCCATCGGCTACGGCATCGTCCGCCCCCGCATCGCCCTGACCAACCCCGGTGACCCGGGTCCTGCCAACCGGTATCCGCTGCCGGACTTCCCGGTGAAGGCTTCAGCAGCTCCGTCAGCGTCGCCCGCCACCGCAGCAGGTGGCACGGACCAGACAGTCGCCGCCAAGGACGGCTCGTCGTCGAACACGACGGTCTGGGTGGCTACCGGGGTCGGAGGCGTGGCTGTCGCTGGCGCAGTCACCGGTCTCGCAGTGATGCGGCGCCGCAAGCACGCGGCCGGATCCGGACATGTTGCCGGCCCCCAGGCGCCGTACGGTCCGCCGCCGGCCTACGGCCCGAGCAGCACGAACGGCCAGGATGAGCGGCGATCGTTTTAGGCCGCGGCGGAATCACGTGCCCGTGTTCCGCCAACGGTGCGGGACGTAGGTACGGATACTCAGGGCCGGTTTGAGTGATCCGGCGGACGTGACGCAGCGCACCCGGCCCGTAACGTCTGTCTCGGCAACCTCACAAGACACGCACAGTGGAAACGGGGCTCTCCCGGGCTCGGCCCGGGACACGGGGAGGACGATCGCCGATGGCGTGGGACGAGTGGGAACAGCTCAAGGCGCAGGCCGCCGAGCGGCACACCACGCACATGCAGCTCAACGGCCTTCAGGGCGAGGGGGGCTACTCCAAGCCGTCAGGCGGCGGGGGTGGCGACAGGCTCAAGCACAAGGGCGGCCCGTGGACGGATGCGTCCCGTACCTCGGATGAGCTTCACCGGAGCACACGCTCCACCCGAGGTGACCTGGACAAGGCCCACGACGGGATCGGCGGTGGCCTCACGGGCCTGGCCAGCCTCGGCTCCCTCAAGGCGGTCAGCAAGTCGTGGCAGGAGCGCCTTGGCCGGGTCAGTCACGAGTGTGGATCGCTGGAGCCCAAACTGCGCAAGGTGGCGGTGGACCTCGGCGAGCTGGACGCCGAGGTGGGGAACAAGGCCAGGGCTGTTAGCGTGCCGGGCACGAGGAGGGGCGAGTAGACGATGGCTGCGGAATCCGCACTGACCTGGCAGCAGCTGCGTGACCTGAAGCTGTCGGAGCTGACCGACGCCGCCGACGGCTGGGGCACCGCGTCCAAGTTCGCCGACCACGCGCGTGAACGTGTCGACGCCGACATGAGTGGTCGGCTCGCCAAGACGCAGGACTCGGAGTCCGCCCGCTCAGCGGTCAAGCGCATCAAGCGGCTCAGCGACAACTACCACTACATCCAGACCGAAGCCGGGCTCATCCGCGGCACCCTGGATGCTCTCGCCACCGAACTCAGCGCCCCGCAGAAACGCCTCAACGGTGCACTCGCTGAGGCGTTCACCCTCGGCTACACCGTCAACGACAACGGAAGCATCACCTACCCAGCCGGCGGCGAGAACGGTGCCACCGGCGACCCGGTGCCCGGCGGGGCCGTCATGGGCAACAACGGCACCATCGGTGCCGGAAACCCTGGCCTTTACCAGGACGCGGACGGTAAGTACGACCCTGCACTCGGGCCGGCCGCACCAGGTTTGCAGAGCCCTAACCCTCACCGCGCCAAGGCACAAGGCATCGCAGACCGCATCGCCCATGCCCTGCATGAGGCACGCGAGATCGACGAGCGCTACAGCGCAACACTCCAAAAACTGAAGGCTGCTCCCGGTCTCCAGGTCACCTCTGATACCTGGGCCGACGTTTCCAAGGATATGGATGTCGTAGCGGAATCAGCCGGCAGGGACATCCCGAGGGATGCATCACCGAAGGAACGTAAGGAGTGGTGGGACGGCCTCAGCAAGGCTGAGCGCGCTGAATACCTTGCCGCATTCCCAGAACTGATCGGAAGCCTGGACGGAATCCCCGCGGTTGCGCGCGACGAGGCCAATCGAGCAAACCTTGAACTACTCATCGGGAAGCTGGAGGGGCGCACGGACGAGAAGTCGCAGACCATGCTGGACGGACTGACCACGATCCAGTACCAGCTCGAACATCCCGATCGCAAGTTTCCACCTCCTTATCTTCTAGGGATCGGCGACCAGGGCAACGGGCGAGCGATTGTGAGCTACGGCAATCCGGACACGTCGAGAAATGTCTCCGCATACGTTCCGGGACTAAGCACGTCACTTGATCACCACTTCGCTACGGCAGATTTGCAGCGAGCCGCAGATACCGCCAAGGGTGCGCAGAGATTCGACAAGTCCAGCGCATCCATCGTATGGCTGGGTTACGACGCACCCCAGAGCATGGACGTGATGGGCGCTCACGATGCGAGGGCCGGTGCACCCGCATACAACCAGTTTATGGCGGGAATCGCAGCAACCAACGAAACCAGCGATCCTCACATCACCGCCATTGGCCACTCTTACGGCTCGCTCACCGTTGGGCAAGCCGCACAAACGAAGGGTGGAATCCCTGGCGCTGATGACATCATCCTGGTTGGAAGTCCGGGCACAGGCGCAGACACAGCTGATCAACTGAACGTCGGAAAAGATCACGTATTCGTCGGCGCAGCAGATAACGACCCAGTCACGAAACTTCCCACTCGCAAGGAAGAGCACGGAATGGTGAGTGGAGCAGTCCACGGGAGCGGATTCCTGGGGACTCTTATCGGCGGCGCATTGGGTTACGAAACCGGCGGAATAACCGATGACCCCGATGATCGCTGGTTCGGCACGGATCCCGCCAGCCGCGACTTCGGCGCTCACCGCTTCGCCGTGGACGACGGCCCGAAACCGTTCCGCGACGCCCACGACCCAACTCCCGCTCACTCCAACTATTTCAATCCAGCCAAAGACAGCGTGTCTGCCGAAAATATCGGGAAAATCGTCGCTGGACACCCTGAAAGCATTTCCACGGAGCGCCCCCGATGAAGAGGTACCCGCGGTTCATGGCCGCTGCCCTGACCTGCCTCCTATTGGTCACGGGCTGCAACACCGTGCGTGACGCCGTACATTCTGATTCACCCGAGAGGCGCGGGACGAAGACAATGGATATCACCATGCAGGAGGCCGCCGAACACGAGGACGCCATCCTGGATGCAACCTTCGCTGCGATCAAGCCACCGGTCCATTGGACACACAGCGGCACATCAAAGGGCGAGAACGACGTATCTCGCGAGCGCATGGTCATGACCGTGATCTCCGAAGAGCGCCTGGGTAACTTTATTGGCGTGGTGCAGAGGTCATGGGAGCACAAGGGTTACCGCATGACCTCGGTGAACAAGGATAAGGAATTTCCCGCGATGCACTTCCAGTCTTCTGACGGGTTCGGAATCAGCCTGATCGTCGGCGATCAGCGTCAGGTTTCCTTCATTGTCGACTCTCCGAGGGTAAAGAGTTCGAGCGTCAGCGAGCCGACTACACCGCCGAACGGGCCCGACTATGACTATCCCATCCCGCGCCCCAACGTCAGATCTGACTTTTGGTCCTCGGACGAGCCGATTCCCACTGGCAAGCCCAGCACCAGCTGACCGCTCGACACCGCCACAGACCGCCCCACAGGAACGAGCGCGGAAATGAACTCATGGAATACACCTGGAAGGCATTCACCGCCGGCGTAGCGACGCTCGTCGCAGTGTCGATCGTCGGCATACTCGGATATCAGCAAATTTTCACGAAAGGGATCGACCGGCTCCCTGGCATGGTTTGCGACAAGTCGGTGGACAGAGGAATCATCGGAACCCTACTACCGGCGTCCAGGTCCGCCGATCAAGATGCCGGAGCAACTGGAACGGGGGAAGATTTCCTCTTCGGCTGCAGAGTCAGCACAAGCGGGGATTCCATCGTCTCGGGCGAGGTTCGAGTATCGGACGCATCCATTACTTCATGGGTCGACCACTATCGACACAGCGAGAAAGTGACCCGCGTTTCCGTCGGAAAAGTCGAGGCATTCGCTACGTCCAGACTCGCCACCGTGTACGTCCCATGCACCCCGAAGGATCTCAAAAGGTCCGATGCGCAAGAATCCTATGCCCTGACAGCCGATGTCTCAGTCATTGGCGAAAGCCGAGCAAAAGGCGCCGCCCTGCGTCAGGCCCTTGCGGACTTCGGTTACCAGATGACCAAACACGCTTACGATCTTGCCGGGTGCAGCCCGAAACGGACCTTCGCGCGAGAGTTGCCGAGGTTCGGGAGCTGATGCCCAGCAGCTTCTCGGTTGTCTCGCGTCCATGAGTGCATCCAGCAAGGGTTTCAGCCTCGACAGCTCGTCAGTGCCGGGCGCGCGTCGTCGTCGCATCCTGCTAGTCACGCGGAGAAGCGGTAGGCCTCGGGCCGTCCTCACACCCTCTCCAACAGGGGCACACCCGGCCAGGTAAGCCGCCCTGCCCGCTCAAGATCAGGGCACATTCAGGGCACATGAGGCGGAGAAGTGGTGCGATCCACTGTGACGTACCGAGACGTGTTTGCGCAGGTCA
Organism: Streptomyces sp. NPDC025806; assembly: GCF_055558275.1. Classification (NCBI taxonomy): domain Bacteria; kingdom Bacillati; phylum Actinomycetota; class Actinomycetes; order Kitasatosporales; family Streptomycetaceae; genus Streptomyces; species Streptomyces sp. NPDC025806. Next base: position 268,780 of record NZ_JBVHMU010000003.1, on the reverse strand, counting down.
GGGGACGATTGGCCGGAACATGCAGGTCAGCAGTACGTACGTGAAGATACCCTTGACAGGTGACAGACGCCCAAGAGACCGCAGCAGCCAGCACCCCGACCGAAGGGACAGCGGTCCCGCTGCTCGAGCCGCGCGAGGGCATCCCGCCGGTGATCGCCGACGAGGCCGCGCTCGCCGAGGTGGTCGCGGCCTTCGCCGCGGGCACCGGCCCGGTCGCCGTCGACGCCGAGCGCGCGTCCGGCTACCGCTACGGGCAGCGCGCCTACCTGGTGCAGCTGCGGCGCGAGGGCGCGGGCTCCGCGCTGATCGACCCCGTCGCCTGTCCCGACCTCTCCGCCTTCGGCGCCGCCGTCGCCGACGCCGAGTGGGTGCTGCACGCCGCGACGCAGGACCTGCCGTGTCTGCGCGAGATAGGCATGATCCCGTCGAAGCTGTTCGACACCGAGCTGGCCGGGCGTCTCGCCGGGTTCCCCCGGGTGGGGCTCGGCGCGATGGTGGAGAACGTGCTGGGCTACGTGCTGGAGAAGGGTCACTCCGCGGTGGACTGGTCGACGCGACCGCTGCCCGAGCCCTGGCTGCGCTACGCGGCCCTCGACGTGGAGCTCCTGGTCGACCTGCGCGACTCCCTGGAGAAGGAGCTCGACCGGCAGGGCAAGCTCGACTGGGCCCACCAGGAGTTCGACGCCATCGCCTCGGCCCCGCCCGCCCCGCCCCGCAAGGACCCCTGGCGCCGCACCTCCGGCATGCACAAGGTGCGCCGGCGCCGGCAGATGGCGGTCGTACGGGAGCTGTGGACGGCGCGGGACAAGGTCGCGCAGCGGCGTGACGTGTCGCCGGGCAAGGTGCTCGGGGACGCGGCGATCGTCGAGGCCGCGCTCGCGCTGCCGGCGAACGTGCACGCGCTGACCGCGCTGCCCGGCTTCGGGCACCGGATGGGCCGCCGTCAGCTGGAGCAGTGGCAGGCCGCGGTGGACCGGGCGCGGGAGCTGCCCGAGTCGGAGCTGCCGCAGCCGGGCCAGCCGCTGACCGGTCCCCCGCCGCCGCGCGCCTGGGCGGACAAGGACCCGGCGGCAGCGGCGCGCCTGTCCGCGGCGCGGGCCGGGGTGTCGGCGCTGGCCGAGCAGCTGAACATGCCGCAGGAGAACCTGATCACGCCCGACACGGTCCGCCGCGTCTGCTGGGAGCCGCCGGTTCCCGCGGACCCGGACACCGTGGCGGCGGCGCTGGCCTCGCACGGGGCGCGGCGCTGGCAGGTCGAGCAGGTGACCCCGCTCCTGGTGAAGGCGCTCGCCACGCACGTGTGAGCGGCGCCCTGCGGGTCTGTTGCAGGATCCGGACATCGTCGCCGTGTCGGACGGGCTCGGAGATCACTAGTTTCTGAGCATGTTCAAAAACAGGTGGGGAGCGGTCCGGCAGGAGTACGCGGACTGGGTGCGGGACTTCGAGGAGGCGCGGGAGCGGCGGGCCGCGCAGGGTGACCCGGACTGGTCCCGGGGGTCCCGGCTCCCCCGCGCCCTGGTGCGCAGCGTGCAGCGCTTCCAGGTCGGCGAGGACGGGGACGGCGGGGCGCTGCTCGCGAAGGCGGCGCGGGCCGGCGACCCCTCGTACACGCGGGCGGCCCGGCTGTTCGTCGCCGAGGAGCAGAACCACGCGCGGCTCCTCGCGGAGGTGCTGCGGGCGGCGGGCGCGCCTACGCTGCGCTCGCACTGGAGTGACGCCGTCTTCGTACGGCTGCGGCGGCTGCTCGGGCTGCGGCTCGAACTCCTTGTGCTGATGATCGCGGAGGTCGTGGCCCTCAGGTACTACCGGGCACTGCGGGACGGGTCGCCGGATCCGCTGCTCGCCGAGGTCGCCGGGCGCATCCTGGGCGACGAGGAACGGCACGTGCCCTTTCACTGCCGGCGCCTGAGGGAGGGGTTCGCCGGGCTGCGATCGCCTGCGGGGCGGCTGGTCGGGGCGTGCTGGTTGCTGATGCTCGGCGCGGGCGCGGTGGTGGTCGCCGTCGATCACGGTGCGGCTCTGCGGCGCTGCGGGGTGCGCCGTCACGCCTTCGTCCGCGACGTCACCGGGACAGGCAGGGGGCTCCTCCCCACCTTCGCCGACTGCCGCTGAGTGGGGGCTGATCGCGCAGTTCCCCGCGCCCCTGAGATGCATGGCGCTGCGCGCCGCATCTCCCCGACAAAGGCGCAGGGCACCTTTCATCTGGGGAAGGCGCGGCGAAGCCGCTGCCTTCCAGGGGCGCGGGGAACTGCGCGACCAGCCACAACGAGAGCCGCAGCCGCCCGACCAACAGAACCCCGCACACGAGGAGGCGGGACCCGTCCCGAGCGGCCAGCGGAAGTGTGACGTTCGCCGCTCCGGGCGCGGGGGCTGGGCAGCATGGTTACTCACAAGTAGCATGAAGGGGTGAGCGCGCGCTCAGGTGCGCGCCGCGGCAGTGCCGTCCCGCATCTTGGAGGAGAGCCATCGTGCCTCGTACCGTCAGGGACGTCGTCTTCGTCGACGGCGTCCGCACCCCGTTCGGCAAGGCGGGCCCGAAGGGCATCTACCACGAGACCCGGGCCGACGACCTGGTCGTCAAGGCGATCCGCGAGCTGCTGCGCCGCAACCCGGCCCTCGACCCGGCCAAGATCGACGAGGTCGCCATCGCCGCGACCACGCAGATCGGCGACCAGGGTCTGACCCTGGGCCGCACGGCCGGCATCCTGGCCGGGCTGCCGCAGTCGGTCCCCGGCTACTCGATCGACCGCATGTGCGCCGGCGCGCTGACCGCCGTGACGACGACCGCCGGTTCCATCGCGTTCGGCGCCTACGACGCCGTCATCGCCGGTGGCGTCGAGCACATGGGCCGCCACCCCATGGGTGAGGGCGTCGACCCGAACCCGCGGTTCGTCAGCGAGAAGCTGGTCGACGAGTCCGCCCTGTTCATGGGCATGACCGCCGAGAACCTGCACGACCGCTACCCGACCATCACCAAGCAGCGCGCCGACGAGTACGCCGTGCGCTCGCAGGAGAAGGCCGCGAAGGCGTACGCGAACGGCAAGATCCAGCAGGACCTGGTCCCGATCTCCGTGCGCAACACCAACGCCGAGGTCGGCGAGACCGGTTGGGGTCTCGTCACCGCCGACGAGCCGATGCGTCCGGGCACCACGCTCGAGAACCTCGCCGGGCTCAAGACGCCGTTCCGCACGCACGGCCGTGTCACGGCCGGTAACGCCGCGGGTCTCAACGACGGCGCCACCGCCTCGATCATCGCCTCCGAGGACTTCGCCCGGGAGAACAACCTCCCGGTCAAGATGCGCCTCGTCTCCTACGCCTTCGCCGGCGTCGAGCCCGAGGTCATGGGCTACGGCCCGATCCCGGCCACGGAGAAGGCCCTCGCCAAGGCCGGCCTGTCGATCTCGGACATCGGTCTGTTCGAGGTCAACGAGGCCTTCGCCGTGCAGGTGCTCGCCTTCCTGGAGCACTACGGCATCGCCGACGACGACGCGCGCGTCAACCAGTACGGCGGCGCCATCGCCTTCGGTCACCCGCTCGCCTCCTCCGGCGTCCGTCTGATGACGCAGCTGGCCCGCCAGTTCGAGGAGCAGCCCGAGGTCCGTTACGGCCTCACCACCATGTGCGTCGGCTTCGGCATGGGCGCGACGGTCATCTGGGAAAACCCGCACTTCGAGGGGGACAAGTGAGCACCACCGCCGAGCTTCTGAAGGGTGCGGCCGAGCTGTTCCCCGGCGAGGTCGTCACGTCCGCGCACGTACGGCACCTCGAACTGCCCCACGGTGCGGGCCGCTTCGCCCTCATCACGCTGGACAACGGCTTCGACCACACCAAGCCGACCACCTTCGGCCCGGGTTCGCTGGCGAACCTGAACGTCGCGATCGACCAGGTCGAGGCGGAGGCCAAGGCCGGTGAGATCGTCGGTGTCGGCATCACCGGCAAGCCGTTCATCTTCGCCGTCGGCGCCGACCTCAAGGGCGTCGAGCTGCTGAAGAACCACGACGACGCGCTCGCCATCGGCAAGGGCGGCCACGAGGTCTTCAAGCGCCTCTCGGATCTCGCCGTGCCGACGTTCGCGTACTACAACGGTGCCGCGATGGGCGGTGGCGTCGAGGTCGGTCTGCACTGCTCCTACCGCACCGTCTCCAAGGCGCTGCCCGCGTTCTCGCTGCCCGAGGTCTTCCTCGGTCTGGTCCCCGGCTGGGGCGGCTGCGCGCTGCTGCCGAACCTGATCGGCGCCGACAAGGCCGTCTCGGTCATCATCGAGAACAGCCTGAACCAGAACAAGCAGCTCAAGGGCAAGCAAGTCTTCGAACTCGGCATCGCGGACGCGCTGTTCGAGGGTGCGGACTTCCTGGAGCAGTCGCTGATCTGGACGGCGAACGTCCTGAACGGTGACGTCAAGGTCGAGCGCGAGGGCATCGACCGCGGCGAGGCCTGGGACCAGGCCGTCGCGCGCGGCCGGTTCATCGCCGACTCCAAGGTGCACGGCGCGGCCCCGGCCGCCTACCGCGCCCTGGAGATCATCGCCGCCGCCAAGGACGGTGACCTGCAGGCCGGGTTCGACGCCGAGGACAAGGCGCTCGCCGACCTCATCATGGGCGGCGAACTGCGCGCCGGCATCTACTCGTTCAACCTGGTGCAGAAGCGCGCCAAGCGCCCCGCCGGCGCCCCGGACAAGAACCTGGCGCGCCCGGTCACCAAGGTCGGCGTCGTCGGCGCCGGTCTGATGGCCTCGCAGCTCGCCCTGCTGTTCCTGCGCCGCCTGGAGGTGCCGGTCGTGCTGACCGACATCGACCAGGAGCGCGTCGACAAGGGTGTGGGCTACGTCCACGCCGAGATCGACAAGCTGCTCGCCAAGGGCCGCGTCAACCAGGACAAGGCCAACCGCCTCAAGGGCCTGGTCTCCGGTGTCCTGGACAAGGCCGAGGGCTTCTCCGACGCGGACTTCATCATCGAGGCCGTCTTCGAGGAGATCGGCGTCAAGCAGCAGGTGTTCGCCGAGGTCGAGGCCGTCGCCCCGGCGCACGCGATCCTCGCCACCAACACCTCGTCCCTATCGGTCTCCGAGATGGCGTCGAAGCTGAAGCACCCCGAGCGGGTCGTCGGCTTCCACTTCTTCAACCCGGTCGCGATCCTCCCGCTCCTGGAGATCGTGCGCGGCGAGCAGACGGACGACGCGGCGCTCGCCACGGCGTTCGGTGTCGCCAAGAAGCTGAAGAAGACCGCCGTTCTCGTGAAGGACGCCCCGGCGTTCGTCGTGAACCGCATCCTCACCCGCTTCATGGGCGAGATCCAGAACGTCATCGACGAGGGCACCTCGGTCGAGGTCGCCGAGAAGGCCGTCGAGCCGCTCGGTCTGCCGATGTCGCCGCTGGTTCTCCTGGAGCTCGTCGGCCCGGCCATCGGTCTGCACGTCTCCGAGACCCTGAACCGCGCCTTCCCGGAGCGCTTCACCGTCTCCCCGAACCTCGCGGCCGTCGTCAAGGCGGGCAAGCGTGGCTTCTACGTCTACGACTCCGGCAAGCCGGAGCTGGACCCCGAGGTCGCCGCGCTGCTGAAGCAGGGCGACGTCGTCCTGACCGAGGAGCAGGTCCGCGACCGCGTGCTCGACGCGGTGGCCCAGGAGATCGGGCTCATGCTGGAGGAGGGTGTCGTCGCCGAGGCACAGGACATCGACCTCTGCCTCATCACCGGTGCGGGCTGGCCCTTCCACCTGGGCGGCATCACGCCGTACCTGGACCGTGAGGGTGTCTCCGAGCGCGTCAACGGCAAGAAGTTCCTGGAGGCGGGCGTCGCCAGCGTTCCCGCGTAGCGGGTCGCCGGCCCACCGGCCACATGGCTGAGGGGCGCGGGTGACCGCGGATCAGTTGTTGCTGATCCTCGGTCCCCCGCGCCCCTTTTCGCGCGTCGTCCTGCGGGCCGTTACAGGCGCTTGGCGCTGCGCAGCAGGCCGGCGTAGAAGCCGTTGCCGTCGATGCGGGAGGCGCCGCCCTTGTCGCCCATGGTCGGCCCGTTGACCTCCTTGCGGCTGGAGATGAAGACGCGGTGGCCGTCGGTGTCCGTGCCGAGGTACAGGGCGACGTGGTCCATGTGGTTGCCCGTGCGGTGGTCCATCTTGAAGAAGAGGAGGTCGCCGGGCTGAACGACGTCGATGTTCTTCGGGCGCGTGTACCAGGGCGCGGGGCCCTGGAGCTTGATGACGTCGACGCCGATGTCGGAGCGGGCCATGCCGTCCGCGGTGCGCCGCAGACCGTCGCCGATCTTGTTGGTGGCGGCCAGCGGGAAGCGGCCCCGGTAGCCCCAGATCATGCGCATGAAGCCGGAGCAGTCGAGCGAGCGCAGGCGCTCCTGGTGGGCCTGCAGGGTGGTGCCGTCGCGGAAGGTGTACGGCGTGCCGAGGTAGTCGTAGAAGTCGTTCTGTTCGAGGCGGTCGACGCCGTCCTCCTTGAACGGGCCGAAGAACGCGTCACCCGCGTACTGGAGTCCCTCGTCGTCCTTCTTCACCGGAGCGCCCTCCACGTACTGGAAGGCGTACGCGAAGATGTCGTCCTCCTCGCTGCCGTAGAACTCCTTGAACCAGTCCTTGAACCACTTCTCGTTCTCGGCGCCCTTGCGCCAGGTCTCCGGCATGAGCCGCACCCAGTCCTCCGTCACGACGCGGGACTTGGTGTTGGCGGGCTCGCTGAAGGTGCGGGAGGGGCCCTTGAGGGTGGCGGTGCGGGCGCCGTCGGTGAACGTGGCGAGCACCTGGCCGGCCTCGCCGCGCAGCACGGTCCGCTCGGGGTTCTTCAGCCGCTCCCAGGTCTGCTTGCCGCCCTTCTGCCCGGTGCTCGACTGGAGCTGCGGGGAGTCGGTGACGGCCTGCACGGCGGGCGCCTTGGCCTGCTCGTCCTTCTTCAGCTCGACGGTGAGCCAGCCGCTGGCGCCGAGCAGGGCGAGCACGGTGACGGCGTGCAGGACGGGGCGCTTCTTCTTGGGGGCCATGAGGTCTGCTCCGGTCGCAGTCGAAGGGTCGGCGGTCAGGCGGACGGCATGAAGCCGAGGAGAATGCCCGCGGTCAGGACGACGTACGCCATGAGCGTCACGGAGCCGGTCGCGAGGAGGGTGGGTCCCTTCGGCTGGCGCACCAGCTGGTAGCCGATGAGGCCGGGCACGATGAAGCCGAGGGTCTGGTTCGCGTACATGAGCGGGAACTCCAAGGAGAGCACGATCATGACCGTGGCCTGGAGGGTGACGCCGAGCAGCACGACGGCCGCGAAGAGCCGCTTGCCGTAGAGGATCACGAACTTCTGCATCAGCAGGGTGCCGGCGTAGGTGAGGACGGTGACGCCGACGACCATCGCGGCGCGCTGGAGGTCCTCGACGAGGGTGAGGGCCAGCCAGCCGGGGGTGATCATGCCGCCGGGCGACAGGTTCGTGGTCAGGTAGCAGACCAGGGAGAACAGCAGGCCGATGGCGATGCCCACCGCGGCGATCTCGGGGGTGAGGACGGAGGGGATCAACGGTGCTGCTCTCCTGCGGAGTCGTGCCACGGGTCGTGCGCGTCGGCGGGCGGGACGGGCGGCACCACGGGCTCGAACAGGCCGCGCGGGGCGACGGGTTCCGGGTGGGCGCCCTGGTTCTGCTGCGGGGGGTACTGCTGCTGGTGCGTCTGCTGCTGCGGGTACGGGTTCCGGGCGTCGCGCTGGACCGGCACCGCCGGGGGCGTCGCGTACCGCGTCTCGTACGCCTGCGGGTACTGCTGGTACGGGTCGATGCGCGGGGCGTACAGCTGGACCGTCTCCACGTGCTCGCGGTGCGGCGCGGCGGGGTCGGCGGTGGCGCCTTCGGCGGGGTCGGCGGGGTCGGCGGTTTCGTCCGCGGGGAGCTCGGCGAGGTACTCCAGGAGGTGCTCGCCCTGGCCGTGGATGTTGCCGATCGCCACGAGCGAGGAGTCGGAGCCGAGGCGGCCGAGCAGCTGTCCCATGAACTCGTCGGGGTCGCGGCGGTCGCCGCCGAGGTCGACGGCCCGGTCGCGGTAGGCGGCGGGGATGGCGTCGATCGCGGACTTGGCGGGGTGGCCGATGACGAAGACGTGCTCGGGGTCGAGCTCGGGGATGATCTCGCCCATCTGCCCGTTGCGCTCGACGCGGTCGGGGCGGCAGTTGATGACGACGCTGAGCGGCCGGTGGACGGCGCCGAGGTCGAGCAGCTGGTTGATGTTCATCAGCGTCGACTCGGGGTCGTTGGCGGCGAAGACGTTGGCGAAGCGGAGCTTCTTGCCGTCGGGCGTGCGGTAGCGCTCCACGGAGAGGACGCCCGGGTCCGGCGGGGCGTCGTACATGCCCTGGAGGGCGGTGGCCCGGTCGACCCCGAGGAGGTCGGCGACGACGAGGGCGATGGCGACGTTCTCCTTGAACGTGAACCAGCTGAAGCCGCGCAGCTCCTCGTCGGTGACCATCTCCGGGTCGGCGTAGACCAGCCGGCAGTTCCGGGCGTCCGCCTCCTCCTGGAGGATGTGGAAGCGGTCGACCTCGGCGGTGACGCAGATGCCGTTCTCCGGCATGGAGCGGCACAGGGAGCGGGCGACGTCGTCGAGGGTGGGGCCCATCTCGGCGAGGTGGTCCTCGCGGACGTTGCACAGCACGCCGATCGTGGAGCGGATCAGCTTGGACTGGTTGATCTCCTGGAGCGCCGGCATGACCGCCATGCACTCGATGACGAGCGCGTCCGGGTGGTAGGCGGCGGCGCGCCGCACGATGCCGATCTGCTCGACGACGTTGGCGATGCCGAACTTGCGGTAGACCGGCTCCTCGGTGGCGTCCGGGTGGATGAAGCGGGCGGCGGTGCCGGTGGTCTTGGCGACCGTCGTCAGGTCGCCGCCGCGCAGGGCACCCGCGCACAGGCGGGTGATGGAGGACTTGCCACGGATGCCGTTGACGAGCACGCGGGTCGGAATGTGGTCGAGGTTGGTGAAGTGGCGCCGCTGTTCGATCACGCCGGCGATCAGCAGGACGGCGCCGCACACCACGAGCACGACGTAGAGGAAGAGCACGGTGGTTACTGGTTCCTTCCGGCTCCGGCGGGGCTGCGTGGCGCGCCGCCCGGCCGTCGCTGCTGGTGCCGCTGTTCCTCCAACTGCTGCCGTACGAGTTCGAGGCTGCGCGTGACGGCGCCGACCTCGTCGTGGTGGCGGGGGAACAGCACGGTCTTGCGGTCTCCGTCGGCGAGTTCCTCGGCCTGCCGGGCGAGGGCCCGCAGGGGACGGACGACGACGATGTGCAGCCAGCCGAGGCAGGCCGCGGCGGCGGTGATGCCGAGGAGTCCGGCGAGGACCGTGCGGTTCTGCCGGGTGTACTCGGGGATGGCGAGGCCGGAGGCGGGCTGCCAGCTGACGACGGTCCAGCCGAGTTCCTTGGCGGCGCCGCCGCCGACGAACGGGGCGGCGGCCGCGATACGGATGTCGCCGCCGTCGCGGAACAGGACGCCGCTGGGGCGCGCGCTCAGGCCGACCTTCTGGTTGGTGCCCTCGACGAGTTCGTCGAGGCGGCTGCCGGGCAGCTTCTGGAAGGCGAGGTAGCCGGTGTTGCCGCCGATGACGCGGCGCCGGTCGTCGACGACGCGGACGTCGCCGAGGCCGGGCCGCTTGAGCAGCGCGTTCAGGAAGTCGAGGCGGAACTCGCCGACGACGGCGCCGCCGCCCCGGCCGGGCAGTCCCGCGGTGCCGACGACGACCGGCTTCTTGCCCTGGTCGTCGAGGACCCGGATGGGCCGGGTCGAGGGGGCCTTCCCCGCGGGGCTGTGGACGTCGCCGCCGGCCTTGGCGACGACGGCGCCGTGCGCGTCGAGGACGTACAGGGCGTCGTAGCGCTGGTGCTCGTTCATGGTCTGGCGGAGCACCTCGGTCATCTCGGACGGCCGGGTGCGGTCGCCGAGCAGCGAGGCCACGGACGCGAGGTCGGCGTGGCCCTCGTTGAGGGCGCGGCGCACCCGGTCGCTGAGGGTGTCCGTGCGTTCGCGCTGGTCGTTGACCATCTGCTGGGGAACGACGACGGTGTCCCCGGCCCGGTTGAGCAGGAGCAGCAGCGGGCCGCTCCACACGAGCAGGAACACGGCGGCGACCGCGAGCAGGGCGCGCGCCCCGAAGCGGCGGTGCCCGGCAGGGGCCTGGCCGGCGCCGGCCTCGGGGCTCTCGCCGAGCAGTTGGCGGCGCAGCCGTTCGAGGGCGGCGCCGATCCGGGCGGCCTCGCCGCGCCGGGGCACGGTGACCGGGCGGGTGAGGTCGCCGCGGGTGATGCGGCGGCTCTCCAGGAACAGCCGCAGCAGGGGGCGCTGCACGGTGCCGAGCAGGAAGGCGACGGCGAGGCCGCCGACCACGAGGAGCGCCGCCGCGGCAAGGAGTCCGAAGACCGGGCTGGTGGTGACCTTCGGGTCCTCGGCGACCTTCGTCATGGCGACGACGCTGAGGCCGAGGCCGGTGGCGACGGTGGACTCGCCGGGTTCGGCCGCGGCGAGCGACGCGTAGCCGGCGATCTGGCGTTCACCGAGGTAGCGGTCGCCGGTGAGGCTGCCGCTGACGCCGAGGTAGCCGCCGGAGCCGGGGGCCTTGGACTTGACGGGGTGCTGGCCGGCGCGGTCGGCCGCGGTGGCGGCGAAGGCCTTCAGCTGGCGGTTCGACTCCTTGACCTCGGCGCGCTGGAGGTCGGTGAGGACCTGCTCGGGCTCGGGGATGCCGTCGCTGCTGAGTACGGCGCCGGTGGCGTCGATGACCGCGATGGAGCGGAAGTTGCCGAGGCTGATGCCGGGGAACTTGAGGCTGGTGGAGGTGACGAGCAGCTGCTGCGGCTGTCCCTTCCAGGTCAGCAGGGCGAAGGAGAGGAGCCGGGTCTCGCCGTTCTGGAGGCGGACCATGCGCGGGGCGAGGCCGTTCTCGGCGGAGAGCTTGGTGCGGTCGACGGCGGTCAGCGGCACGTTCTCGCCGCGGGCGGCGAGGAGTTTGCCGGACTGGATCTCGACGACGGCGCTGCCGGTCCACTTCTGGTAGACGTTGCCGATCTTGTCGAGGACGGCGTCGGCGGGCACCGGGTCACCGGCGCTGAACAGGGCGGCGGTCCGGGTGAGGTCGGTGACGCCTTCGTCGACGGAGGCGCGCAGGGCGATGGCGCCGTCCTCGGCGAAGTGCTGCTGGGACGTCATGACGGCCTTCGGCACGCGGTCGTCGGAGACGCGTCCGAGGGTGAGGGCGGTGATGCCCGCGAGAGCGAGGAGCAGGGCCGACAGCACGGCGATGGGGGGACGTATGCCACCCAGCAGGGACATGTCGGCACGTCGGCGGACCTTGTGCCGCCGCTTCGTGCGCGAAGCGGCCAACGGAGGGCTCCTCTTCTCGGGAACTGACGGAAGTCTTCTCGGGGAACTGGCTGATCAGGGAACTGACGGAAAGCAGGACGGACCCCGCGTGCGCACGGGAGCGCGGGCACGCGCGGAACGATCCGGAGGTCCGACCTCCGGAACCGGAGGTTCGACTTCCAGAGCCGGGCAAGGGTTGTACAAGAAGTAGGTAGACGTGAGCCAAGTCACGCAGAAGCGGACGTTTGGCGATCAGAACCGGTCACGACCGGGGCCGGGAGGGCCCCGTGCTCACTCCGGCAGGCTCTCCAGCGGAGCCAGGCCGTCCTTGGCCGCCCCGCGGTTCATCATCGTGCCCTCGGTGCGCTCGAAGGCGAGGCGGTAGCGGGCGCGCTGCTGCGCCGTCAGCTCGCGGTCGTCGCGCAGGGCGGCGGCCACGTCGATCAGCCGGTGGTCCGCGACGGCCCCCTCCGGCAGCTTGCCCGCCTCGTCCGGGTCCGGCGGGATCTCGGTGAACGTCGGCACGTACCTGGCCCGGACGTCCCAGTCCTCGCCGTCGCGGGTGAACTCGAACCAGCCGATGACCCCTTCCTCGGTCAGGCCGGTGGGCACGTCGTGCCGGGCGATCTCGTTGCCGAGCCCGTAGGCGATCCAGGTGCCGTCGACCTTCTCCATCGGCTGGACGACGTGCGCGTGGTGGCCGATGACGAGGTCGATCCCGGTCCGCTCGGCGATCTGGCGGCCGAGCCGGAGCTGGGAGCGGCTGGGGTTCGGCTGGTTCTCACGGCCCCAGTGGATGGAGAGGATCACGACGTCGGCCCCGGCCGCGCGGGCCCGCTTCTCCGCGGCGGCGATCCGGTCCAGGTCGATCTGGTTGGCCAGCCAGGGCTTGTCCTTGGGGATCTCGTTCCCGTTGAAGCCGAACGCGTAGGCGATCTGGGCGACCTTCACGCCCTTGACGTCCATGATCAGCGGCTTGGCGGCCTCGGCGGCGCTGCGCGCGGAGCCGGTGTGCTTCAGGCCCGCCGCGTCCAGCACGTTCAGGGTGTTCACGACGCCGGCGGCGCCGTGGTCCAGCGTGTGGTTCGAGGCGGTGGAGCAGGTGTCGTAGCCGATGTCCTTGATCGTCGTGGCGATCTGCGGCGGCACCCGGAAGGCGGGGAAGCTCTCGAAGGGGCCCTCCGGCCTGCCCGCGACCGGCTCGAAGTGACAGATCGCCAGGTCGGCCCTGCTGATGACGGGCTGGACACCGGCCATCATCGGGCCGAAGTCGAGCCCCTTCTCCCCCTTGCCCGTCACGATCGCGTCCTTGCGGGCCTGCTCGGTGAGCTGGGGGTGGATGAGGATGTCACCGGCGGCGGCGACGGTGAAGGTCGGCTTGCCGCCCGCAGCGGCCTCGTCGTCGTCCGAACCGAACGGCCCGCAGGCCGCGGTGCCCGCGAGGAGGACGGTGAGAGCGGCGCCGGGTATGCCGAAGCGGCGGCGACGGGAGGCGGAGCGAGGACGTCTGATCACCGAGCTATCTTTATACAACTATGACGGCCAACCGGACGAATACGGTAACAATTGCAATAATCCTCGGCCTTGCCGTCGCCGCGGGCGCCCTGCTCACCGCCTGCGCCGGTGGCCGGGGCGACGCCGGGGACACCGCGGACGCCCACACCGGCGCCCGCACGGGGACCGATCTGCTGACCCGGGTGACGGACTGGACGGCGCGCTTCGGCCCGGACACGGGGTACCGCCCGCCCACCCGGCGCGACCGGACCGCGCTCGCGCACGCCGTCGGCCTGCTGCTCGACGGACGGCGTGAGCAGGCCGAAAAGGCCTTGTCCGACGAGGACTTCACGCTCCGCACGGTCGTCGACACCGCGCGGGGGAAGCGGTACACGGAGATCGCCGACCGCTCCGACGAGGGGCCCGCGCCGCGCGGCTGGGGCCGGCTGTACGTCGCGGACGACGGCACACCGACGAACCGCCGCTGGACGGTGCAGGTCCCGCACCCGGTCGCCGACCGCGGCACGGAGCGGGTCGGCGTCGGGGTCCTGCGCGGTACGCCGGGCGGCATCCTGCTGATTGCAGGCGCGCATCGCAAAGCCGGTGCCGCGGACGCGGCGGACGTCGCGCACCGCCGGGACACCGTCTTCGACGCGATCGTCGACGAGCTGGCGGGCCGTTCGCTCCCCGCGGTGCAGGTGCACGGGTTCGCCGACTCCTCCGCCCCGGGCGAGGACGTGATCGCCTCGACGGGCAGCGGCTCGGTCGCCCGCCCGGAGGGCCGCCGGCTCGCGGACGCGCTGCGGCACGAGGGCTTCGCCGTCTGCCGGGCCTGGGCGCGCTCCTGCCCCCTTGAAGGCCGGACCAATGTGCAGGGCCGCGCGGCGTCGGCGGACGGGGTGCCGTTCCTGCACGTCGAGCTGAGCAACCGGATCCGCACGGACGAGGGGCTCACCGCCCGCGCCGTCACCGCGCTCGGCCGGGTCGCCGGACTGTGGCGCGCAGGGGACGGCCTGTCATGACGACGCTGGTGGTGGACGGTGCGAACGTGGTCGGGTCCGTCCCCGACGGGTGGTGGCGCGACCGCAAGGGCGCCGCGGTCCGGCTCCGCGACCGCCTGGTGGACTACGCGGCCGAGCATCCGGGAACCGACGTGATCCTGGTCGTCGAGGGCGCCGCGCGCGGGGTCGAGTCCGTGCCCGGGGTGCGGGTGGAGTCGGCGCCGGGCAGCGGGGACGACCACATCGTGGAACTCGTGGAACGGCTCGGCGGGCCCTGCACCGTGGTCACCGCCGACCGCGAACTGCGCTCCCGGGTGGAGGTGCTGGGTGCGCGGACCGTGGGGCCACGCACCGTGCGGCCCTCAGAGCCGCCGCCAGTGGGGTGACAGGGTGAGGCCCGGCCCGTCCGGGTCCTGGCGGGTCAGGCGCGGCGCCCCGTCGGCGCCGCGGATCGCGACGACGACGCGGCCGAGGGCGTCGAGCACCAGGGCCGGGTCCCCGGTGCAGGCCACCCCCGTGTCGGACCACCACATGCCGTGCTCCTCGGCCTCGGTGGCGCAGACGCCGAGCAGCAGCGTGCCGGCCGCCCCGCGCTGGGCGAGGACCGTGCAGTCCTGGCCGTCGACGCGGGCGCGCAGGGCCGCGAGGGCGCCGTCGCCGGGCGAGCCGCCGAGCGGTACGGCGGGCCCGCCGCGCCGCTGGGCCACGACCGACGCGGAGTCCGGGTCGGTCCAGTAGTACGTGAGGCGCCCGGGGCCCGTCTCCAGGGCCGTGCCGGACCCGGCCAGCGCCCCGCACGCGTGCGGGGCGTCCACAGGGCTCAGGGTGCCGTCCGGAACGTCCTGGACCCAGTGGCGTACGCCCCCTTCGGAGGGCACGGCGACCTCCACGTGCCCGTCCGACGTGGCCGCGGGGACCGGGCCGTCGCCGAGCCGGGAGCCGCGCAGGTCCTCCCAGCGCCCCCACCTGCCGTCCTTCTGCTCCCGGCGCAGCTGCAGCCCGCGCCCCGCGTTGCGCAGGAAGACGAAGACGGTGCCCCGGGTGTCGACGGCGGCGGTGGGCACGCCGGCCTTCCGGCCGTTCTCCGCGGTGCGGTACGGATTGCCGAGCGAGCGCCACTCGGTGACGGGGCGTCCGGACTGGTACTGGATGGCGTGCACGATCTCGACGCCGGGGTCGTCGGCGCGCGGGCGCCGGGCGAAGAGGTGCACGATCCCGTCGGCGCCCTGCGCGATCACGTGGTCGGTCAGGTGCTCGGCCGGGAAGAAGTCGGGGCCGGTCCATTCAGGGCCGCCGGGCCGCCGCTCGGTCCAGCGCAGCAACCCGTCGTCGGAGGGCGCGTGGAGGGTGAGCCGGCCGTCCTTGCCCCGGGTGAGCCAGCGGCCACGGGCCGTCCCCGAGAGCGGGTGCCCTATCGCGTCCTTGGCATCTCCGGCGGGTGCGCCGTCGACGGCGCGGGCTAGGCCCGCGGAGTCCGTCCCCCTCCTCCGCATGGCTGGGTTCACCTTCCCGTTCCCGCCGCGTCGACTGCACGGCATCCCCGCTCGACGCGCACATCATAGGCACGCGTCGAACGCTTCTGCGATCAGCGCTTGCCGGGGTTCAGGCGGCTGTTGCGGCGTCCGTAGAGGAAGTAGACGACCATGCCGATGACCATCCACACGCCGAAGCGGAGCCAGGTCTCGCCCGGCAGGTTCAGCATCAGCCACAGGGACGCGGCGATGGAGATGATCGGCAGGACCGGGACCCACGGGGTGCGGAAGGCGCGGGGCAGGTCGGGGCGGGTGCGGCGCATGACCATCACGCCGACCGCGACGACGACGAAGGCGAAGAGGGTGCCGATGTTCACCAGCGTCGCCAGTTCGTTGATGCTGGTGAAGCCGGCCACGATCGCGATGATCACGCCGAGCAGGATGGTCGGCCGGTACGGGGTGCGGAACTTCGGGTGGGTCTTGGAGAAGAAGCGGGGCAGCAGTCCGTCGCGGCTCATCGCGAAGAAGACGCGGGTCTGGCCGAGCAGCAGGATCAGACAGACCGTCGTGAGGCCGATGGCGGCGCCGAAACTGATCACGCCCGCGTAGAAGGGATGCCCGGCGGCCTTGAACGCGTCGGCGAGCGGGGCGCTGACGGACAGTTTCGTGTAGTGCTCCATGCCGGTGACGACGAGGGCGACGGCCACGTACAGGACGGTGCAGATGAGGAGCGAGCCGAGGATGCCACGAGGCATGTCGCGCTGGGGCAGCTTGGTCTCCTCGGCCGCGGTGGCCACGACGTCGAAGCCGATGAAGGCGAAGAAGACGATGGACGCGGCGGTGAAGATGCCCATGACGCCGAAGTTGGTGGGCGCGTAGCCGAACATCAGCTGGACCAGGGGGGAGGTCTCCCAGGAGCCGCCGGTCTCCGGGGTGACGGCCTTGGGGATGAACGGCTTGTAGTTGTCGCCGACGATGAAGAACAGGCCGGCGACGATCACGATCATCACGACGGTGACCTTGATGGCGACGACCAGGCCGGTGATCCGCGCGGACAGCTTCATGCCGAGGACCAGGACCGCCGTCAGGACCAGCACCAGGAGGAAGGACAGGATGTCGAAGGTGCCGCCCGGCACGTCCGGCCCTTCCAGCGACGCCGGTAGGTGCCAGCCGATGTTGTCCATCAGGGACCGCACGTAGCCGGACCAGCCGACGGCGACCACCGCCGTGCCGAGCGCGAACTCCAGGACCAGGTCCCAGCCGATGATCCAGGCGGGCAGCTCGCCGATGGAGGCGTAGGCGAAGGTGTACGCCGATCCGGCGACCGGCACGGTGGACGCGAACTCGGCGTAGCACAGCGCCGCGAGCGCGCAGACGATGCCGGCGGCGACGAAGGCCAGCGCGGTCGCGGGTCCCGCGTTCTCCTTGGCGACCTTGCCGGTGAGCACGAAGATGCCGGTGCCGATGATGACGCCGACGCCGAAGACGGTCAGGTCCCAGGCGGAGAGGGACTTCTTGAGCGCGTGCTCGGGTTCCTCGGTGTCGCGGATCGACTGCTCGACCGTCTTGGTCCGGAACAGGGACCGGTTCCCGTTCCCGTTCGACTGCTGGTCGACGCTCATCGGCGTACCTCCGTACCCATGGCCGTACGCCCATGATTGGGGCAGTCGGCGGCGGGCGCGCGTCGAGACCGGGTCCTTTCACACGATCGGGCCGGTCGTGACCTCCTGTGGAGGTCCGGCCGGCCCGGGGGCGTGCGCGGGTGCGGGTCAGTCGCGGGCGGGCTCCACGGCGGGGGCCGTCTCGCGCTCGTAGCGGCCGTCCAGCTTCGCCACGAGGCCGGTGACCTGGCGGGCGATGTCCGGGGCGGTCAGGCCGATCTCGGCCATGATCTCCTTGCGGGAGGCGTGGTCGAGGAAGCGCGGCGGGATGCCGAAGTCGCGCAGCGGCACGTCGACGCCGGCGTCGCGCAGCGCCTGGGCGATCGCGGAGCCGACGCCGCCGACCCGCGAGTTGTCCTCGACGGTGACGACGACGCGGTGGCGCTCGGCCATCGGGGCGAGGGCCTCGTCGACCGGCTTGACCCAGCGGGGGTCGACGACGGTCGTGGTGATGCCCTGCTTGTCGAGCAGGTCGGCGATCTCCAGGCACATCGGGGCGAGCGCGCCGACGGAGACGAGCAGGACGTCGGGCCGGTCGCTGCCGGGCTCGCGCAGGACGTCCATGCCGCCGGCCTTGCCGACGGCCTCGACGGCGGGGCCGACGGCGCCCTTGGAGTAGCGCACGACGGTCGGCGCGTCCTCGACCTGGACGGCCTCGCGCAGCTGGGCGCGGACCTGGTCGGCGTCGCGCGGCGCGGCGATGCGGATGCCGGGCACGACCTGGAGGATCGACATGTCCCACATGCCGTTGTGCGAGGCACCGTCCGTTCCGGTGATGCCGGCCCGGTCCAGGACGAAGGTGACGCCGCACTTGTGCAGGGCCACGTCCATGAGGAGCTGGTCGAAGGCGCGGTTGAGGAACGTCGCGTAGACGGCGAAGACGGGGTGCAGGCCGCCCGCGGCGAGGCCGGCCGCGGAGGTGGCGGCGTGCTGCTCGGCGATGCCGACGTCGTAGACCCGCTCGGGGAACTCCTCGGCGAACTTCTTCAGGCCGACGGGCTGGAGCATCGCGGCGGTGATCGCGACGATGTCCTCGCGCTCGCGGCCGAGGCGGACCATCTCGTCGCCGAAGACGGAGGTCCAGTCGGCGCCGGACGCCTTGATCGGCAGGCCGGTGTCGGGGTGGATGGGGCCGATGCCGTGGAAGCGGTCGGCCTCGTCCTCGACGGCCGGGCGGTAGCCGCGGCCCTTCTCGGTGAGGCAGTGCACGATCACGGGGCCGCCGAAGCGCTTGGCGCGGGTCAGCGCGGACTCCAGGGCCTCGATGTCGTGGCCGTCGATCGGGCCGACGTACTTGAGGCCGAGGTCCTCGAACATGCCCTGGGGCGAGATGAAGTCCTTGAGGCCCTTCTTGGCGCCGTGCAGGGTCTCGTAGAGCGGCCGTCCGACGACGGGGGTGCGCTCCAGGATGTCCTTGCCGCGGGCCAGGAAGCGCTCGTAGCCGTTCGTGGTGCGCAGGGTGGCCAGGTGGTTGGCGAGGCCGCCGATCGTGGGGGCGTAGGAGCGCTCGTTGTCGTTGACGACGATGACGAGGGGGCGGTCCTTGGCGGCCGCGATGTTGTTGAGCGCTTCCCAGGCCATGCCGCCGGTGAGGGCGCCGTCACCGATCACGGCGACGACGTGGTCGTCGGCGCGGCGCAGCTCGTTGGCCTTGGCGAGGCCGTCGGCCCAGCCGAGGACGGTGGAGGCGTGCGAGTTCTCGATGAGGTCGTGGTCGGACTCGGCCTGCGCGGGGTAGCCGGACAGGCCGCCCTTCATCTTCAGCTTCGAGAAGTCCTGGCGGCCGGTGAGCAGCTTGTGCACGTAGGACTGGTGGCCGGTGTCCCACAGGACCTTGTCCTTGGGGGACTCGAAGACGCGGTGCAGGGCGATCGTCAGCTCGACGACGCCGAGGTTGGGGCCGAGGTGGCCGCCGGTCTTCGAAACCGCGTCCACGAGGAAGGTCCGGATCTCTCCCGCCAGCTGGTCCAGCTGCTCCAGGCTGAGCCGGTCCAGATCGCGCGGTCCCGTGATGCGGGTCAGCAGCGGCACCCGTGCCTCCTTGCAATAGAGCGGTGTGTAGCTGGCAGGCCTGTCCGAGCTTGCCGGGTCCGTCGAGTCTAATGTTCCGCCGCCGGGGGTGGCGGGCGGGCCGGGCGTTCGGGGGGTGTCCCCCGGACGCGACGGTGCCCGGCGTCCTCGTCGACGCCGGGCACGGTCTGCCAGGTCAGGCGGTCAGGCGCGACCGGCCGACTTCTGGGTCTTGCGGGTGATCGAGTCGATGACGACCGTGGCGAGAAGCACACCACCGGTGATCATGTACTGGATCGGCGTGGCGATGCCCTGGAGGGCCAGGCCGTACTGGATCGAGGTGATGACGAGGACACCGAGCAGCGCGTTCCAGGTGCGGCCGCGGCCGCCGAAGAGGCTGGTGCCGCCGATGACGGCCGCCGCGATGACGTTCATCAGGAGGTCGCCGGAGCCGGCGCTCTGGTTGGCCGCCGCGATCTTGGAGGCCCAGAAGAGGCCGCCGACCGCCGCGAACAGGCCCGCGATGGCGAAGACGGAGACCCGCACCGCCGTCACGTTGATACCGGCGCGGCGGGAGGCCTCGACGCTGCCGCCGAGCGCGAAGACCTTGCGGCCGTACGCGGTGCGGCGCAGCAGGAAGTCGCTGCCGACCAGGACGATGCCGAAGAGCAGCACCGCGAGCGGCAGGCCCTTGTACTGGTTGAAGATCACCGCGACGCCGAAGACGGCGATCGCGAGGAGCACGGTGCGCATCAGGATGTCGCTGAGCGGCCGGGACGGGATGCCCGCGAGGGCGCGGCGCCGGTTGCCCAGGTACGTCGGCACGAAGTAGGCGAGGACCGCGACGACGGCCAGGCCGTAGGCGGCGGCGACGTCGGAGAAGTAGTAGCTGGTGAGCTTGCCGACGACGCCGTCGCTGTCGATGTTGATCGTGCCGTTGGAGCCGAGGATCTGGAGCATGAAGCCGTTCCAGAACAGCAGGCCGGCCAGCGTGACGGCGAAGGCGGGGGCGCCCACGCGGGCGAAGAAGAAGCCGTGCACGGCGCCGATGACGGCGCCCGCCGCGAGGGCGGTGAGCACGGCGAGCCACTCGTTGACGCCGTGGGTGATGCTCATCACGGCCATGATCGCCGAGGAGACACCGGAGACGGAGCCGACCGACAGGTCGATCTCGCCGAGCAGCAGCACGAAGATGATGCCGACGGACATCATGCCCGTGGCGACCATGGCGACGAAGATGTTGTTGAGGTTCTCCGCGCCCAGGAACGCCGAGTTCAGGCTCTGGAAGATCGCGCAGATGACGATCAGGCCGGTGACGACCGGTATCGCGCCGAGGTCGCCGCCCTTGATCTTCCGCTTGAACTCGCTCAGGTAGCCGGCGAAGCCCTGCTCGCGCACGAGCAGGCGGGGGTCGACGGCCGCGACGGACGCGCCGGCGGCGGCCGGGGCCGCGTCCACGGTCCCCGGGGTCTTGTCGAGGCTCGGGTTGGTCTTGTCGACGCTCACTTCTGAGCCTCCCCGTTGGTGCGCGCCGCACGTCGGGTCACCGCGTTGTCCGTGGCGCCGGTGATGGCGGAGATGATCTCTTCCTGCGAGGTGCTCTTGACCTCGAAAACGCCGTTGTTGCGCCCCAGGCGCAGGACGGCGACCTTGTCGGCCACGGCCTTCACGTCGGCCATGTTGTGGCTGATCAGGATGACGGCGTGGCCGCGCTCGCGCAGCCGCTCCACGAGGTCGAGCACCTGTGCGGTCTGCTCGACGCCGAGGGCGGCGGTGGGCTCGTCCAGGATCACCAGCTTGGGCTCGCCGAGCATGGAGCGGGCGATGGCCACGACCTGGCGCTGACCGCCGGAGAGCGAGGCGATGGGGATGCGCACGCTCGGGATGCGGATCGACAGGGTCTCGAGCAGCTCGCGGGAGCGGCGCTCCATCTCGACCTCGTCGAGGACACCGCGGCGCTTGATCTCGCGGCCCAGGAACAGGTTGCCGACGACATCGATGTTGTCGCAGAGCGCGAGGTCCTGGTAGACGGTGGCGATGCCCAGACCCTGGGCGTCCTGCGGCTTGTTGACCGCGACGGCCCTGCCGTCCCACTCGATGACGCCGTCATCGATGGGGTGCACGCCTGCGATCGTCTTGACCAGGGTGGACTTTCCGGCACCGTTGTCGCCGACCAGGGCGACCACCTCACCGGCGTGGACCTCAAGCTCTACGTCGGTGAGCGCCTGGACGGCACCGAATCGCTTGGAGACCCCGCGCAACGCCAGCACGGGCGTAGCGGACACGTGAACCATCTCCTTCGCCGCCAAAGGCCTGACCCGGCGGGAGGTTGTACAGAAGTGAAGTCTGAGAGGGGGGTGTTCGTCCGGCGCCCCGCCGTGAGCTTGCGGGGCTGTCGGCGGCGGGGCGCCGGACGTTCAGGGGGCGCGTGGGCGCCGGACCGGTTAGTTCAGGCCGATCTTGTCGCAGGCGGCCTTGTACTTGGCCGTGCAGATCTCGCCGAGGGTGTAGTACCCCTCCTTGACGACCGTGTCCTTGATGTTGTCCTGGGTCAGCGAGACGACCGGGACGATGACCGACGGGATGCCCTTGTCGGTGCCGCTGTCGACCGTGCCGGCCTTCAGGGCGCTGTCGACCTTGCCGGTCTTCGCGATGGAGACGGCCATCTTGGCGACGGTCTCGGCCTCCTGCGGGTACGACTTGAAGACGCTCATGTACTGGTCGCCGGTGACGATGCGCTGCACGCCGGCGAGCTCGGCGTCCTGGCCGGTGACCGGGGGAAGCTTGCTCAGACCCGCGGCCTTGAGCGCGGTGATGATGCCGCCCGCCATGCCGTCGTTGGCCGAGTAGACGCCCTTGATCTTGTCCTTGCCGATCGCGGAGATGGCGCCTTCCATGTTGGCGTTGGCGTTCTCCGGCTTCCACTCCTTGGTGTCGTAGGACTTGGCGATGTCCACCTTGCCCTTGAGCACCGAGAGCGCGCCGTCCTTGAAGTCCTTGGCGTTCGGGTCGGTGACGGCGCCGTTCATCATGACGATCTTGCTGCTCGGCTTGGCGTCGCCGCCCATGGCCTTGAGCAGCGCCTCACCCTGCGTCTTGCCGACCTCCTTGTTGTCGAAGGAGGTGTACGCGGCGATGGGGCCCTCGGCCAGGCGGTCGTACGCGACGACGGGTATGCCCGCGTCCTTGGCCTTCTTCACGCCACTGGCGACGGCCTTGTAGTCGACCGCGTCGAGGATCAGCACGTCGACCTTCTTGGTGATCATCGTGTCGATCTGCTGCGACTGCAGGCTCGCGTCCTGCTTGGCGTTGAGGTACTCGACCTTGCCCTTGCCGTTGGTCAGATCGCTGATCTGCTTCTCGATGATCGGCTTGTCGAACTTCTCGTAGCGAGCCGTCTGGTTCTCCGGCAGCAGCAGGCCGACGGTGATGGCGTCGCCCTTCTTGCCGGCGGTCTTCTCGGTGTCGCTCTTGTCGCCCGACTCCTTCGCGCTGCCACAGGCGGCGAGGGACACGGCCATGGCGGTGGCACAGAACGCAACGGCGGCACGACGCATACGCGTGTTCACTTCAGAAACCTCCCTGACGAGGCCGCGACATTGCGGCCGAGGTAGCCGGAAGTCAACTCGGCCGCAACCCCATCGTCAAGGAGTAAATCCTTAACGAGATGGCAACGGTGTCATGCGTTCTCTAAGTGAAGGCAGGTGTGGGCGCGGACGCGGTCCCGTCCAAAAGGGTTGAATCCCCCATCTCGCTGAGGGCCAGGGCGAGCGCCCCGAGAACCTCCGCGCGACCGCCCAACGCCCCTGGCAGCACTGAGAGTTGACGCGCCGCGCTCGGGATCGCGTAGCGGCTCACCGACTCCCTTATGGGGCCGAGGACCAGCTCCCCGGCCTCCGCCAGGTCGCCGCCGAGGACGACCCGGGAGGGGTTCAGCAGATTGCACAGATTCGCGACGCCGGAGCCGATGTGACGGCCCACGTCGGCGATGACCCGACGACAGCCCGGGTCGCCGTCCCTGGCGAGCCGTACGACGCCCTCCATGGTCAGATCGGTGCCGTGGCTCGAGTGGAGCAGCTGGAGCACGTAGCGGGCCGCCGTGAAGGTCTCCAGGCAGCCGCGGTTGCCGCAGCGGCAGACCGGACCCGACTCGTCCAGCGTGATGTGCCCGATCTCGCCCGCGGTGCCGCCCGGGCCGCGGTAGATCGAGCCGTCGATCACCAGACCGGCACCGACACCGCTGGCGACCTTGATGTACGCCAGGTCCCGCACCCCGCGCCCGCTGCCCCAGACGAGCTCGCCGAGGGCGCCCAGGTTCGCGTCGTTGTCGACGTGCACGGGCACGCCCAGGCGGCGGCCCAGCTCCTCGGCGGGCTTGGTGCCGGTCCAGCCCGGCAGGATGGACGTGGAGCCGAGCGTGCCGCTCTCCACGTCGATCGGGCCCGGGACGCCGAGTCCGACGCCCGCGACCTTGGAACGGTCCACGCCCGTCGCCGCGACCAGGCGCTCGACCAGCTGCTCGGCGCGGTCGAAGCCCTGCGCGGCGCTCGCGTCGACGTCCAGCGGCTCCGCCTCCTCGGCGAGCACCTGGTGGGCCAGGTTGCCGATCGCGACGCGCAGGTGCGTGTGGCCGAAGTCGACGCCGATGACGATGCCCGCGTCGCCGCTGAGCGACACGCTGCGGGCCCTGCGCCCGCCGGCCGAGGTGGGCGTCACCTCGACCGTCCCCCCGTCCTTGAGCTCCCGGACGATGTTGGAGACGGTCGCCGCCGACAGGCCCGTCGTGCGGGCGATCTCGGCCTGTGTGAGCGATCCCGCGAGGCGCACGGCGCGCACGACCCGCTCCAGATTGGCCCGGTGCAGCGACGACTGCGACCCCGGAGTCTCCATTGACTCATCCCACCCTTTAGCCCTTTGGCGGGCGGCCCCCGTAAATGAGCCGTCCGTGGCCCGCGTCACACGGACAGTGACCGGGCCTTGTACAAGTTATGAACTCCAAGCTCCGCTGAAGGGGCCCATGGCGTCAAGCCCTTGACAGAAATCGGTTCCTCTACCGATACGCATGTAAGACAGGGGTCGGGGGGCCCCCCGGGGGGGGGGGGGGGGCGCCCCCCCCGCCGTGGGGGGGGGGGGGGGGGCCGCGGGGGGGGGCCGCCGGCGCGGCCGGCCCCCCCCCGCCCCCCCCGCCCCCGGCCGGAGCT